>JAUYEE010000357.1 GCA_030691545.1 bacterium | reverse complement strand
CCTCCACGATTTGGTAAACCAGCCGATGCTGAATATTGATTCTTCGGGAATAAGCGCCGGAAAGGTCTCCCACAAGCTTGTCGTGCGGCGGCCGGCTCCGGTAAGGGTCTTGTCTGAGGATGTCCAATAGACGATTTGCCTCGCGTTTAAGATCTGATTGTGCTATTCTCTTTGCGTCCTTCCCAGCATCCCTGGTGAAAACCAGCCGCCAACTCACCAGCCAGGTTCCTCGTCGCACTCCTCGATGGCAGTGCTGAGCCCCTCCCGGATGGACTCTCTCATACCGGGTATGGATGTCAGGTACAATGTCTCCTGAATTGCCCGCCAGTCCTCCTCGGAGACGAGGACCGCAGAACTCCTCTTACCTACGATCTGAACCGGCTCGTGGGTTTCCTTCACTTCGTCAACCAGATTATACAGGCGCCTTCTCGCTTCTGATGCTGAGAGCGTTGTCATTCTCAGGCCTCCTTATCGTACCATATATCGTACGATACCATCATCCCGATGTCAAGTCGTTTTGACGGCGAACATTGTTTATATTAATCCGCATAACACCCCAAATACAGCTTCGAGTGCCGCATAAGACGCACGTTGATAATGCCGGTCATAGTGCATCAACGGCATGGTTTCGCGCTGTTGCGTCGAGGCGATTCTTATCGCAGTGTATTATGCGGATCGGCATAAGACCCTTTATTACAAGTCATCGGGCCCAAGTCCTGTCCGTTTAGAAATTCGCGCAAGCATCCGAGGACCGAGCTCCTCATCGTCGTGAAAGGCAAATACAAAATCGGGCCAGCCGGGACGGGAAAGCGTGCGGTGAGCCCCGGACTGCCGTTTAATGGTCCACCCCATGCGAAGAAGCGTTGACAGAACGCGTCTCGCACGAGTGCTGGGCCACTGGCTCATCCGACCGCAAAGGAAATGGTAAGAAGTTCAGGATCGGTTTCGCCGTGTTCCAGACGGTCTGCTATGACACGCAGGGCAAGGGCTTGGACCTTTGCCTTGGCCTCCTCTGAGGTCTGTCCATATGCAAGCACCCCAGGCAAATCCATGACCTCCGCGATCCAGCGCCCGTCTTCCTCTTGTTCAATCTCAAGTCTGAAAGTCATGTTTGTCCCTTTCACTGACTTCAATTCTACTCTACACTAATCCCTGCGAAAATGATCTGTCGATCTTCGGGTTCAAGGCGGCGATGGGGGCTGAGACATAGTGACCAGGCCCCAGGGCTGAAGACCTAGGTCTTGCAGAGTAAACGACGGCTAATTACGGCTCATCTCAAAGCGTCAATGAAGATTATCAGGAAATTCTGATAGTGGGCTTTCTACTTAGGTCCACCAATTGTCATTTAGGAGAGTAAAGCCCGTTCAAATGCGTTAGCTGGGTACCGATCACCACCATTCTCCCGCGGCACTCAAAAACAAGAGCGAATATCTTTATCGCTTGTCCGTACTTGTAATGGGCTAAACATGGGTCGCCGGCAGCGATTGCGTAGCTTGCCTCTCTTCCCATGGTCTTGAGTAAAAAGTCCGCGCGTTTCGTCTTGGATTCGGTTTAGTCTCGTAGCATCTCAGACACACAGACGGCACGAAAGGCGCGAAAAACTCGCTGAACGCTTCATCAAGCAGCTTGTTGGCCTTCAGCCCACCGATGTCTCGGATTTTGGCAGAAAGCTCCTCCCCGAAGAAGTAACCTTGCTGTCCCCGGTCGATCCGCTCCTGTAGAATACCTGATATTTTAATACCTACGGCTGCTAAGGGCAATAGCTTTTCAAGACCGTCGATCGAGATCACGTGATAAGGGTCGCGCGCTATCCCCCGACGTGTCAGTTCCTCGTCGATGGCGTGGTGGAACGACTCCGCGGGCCACCACGGATCGAGCGTGACGACGACAGGATAAAAGTTGCTCACGCCATGCAGTTTAGGATAATCGTCCGGTCGTGCACGTATGTGAGCGATTTTCTCAGCGAACTTGGCGACGACCGGGACCAACTTATTTTTCACGTCGTTTTCAATCGCCTCTTTTTCGCCGGTAACTTTACCTGGCAGCATAAGCCTCGCGGCCTTACATTCTATGAGTAGGGCGCTATCGTCCTCGATCGCGATCCAATCCGGTCCTTTCCACATGTCTCTACCGACTCGATACTCTCGATCGGGGATTATCATGCCGTCATCAAAATGGGATCGTAGCTGCCAGCCCACGTATTCCTGGAAGACCTCCCCGAACGGGATCGTGAACTTCCCGTGGTCCCCCAGGCTTTTGTAGTAGTTAAAGAAGTCGTGGTAGATACCATCAGTAAACCTGAGAAGCAACGAGGACAATGAAGGAACGACACATCGCACCGGTGGCTGGGTCAGAATGACCGGCCGCCTTTCGAGAGGGTTGAACTCGAAGCAGGCATAGGCCGGATTATCTTCTAGCGTTTCCTGCCACAGTTGGCGGAATCCGGGATAATCAGTTGCAGCCCTTGACCAGAGACTCTGGTTGACATCGTCCGTGACTAACCGCCGTAATCCTTCGAGCTTCGGATCGATATTGGCAACGGCCGTCGGCAAGAACGATGCGAAAGCTTCGGCACCAGCGAGTCCGTAAAGAGCAGTGCCCAGTGCCAGGAACGTCGGTAACGGCATTCCGAACACATTCATTGATGCTTCCGATAGATCCATCGAACTTGGCAGGCGCCTCCAGGTCTTCTCGTAGAGCAGGTACGTTCGAGGTAAGGCGTTCCGCCACCATCCTTGGTGGCGGAACTGCTGGTACGCGATGCGTGCCAGTGAGTACAAGCGCTGTTCATGCGTAATCCCACCTTCACCCCGAAGCACTGGGTCGCGCATGTTGCTAACCAGGAACAGGGCATGCCTAATCTTCTTTGCGTCTCCACTTAGCAAGCCCGACCGATGATCGTTAGAGCTGAGTATCAACTCCTTGGCAATGAAGGCCAGATCCCATTCTGTGATAGTGTAGTCATTCCCCATTTCAATGCCAACCATCCCTGGTGTCGGTGTGGTGAAGTACAGGCGCCTCGAAAGACGATTGATGACCTGAAGGCCGTCCACTACACTGAATTTTCGCAAGTAGCGGCGAACATCGTCGATCGTGAAGTCTGGACGCTGAATGAGTCGATATTGAATCTTCAAACTGCTTAACTATGCCGACGGAGTGGGTGTGTCTCCCCGTAACGAAAAGAGCTCCCACCGCCCGCCGCGCCTTCTCGATTTGGCTTCTCCCCCAAATTATCCGCCTAATATCGGCTAGGGTCAAATCCTTCTTTGTTGTCGCTCTTGGCGTCACGGAGCCCATTTTCCATTGACCGACCCAACCGCCGGTGTTAGCGTGGAGCCATAGATTTGATAAGGCGGCCATGCCGCCGGGCGCTGGGTGGCGCACCATGAGACAGGGGATTCCACTCGCGCAACAGGCAAGCGATGCGGCCTGAAAAAGGGTCTTCCGCTACGCCTACCATAGCTACGAACCTATGAGGCCCAATGAGGCTACTCCCCAAAAAGGAATCTCGCCGGGTCTGGGAGCCTGCAAGCAGCGGCGCTGACGATCCTGTAGGAACGACCGACTGGACCTTGGGCATAGTGTAAGCTGCAGCCCCAACTGGGATCGCGGCTCCGCCGGATTCGAGACATGGGACGGGTGGCTATGTCCATTGAGGAGCCAACCCGTTGAGCGACCGAGGGGGTGATATCCATAGCTAAAAACTGGAACAAAGTTCCTTGACATTAGCTGAGGCAAAGTCATATGCTCAGAGTATAGAGACCCAGGGGGTGAGTAAGGATGTGTAGAAGCAATCCCATAACCGGTGAGCATATAGAGACCTGGAAGGCAACTCTGCTCAAGCGCCTGTCCAACCCTGACCTGAGCCCGGAGCAGAAGTCCTTGCTACAGGCGCAGTATGATTACATCATCAACAACGTGACGGAGAGGGCCGGGACGCCCGGGTCTTAAAGCTCGGGGAACCGTTCCCTCAGTACCCTGAGCAGGCCAGCGACGCTCTTTGAATCTTGAATCTCGCCCGCTGCTATCAAGCGCGGTACCTGCGAGAGTGGTGTGGGCTCCACTTCGATATTCTCATCATCGTCTGCTGCCTTTTCACTGGGCTCCAGTTCGCTGGCAAGGAAAAGGTGTAGGTATTCAGTAAGGAATCCCGGCGCGCTGTAAAAACCCCCAAGCTTCTCCCATCTCCTGGCTTTGAAGCCGGTCTCCTCTTGAATCTCTCTATAAGCACAGGCTTCCGGCTCCTCCCCCAGGTCCAAGGTCCCTGCGGGAAGCTCTAAAAGGACTTGCTCCACGGCCTTTCGGAACTGCCTCACAAGGAGGACGTTTCGGTGGTCATCCACAGCCGCGATAACCACCGCTCCCCGGTGCTCGACGATCTCCCGCTGGCTGGTCCGGCCGTCCGGCAGTTCGACGGTGTCCACTCGCAGCTTGACGATTCGACCTTCAAAGGCCATCCGGGTGGAGATGGTGCGTTCCTGTTCCATGCTGTTCACCGTAAGCGAAGCTTAGTGGGCGGCACACCCAAGTACAGGATATCCCGCACTAGTACTTGACCATAGTGAATATGAGTAATGTCATTCTGAGCCGGAGCGTGGGTGCATCCCAAACTGCCCAAGCTTCCCAGCAGCGGAGGCGAAGAATCTCTTTGCTCCGAAAGGCAGGCGTACTCATGGTGGTACAGAGATTCTTCGCTATCGCTCAGAATGACATCCAAAACCACTGTGGCCAGGCACTAGACCTCCTGGCGCAGGATGTGCACCAGCAATTCCACGGCACGGCCCATAGCCTTGATGCTCTGCACTTCGGACGTGGAATGGGCGTCTCGATACCCGATGGCCATGATGATGGTGGGAACGCCCCTCGCAT
>JAUYEE010000338.1 GCA_030691545.1 bacterium | reverse complement strand
AGTTGGCGTAGGACAAGGACATCTCGTCCAGATTGAGCATACCGTAGAAAAGCGTGAGGGGGCTTTCCCCCTCGAACCGGTTCATCGCTTTGTCAATCGTGCGAACCACGTGGGCGGGGGAAGGGTTCTCCCTGACGGCATCGGCGAAAAGCGATTTCACAATCCCCGTGCGCATGGCGGCGAGAACGCCGTGCCCGAAAACGTCCGCGATGAGTAATGCCACGGACCGCCTCGACACGGCATGGAAATCGTAGAAGTCGCCTCCGAGCACTTCGCTGGGCAGGTACTTGACGCCGCAACTGATGCCGGGAATCTGTGGGAAACCCGCGGGAAGAAGGCTCGCCTGGAACTCCTTGGCCTGGTCGAGAAACCGCTCGAGCTGTCTTGTGTGCGCGAGGTTCTCCCGTTCGAGGCGCTGCGTCCACACGCAACGGTCCACGAGGGTCTCGATGACCTCTTTCTGGAATGGTTTCGTCACGAAATAGAACGCCTGATCACGGATCGCCTCGATGAGCTTCTCCTCGGAGGCGGACCCGGACATAATGATGACCTCCGTCTCGGGCCGGTACAGCTTGATGGTTCGCAGAAGCTGGAATCCGTCCATCTCCGGCATTCGCAGGTCCACGATGGCGATGTCGTAGTCCCTCTTCTCGAGCTTCCGGATGGCGTCCTCGCCCGAGCCCACAGTATCCGTATGATACTTCCGCGAGAGAACTCGCTTCAGGGCGCGCTGGATGCCCTCCTCGTCGTCCACGACCAAAATGCTCGCTCGTCTATCTGGCTGCGGCATGGCTGCCCTTTCGCTCATCTCCCGGAAACGGGGAAATCAACAAAGACAATTGTTCCCTTTCCCGGCTCGCTTTCAATCCTCATTTTCCCATTACTCTCCCAGAGAATCGAACGGCAGATGGAGAGACCTAAGCCCGTCCCTTCCTTTTTCGTCGTGAAGAAGGGCTCCATGACCCGTTTCAAATCCTCTTTCGGGATGCCGGTACCGGTATCCTGGACGGAGACGTGTACCGTCGTGGGGTCTCTCCACGCTCGAATGCGCAGCGTCCCTCCGTCGGGCATGGCATCCCGGGCATTGCTGATGAGGTTAAAAAACACTTGCTGCAGGCGATTGGGGTTTGCCTCAATCGCTGGCAGATCTTCCTCGATCTCCATGTTCACGGTTATCCCCCGAGTGGTCAACCCCCTCTCTAACAGTCTCACGGCGCCGTGTATGCTTCTTCCCATATCCACGGCGAGCAGTTGCCCGGATTCCTCCGCCTTGGCGTACTCGAGCATGCTCCGGAAAATTCTGGCGCACAGCTTCACGTTCTCCTCGATATACCGCATATCCTTCAGGAATTCGCCCGGGTCGCCGCATGCCTCCTTGACATCGCTGATGATGGACTGAACCAACGGAAGAATCGCCCCCAGAGCATTGTTGATGTCGTGGGAGACCCCTCTGGCAATCTCGATGATGCCCGACCGCTTCTCCGACTCGATCGTTCGCTCGTGGAGCGTGGCGCTCAACCGGGAGAGCCGGATCGCGGCATTCGCCTGGGGCAGAAACTCCTCCACCACGCGAAGGTCGTCCGGGAGGAACGCCTGTCTGACGCGGCTGGCTATCTTGAGGAGACCGAGCAACTGGCCTTGCGCTCGGAGAGGAGCGCACAGGACGCTGTTCTCGGGAGGAACAGAAGAGGTGCGGTTGTAATCGAGCAATTCAATCACCCCAACCGAGTCGGGGCCCGCATTGCTGACCCAGTTCCCCTCGTTACTCCGATGAAACACCAACGGCTGGTGGCTGCTTAGCAGAAGACGAATCATGTTCGCATCCGTGGGGAGCTGGATTCCAATCCGCTCGCTTTTCGCCTTCCTCCAGGTGATTTTCTCCGCTTGCACCAGAAAGGCGTTTCTCTCCTCCTCGAGAATGAGGATCGCTGCACTGTGGTCGTAGCGAAGCAACTCCTCCAGCCCGTCCAGGAGTTTGTACAGCACGTCTTTTGGACGAAGACCCCGGAGGATGTCCTTGCTGACCTTCGCCCGGACGGTCAGAAGCCTCAGTTCCTCGCGCGCCGTCAGTTCTTTGGAAAGGCGGCCTGCCAGACGGCAAAGGAACCGTCCGTCCCCTTTGGTGAATCGCCGTTCTCCTTTCACTGCGATGAGTCCGACGATCTTGTTCTTGACCCACAGGGGAGCCATGATCAGATCGGACGGTGTCCGTGGACGCCTGTTCCGGATGAAACTTAGAAAAAGGTCGGTGTCCCATTCCGCCTTGTCTTTTATTTCTGTTTCGATAACCGCTGTGTCGGCGAGGCGGTCATGCAGCACGATGCATCCATGCTCGGCCGCGAAGAGGTGTGCGATCTCCCGCAACGCGAAGCGGTAGAGTTTCTCGGTGGCGGTAATTCGCTCGAGCCTCTCCACGAAGCGAGCGAAAGAAGATAACCGATTGAGCATCTGCGTGCTGTTCACTTACTCCTTCCTTTGGCTGATCGCGCATCCCTATGCAGATTCACCAACTTATCAAATTCCATCCTTCGTGCTCTTCGTGGTGAACATCGTTCCTCCATCCTCTCTTGCGGCAGTCATCCTGTCTCGAGGCGCTTCCCCGGCTCGTACCCGTCCACGGTTGCACGGGTCCTCGGCCAATTCATCAAATTCCATCCTTCGTGTCCTTCGTGCTCTTCGTGGTGAACGGCGTTCCTTCATGTCGGGCGCAAGCTAAGCAAAAACCGGTAGCGGGAATCACCGTCCCAGGTTCTTGAAGGCCTTCGCGGGAATCGCGAAGTCCACGAGGACCGCGTCATTCTCCGAGCGGACTTTTAAGCTTTGGATTACGTCCATCGCCTCCGAAGGGGCAAACGGAGCCATCGCCGGCGCCGCGATCTTCGCGACGCTCACCAATCCGGCAAGGACCTTCGCCGCGGCAGCATCCCTTGCCACGAAAACAACCCTCGACGAGATGCCTCCGTCCTTCCCGCCGAAGGACAGGCCAACACCACGACCTGCCCCCAGCGCCTCCAGTACCCCGCCGACCATCATTCCTCCGGTCATCCCCCCGAACACACCGGCCGACCGGGCGACCTCCCCCGCGGCCATCTTCATTTCCTTCGTGAAGGAGATGGCCAGGCTCACCTCTCCGAACGCACCCATCCGTCGAAAGATGCCACCGGTCTCATTGCCCGAGCGCGGCATGGTCGCGGAGACGCTCTTGCTTGCCGCGACATCCAGAACATCTTCCACTGCCGAAGGCGTTCCCGCCGCCAACATGTTCCCTCGCAGCGATGCCGCTGCCAGGGACGGCGTCCCCTCCGGAGCAACCCAAAACCTTTTTCCCCCGCGGCTCTTGCGAACCCAGCCCTGGGCCGACAGCGCCTTGAACACCGCGTGCAGAGGCTTTTTCCCCTGGATGATCACTCCGAATTCCCCGGGGCCGTTGCCCTCGCTCGAACGCCCTTCGCGCTGGAGAAAACCCGGATTAACCTCCACGAATCCCGCGATTCTCACCACGTCCTCCTCGGAAAGACCGATCTCACGGAAAATCCGCTTCAACTCCCCATCGTCAAACACCTGCCGGAACAGCTCGTTTTTCCTGAAGTGGCTGTACTCCACCACGGCGATCACATCCGCTTTCGGCGGCACAAAGTCCGTCGGGCGCTCCTGTCGCGGCTTCCGCCGGCAGCTTGACGAGACCATCAACACCGCGCCCAAGAGCACCAGCCCGTACCGGAACCGCCAGAAATGTCCTTTCCAATGGCTCATCGCCTTCCCTCAGAGTTTTTGATGAGATTGATGATAGCAGCCTCACCCCTGCACTTCATACAAAAAACGGGTGGGATCGGAGCGCATGGGCGAATATTAAGCGAAAATATCCTTGACGCGCGCCCCGACATAGGGCATTATGGATACGGTGGAATTTGTTGGTGTGACTGCCCCGCTTTTCCCAAACGTTCATCTCGAACTGAAGCCAATGGAAGTCAATCGGAACAAACCCGGGCCGGGCGTCTCGTCGAATCTCGGACAGGAGGAAACGCCTTCTTCTTCGAGGGGCGTTCTGCGGGAGCCGGCGGTCAAGCCCTGTTCCCAAGCCGCAGGCAAGTCGCGGCTACAACCTTCAGGCAGGCAGATTCTTCACGTGGATATGGATGCTTTCTTTGTCTCGGTCGAGGAAAGCCTGAATCCGGGGCTGCGCGACAAGGCCGTGATTGTGGGGGGTGACCCGGATGGACGGGGCGTGGTTGCGGCAGCTTCGTACGAGGCGAGGAAGTTCGGTGTTCGCTCGGGTATGGCGCTTTCCCAGGCGAAGAAGCTTTGTCCGCACGCGATTTTTCTCCAGGGCGATTACGAGAGATATAGCATCGTCTCGCGGAAGGTCTTCAAAATTTTGTCAAGCTACACGCCGGACATCGAGATGGTCTCGATTGACGAGGCGTATCTGGACTTGACTGGGTTCGAGAGGTTGTACGGGGCGACGTTCAGCACGGCTCAGAGAATCAAAAACGAGATCAGGGAAAAGCTGCGGCTGAACGCATCCATCGGCATTGGCACGAACCGCCTCATAGCGAAAGTTGCCTCGGACTGCGCGAAACCGAACGGGATTCTGATGGTTTTTCCCGGATATGAGAAGGCTTTCTTAGCGCCGCTTTCCATCGAGAGGCTGCCGGGGGTGGGGAAAACCGTGAAAGAGAAGTTGATTGATTTCGGCGTGCGGAAGGTGTGGATGCTTGCTCAGGTGGACAAGGACCTGTTGCTGTGGACGTTCGGGAAGTGGGGATTGGCGATGCACGAGATGGCAAACGGGATTGACCGCTCGGAGATCGGCGGGGAGTATTCCGGTCCGAAGTCCATCAGCCGGGAGACGACGTTCGAGGAGGATACGATTGACCGGAAGTTGATTTTTTCGACGCTGTTCTGGTTAGTCGAGAGAACGGCGAAGTCGCTGCGGGAAGAAAAGCTTCAGGCGAGGACCATCACGCTGAAGTTGAGATATTCCGATTTCACGACGGTGACGCGGTCCCTGACCCTCAAGGAAGGGACGGACCTGGATAAGAAGATTTATCGGTGCGTGGAGGAGTTGTTCCGAAGGGCCTATACGCGGAGGGGGAGGGTGAGGTTGTTGGGGATATCCCTGACGAACTTCTGCTCGCCAGCCTGGCAGGAGAGATTCTTCGACGAGGAGAAGACGGGGAAGTTGAAGTGCTATTATCAGAGCTTGGACAGGGTCAGAGACAGGTATGGCTTCCACGCGGTCCGGGTCGTGAAATCGTGACCGTGCATCAGGTCTACGCTTGAGCCTGTCATCATTCCGTGGCATATGACAACAGGACGAATTGCGAATACGGCGTCGACTATTCGCCACCGCCCGTTCACCTTTCGGGAAGTACCTCGACTCTATAATATCGCGCGCCTTCGGCAACAGCATTCGGATCAACAATAGACAAGGACTCATCCGAGGCAGATGCCGTCATGGGTGATCCGAGCTGCGACCAGCTTCGGAGGTCGGCGCTAACATAGGCTTGGTAGCGTTTTTCGGTAGTT
>JAUYEE010000324.1 GCA_030691545.1 bacterium | reverse complement strand
GGGAACATGGGTTGGCCGGGCGCTTACATGACTCCTACTCCCTGGCGGCGATAGCTCTGAAGCTGAAACAGATCTTGGGGGTTGAGGACATCAATGACCTGCCGATCTCTTACGACATCGCCTGGTACGAGCAGAAAGCCGTCGCCGTCCTGCTGGCGATTCTATCCCTCGGAGTAAAAGGGATTCGTTTGGGGCCGACGCTTCCGGGGTTTTTGTCTCCGACGGTCGCAAACGTCCTCATCGAGAAATTCGGGATCAGGCCCATTGGCAGAGTGAAGGACGACGTCCAGGCAATCTTGTCTGGTGGATGAAAAAGAGTTGAAGGGCCTCAGCCAGACAGGTGTTGCGCGACCTTCAGCATCGCCCCTTTTGAAGCCGCCCGTTGTCTTTGGCAATTCCCACGATCTCCGCATGTTGTGAGCGGCCCTACCCTCGGATCACCGACTCAACATGTCTACGGTCTACGATGTTGCAGAAACGAAATTATGCGTGTCTACAGAGGAAAATCGCGCGCTTTCGCCACAGTTCTCGACCAGTGTTTCGGAACGCTGTTTCGCATTCCGCGGCCTCTTCGGATGACACGCCTTCCTCGTCGTGCTTGAGACCGTGCGTCTTCTACAGACACGCCAGGTGGGTCGAGAGCTATGGTGTCTTTCAGCTTTCACTTTACAGGTCGTACTGGGGGCCATCGACTTGCGAAGACCGGATTTGCGCAAGACCCTGAAAACGGACTTCTTGGGTAAGAGAGCACTTCCTTTCATTCCAGACCCCACCTGTGTCTGCCAGGCGCTCACACATCCTCACGATGAAGATCGTCGAAAGCGCACTGTGTTAAGCGATGAAAGAGCATTTCCGACCCACGTCACATTGGCTGAAAAATCTCTGAAAATTGGCCTTGACTCCCTTGGAGGGCGGTGGTAGGAACCGCAATAAGCGGAAAGCAATATTGCGAGGTCTCACCCATTGGACAGGGGGTAACCAGCCATGGCCAGGGAAACGCCCATCTCACTCGCCATCCTCGCACCAGTCTGTCTCATCGCAATCACACTCACCGCCTTCCCCTTTACCCACTCGGCGGCATCCGCCGAAGCCGCAACATGGTATGTGGACGCGTCAGTGGCTGCTTCCGGCGATGGGCACTCCCCGGAAACTCCGTTCAAGACAATCCAGGAAGGGATAGACGCCGCCTCAGACGGGGATACTGTCACTGTGGCCGAGGGCGTTTATGTCGAGTTGGTGCAGTTCAAGGGGAAAAACATCGCGCTCACCAGTACGAATCCGCTGGACCCTCTGGTCGTCGCGGGCACTGTCATTGACGCCGGTCAGGCTGGCGTGGTCGTGACGTTCGCGGGAACGGAGAAAGCGACGTGCGTGCTGTCGGGTTTCACAATCCGCAACGGTGCCAGTCCAGACGGCGGGGGAATCTGCGGAGGAACGTGGGACTATCGGACATACGCGACGATCCGCCACAACGTCATCATTGAGAATCATGGAGAGAGCGGCGGGGGAATCCGTCTGTGCAATGGGACGATCGAGGACAACATTATCTCGAACAACTCGGCCACGTACAACGGGGGTGGGGTGGACCTGTGCAAGAGCACGTTTCAGAACAATCGGGTCTTTGGGAACTCCGCTGGCCAGGATGGCGGCGGCCTCAGTCACCTTGATGGCAGCATCAGGGGCAACGCGATCTGCCACAACTCCGCTATAGGCATGGGAGCCGGCCTGTATGGGTGCAATGGGACCATCGAGAACAATCTAATCTGGGGGAACTCCACCACGGGAATCGGCGGGGGGCTCGCTCGCTGCGGCACGGCAATCCAAAACAACACGATCTACGGTAACCTCGCGGGTTCCGTTGGCGGGGGGCTTTTCGAGTGCAGCTTTACCATTCGCAACTGCATCATCTGGGGAAACCGGTCCGTCCGCACGACACAACTCGAGGATTCAAGCGTGCCTACCTACTCGTGCATAGAGAATTGGGCGGCAGGAGGCGAGGGGAATGTTCGGTTCAATCCGCATTTCGTGGACGTGGAGAACGGTGACTTTCACCTCAAGAGCTGGTCGCCCTGCATAGATGCAGGGGATCCTTCGTCTGCTTTTTCCAACGAGCCTGAGCCAAACGGGAACCGGGTGGACATGGGAGCCTACGGAAACACGCCGGAGGCGACCCGCAAGTCTCCTGACGCGGATTCTGACGACCTGCCCGACGATTGGGAGATGCACTGGTTCGCGGAGCTCGGAAGCGACGGTTCCAGCGACCCGGACGGTGACGTGATTCCGAACGCCCTGGAGTATCGCTACGGATGGGACCCCCTCGAAGCAGCGGCCACGCGTGTTCACAATCAGACCAGGGACACATGGTACGAGACGATACAGGCCGCTCTCCTCGAAAGCAGCGAAGCAGATGAGCTGGTCGTCCATCCGGGCGTTTACCTCGAAAACCTCAGATTTCCCGGCTGGAACGTTGTCTTGAGGAGTGCGACTGGGGCGGAGGCGGGGAATGCGACAGGAACGGTCATAGACGGAAATGGGAAGGGGCCCGTTGTTGCCTTTGCAGGAACAGAGAATGAGACCTGCGTGCTTTCGGGTTTCACTCTTCGGAACGGGAACGCCTTTGCCGGTGGGGCCATTTCGGGGGGAGGCACGCACGCTGTCATTCAAAACAACGTGGTCGTTGGCAATTCGGGCCCAGAAGGGGTGGTGCGGGAGTGCAATGGCGTCCTCCAAAACAACACCATTTACGGAAACTGGACGCGGGACTATAGCGGCGTTGTCTTCTTTTGTCATGGGATCATCCGCAACCTCATCATCTGGGGGAATGAAGGCGGCAAAAGCTTCTACAGCTCGGAGTTCCCGTCTTATTGCTGCCTCGAGAATTGGACCGAAGGGGGAGAGGGGAACATCTCAGACCACCCTCATTTCGTGAATGCCCCCGCCGGGGATTTTCATCTCAGGAGTTGGTCGCCATGCATAGACGCGGGTGACCCCTCCTCCCCTTACTCGATTGAGCCGGAACCGAATGGCGGGTGTATTGACATGGGGGCTTATGGCAACACCCCACAATCCACATCCAAATCCGGCGACAGCGATTCCGACCAACTCCCTGATGACTGGGAAATGGAATTCTTCGGAAGTCTGGCTCAAGGAGCGGACGGAGACCCCGACGGCGACTCTGTCTCGAACGGGCGGGAACATCAATGGGGCTTGAACCCGACAACCGAGCAGCCTCGATGGTATGTGGATGGGTCGGTAACAAGCTCCGGTGACGGGACGTCATGGGAAAAGGCTTTCAAGGCGATCCAGGAGGGGATCAACGCGGCCCGCCATGGTGATACGATTATCGTTGCAGAGGGAACATACGTCCAGGTTGTCCAGTTCGGCGGCAAGAACGTCAGGCTGAGCAGCATGGACCCTCTCAACCCCAGCATCGTGGCAAACACCGTTTTTGACAGCAACCGAACGGCGCCCGTCGTCGCTTTTTCCGGGTTCGAGACGGAGAACTGTGCTCTGGCGGGCTTCACGATCAGGAATGGATTTGCTGAGTACGGCGGCGGAATTTGCGGAGGTACAGAGGACAACCACACCGATGCCATGATCCAGAACAATGTGATTACTGGGAATTCGGCCAAATACGGCGGGGGCGGAATGGCTTTTTGCGACGGCGTGGTCGAGAATAACACCATCACGGGCAATTCAGCCACGGAGGAATATGGTCGCGGCGGCGGACTGTACCGGTGTGACGGATTCATCCAGGACAACATCATCACACACAATACGGCGGCGGGAGCCAATGGGATCGGGGGCGGGCTGGCAAATTGCGGCGGGACGGTCCAGAAGAACGTAGTCTCCCAAAACACCGCTGGTTGGGGAGGCGGCGCCGTAGGCTATTCGGACGCGACAATCCAGAACAACACCATCAGCGCCAACTCGGCTTTGGCCTCCTTTGGCGGCGGGGGGCGGCTTGATTGCTTGCTCCGGCCTGGTCGAAAACAACGTTATAACCGGCAACTGGACGAACGGAGCGGGCGGCGGACTGGACGGCGCCAGCGGAACGGTCCGGAACAACTTCATCTCCCAGAACTCTTGCAGGGGTGGCGCGGCGCTCGGAGGAGGCGGGCTTTGCGGCTGCGACGGTACGGTGGAATACAACACGATCATCGGCAACTCGGCGGAAGGAGAATTTGGGAATGGCGGGGGGATAGCGTATTGCGAGGAGGGCACCATTCGCAACAACGTCATCTCCGGGAACTCCGCGGACGGCTCCGGCGGGGGGATTCATTGGTGCCGGAACGCCATCTGGAACAACGTAATCGTTGGGAACACGGCGGCACGCAAGGGCGGTGGGCTGAACGATTGCACCGGCCCGGTCGAAAGCAACACAATCGCGGACAACTCCGCCGGGGAAGACGGCGGCGGGCTTTTCCTCTGCACCGGGGCGATTCATAACTGCATCATCTGGGGAAACAAGGGCGGCAGCCAGCTCTCGAGCTGCAGCCCCCCGAGTTACTGTTCCATTGAGGGATGGAGCGGCACGCTTGGGGGAAATGTCTCTTTCTATCCATACTTCGTTGACGCTCTCAAGGGAGATTACCACCTGAAAACGTATTCTCCCTGCATGGATGCTGGCGATCCGACCTCTCCTTTCTCACAAGAGCCCGAGCCGAACGGCGGACGCATTGACATGGGAGCTTACGGCAACACGCCAGAGGCCACTTCGAAATCCCCCGATACCGATGGCGACGGGCTTCCTGATGATTGGGAAATCAGGTTCCTCAAGAATCTGGCGCAGGGTGCCGCGGATGACCCTGACAAGGACTTGATTTCAAATATCGAGGAGTATTGCCTGGGGTCGAGCCCGACGGTGCCCGGAACCAAAGTCGGATTCTGGTATGTGGACGGGGCGGCCCCCGTGTCCGGGGACGGTACTTCCTGGGCAAAAGCTTTCAAGACAATCCGCCAGGGGGTCAGCGTGGCGGGCGAGGGCCACTCCGTCATCGTCGCGGAAGGAGTCTATCGCGAAACGCTTCAGTTGACAGGGAGAAACATCATTCTCACCAGCAGGAGCCCCAATAGCGCAAGGGTGATCGCCAGGACTGTCATTGACGGTAACCAGGCCGGTTCCGTCATCACGTTCGCGGGCACTGAAAACGCAATGTGCCTTCTTGCGGGCTTCACCATCCGGAACGGCAAGGGCTCCGAAGGCGGCGGGATCAACGGCGGGAGATGGGAAAGCCAGACGCATGCTACGATTCAAAACAACGTGATTACGGGCAACACCGCCAGCTACGGCGGTGGGTTGGCGTATTGCGGCGGCGTCATTGAAGGCAACAGGATTTCCGGCAACTTTGCCGCGGGGGAGTATGCCTCGGGTGGGGGTTTGTACGGCTGTCACGGCATCATCGAGAGTAACGCAATTTCTGGTAATTCGAACGGTGGGCTTCGGGGCTGCAACGGGACCATCCGCAACAACCTTGTGTCAGAAAACACAGGAGGTGGTATTGCGGATTGCAGCGCGCTCATCGAGAAGAACTGGATCCGGGGGAATTCGGGTCCCGGGATGAAGCATGTCGGCGGTGCGGTGCGCAACAACATAATCAGCGGCAATTTAGCGACCGGCAGCGGCGCCGGTCTAGTCAACTGTGAGGCGGTTATTGAGAATAACACCATTTTGGGGAACGTCGCCGACGTGTCGGGTGGGGGCGTGTACCAGTGCAAGGGAACGATGCGGAATTGCATCATCTGGGAGAACAGGGCGCCTCGGGAGGCCCAGGTGCAGGACTCGGGCGTGCCAAGCTACTCGTGCATTCAGGACTGGATGGGCGGAGGGGAAGGCAACATCGCTTTCGTGCCGTATTTTGTGGATGCTGCGAATGGGGATTTCCGTTTGAGACCATGGTCGCCATGCATCGACGCAGGCGATCCGACGTCGCCCTTTGCAGACGAGCCGCAACCCAATGGCAGCCGAGTGGATATGGGCGCCTACGGAAACACCCCGGAGGCGACCTGCAAGTCGCTGGACGTGGATTCGGACGGCCTTCCGGACGATTGGGAGATGCTCTGGTTCAAAAACCTCCAAGAGGAAGCGATTGGCGACCCCGATGGCGACGGAATTCTCAATGTTGTAGACTATCACTACGCCTGGAACCCGACTTCGCCGGCCCAGACTCGCGTGAGCAACGAGACGACTGGCGTTTGGTATCAGACCATTCAGAGTGCCCTGGTGGAGGCCGTAGCCGGAGATCAGCTTGTCGCGCAGCCGGGGACGTATCTGGAGAGCGTGTGGTTCGGGGGCAAGAATGTCCTCCTGCAAAGCACGGCCCCATTGGACTCCAGCGTTGTGTCAAGGACGATAATTGATCCGGGACAGACCCTCGCCGCCGTGAGGTTCTCCGGTGCGGAAAACGAGACGTGTATCCTTTCGGGGTTCACGCTCCGGAATGGGCGCGCCGTCGCCGGCGGCGGCATTTCGGGCGGGACGGAAAACACACACACCCATGCCACTATCCAACACAATGCCATCGTCGCCAATTCAGCCACCCTTGGGGGCGGAATGGCTTACTGCGACGGCATTGTCGAGAACAACGTCATCGTAGGGAACCTGACTTCATCCTATGGCGGCGGACTGTACGAATGCGATGGGGTGCATCAGAACAACACCATCGCCGGAAACAACCGCGGAGGACTTCGCTCCTGTCAGGGGACAATCCTGAACTGCATCGTGTGGGGAAACCGAGGAGGCAGCCAGCTTTCGGGTTGTTCCATCCCCGCTTATTCCTGTATCGAAGGATGGACTGGCGGCGGAGAGGGGAACATCTCATACTATCCCCATTTTCTGAATGTCGGCATCTGGGATTGCCACCTCGTAAGCTGGTCGCCGTGCATAGATGCGGGCGACCCGGCTTCCCCCTTCGTTAATGAGCCCCTGCCAACCGGCGGGCGCATTGACATGGGGGCTTATGGCAACACGCCCGAAGCCACCTCGAAATCCTCGGATACCGATGGGGATAATCTCCCCGACGACTGGGAAGTCCACTTCTTCGCGAGTCTCGCTGAGGAACAGAATGGCGATGCCGACAACGACCAAAGGACCAACGATCAAGAGTACCACCGGGGCTGGAATCCAGCGGCGCCCCCAACGACGTGGCACGTGGATGGCTCGGTGGCCGCATCCGGCGACGGCGCAAGATGGGATACCGCATTCAAGACCATCCAGGAGGGAGTCAACGCGGCCGGCGAGGGGGATTATGTCGTCGTTGCCGAAGGCACGTACGTGGAGAACGTCCGATTCCCAGGCAGGAGCATCACGCTGACCTGTAAAGACCCGCTCGATGCAGCTACAGTGGCCAGCACGGTCATTGACGGCAACAAGTTAGGCTCCGTCGTGGCGTTCGAGGGACCAGAGGACGAATTCTGCGTTCTGACCGGGTTCACAATTCGGAACGGCGGTGCAGAGACAGGCGGCGGAGTGTGCGGAGGAATCCCGGGCAACTTCAGCCGGGCGAGCATCCGGAACAACATCATTACGGCAAACTCAGCCCAGGGCGGCGGCGGGTTAGCTTATTGCGGCGGCGTGATCGAGAATAACACAATCAACAACAATTCCGCCACGGGTAGTTCTGGCAGCGGAGGAGGTCTGGCATACTGCCCGGGGAGCGTCAGAGACAATGTCATCTCGGGTAACTCAGCAACTGGTTATGGGGGCGGCCTTTACCAATGTGACGGCACGGTTGAAAGAAACACGGTTGTCGGGAACTCCGCAACACGCGGTGGCGGTGGCCTGTCCGGTTGTGACGGCGAGGTTCAAAACAACGTCATTGCCGGGAATTCAGCGAACGAAGAGGGGGGCGGCCTGCATAACTGCAACACGACCGTCCAGAGAAACCTGATCTACAACAATTCCGCGCAAAGGTACGGCGGGGGGCTGTCTTCCTGCGGGGCCACAATCCAGAACAACACCATTTTCGGAAACTCCGCTGGCTCTTCTGGGGGCGGGTTTCGCCAGTGTCGCGGGACCATCGTCAACTGCATCATCTGGGGAAACACCGCTCCAAGCGCCGGGCAGCTGAATCCCCAGGACACCAGCTTGCCAACCTACTCCTGCATCGAGGGTATGGCTGACGTGGCTCGGTACAACATCAGCGCCGACCCCCTGTTTGTCAGTCCCGCGAAGAACGACTATCACCTCCAGGCTGTATCACCCTGCATAGACGCGGGGAGCGAAAACGTCGCTGTTCTTCCGTCGCCTGACATTGACGGTGAGGCAGCCCCGTTCGGCTCGTCCATAGACATGGGGGCGGATGAGTATGTGGACTCCGACCACGATAGTCTTGCCGATTACTGGGAGATCGAACGCCTCGGAACGCTCGAATCCGGCCCCGCAGACGACCCCGACGGGGACCTGCTGACGAATAGCGAGGAGCTCTTGGCGTCAACCGACCCCGCCAATTCTGACACCGACTACGATGGACTCACCGATTATGAGGAACTGAAAACATACCACCTTGACCCTTCAGACGGCGACTGCGACGACGACAATTTGAAGGATGGCGAAGAAGTCAACACCTGGGGGACGAATCCCGCGAATCCAGACAGCGATGATGACAGAATTCCCGATGGTTGGGAAGCTGAGTACGGACTGGACCCGCTTAAGCCGGACGCGACCAACGACCCGGATGGCGACGGACTGAGCAACGTCCAAGAGTACCAGAATTCTACCGACCCCCGCGACGCCGACAGCGACGACGACGGATTGAACGACATGAGGGAGGTCTTCCTTTACGGCACGGACCCGCTGAACCCCGACACCGATGGCGACAGTAAAGACGACTCGTTTGAGGTTCTCGCCGGAACCGATCCCCGCGATGCGCGGTCGCTGTTTGAAGTCATCGCGGTGAGCTGGGGGGATACGGGCGTGCGAGTCGAATGGTCGGTGGTTTCGGGAAGGACATACCAGGTCTACGTCACCGAGGACTTGAGGGCATGGTCCGCCATCGGGAAGCTTCGCCGGGCTGGAGCCAGCGACAAGTCACTTTACTTGGTGGACGCAGGGTCGGGCACGGCGGGAAGAAGCTCTTACCGGGTCGAGGTAAGACCCTGAAGGCGGGATACGCGAGAGACCTTTCCTGCCTGCCTTAAGCTTGCAGGGAGTTGCCTTGTGGCATCGGCGCATGAGCCATTCGTGAGGAGAGCACGTGGGCAAAACGGCACGTCTGCAATGCACGTGGAGGGGCTAAAGATGAAACGTCTTGCATCCACAAAGACAGTATGGACGGTCGGCGCCCTTCTGGGAGCGCTCGCCTTTGCCGGGCGAGGGAGTCTCGCCTCGAGGGGCGGGTGGGAGGACCCACAGGGAGGTTGGGATTACATCTTCGAAGGGAACGCTCTCCCGGACGTTGCGGGCTTCACACACGACAACGACTCCGACGCCTGGGATTCTGCTCTGGACCCTAACGCGGTTAAGGTTGCGGTCGTGCCGGGCCAGGGGGACACCGAAAATGGCAGCGTTCCTTCTGCGGATGCCACCGTCCTTCTCCTCGACGACAAGCAGACGGCCGGGGAGAATCGGAAGTTCCTTTTTACCAAAGAGGTCCGGCCGGAAGGGGTGACCCCGCGTCTTTTTGAAGTTGGCGTCTCGTTCATCGCGCGATGGCGTCTCCTTCCGCCGACAACGAGCTACAACAATGAGTACGGCGCGGGCAATGTGGGAGTCGCGGAAGACGCACGGAACGATCCGGACTGGGGCGTTGGCGCCTATTACGCCTCGGGGACAGAGATGGGGTTCGTCCCGCCAGAACTCGGCGGGCATCCCATAGCCATAGACAGCTCCAATAGCTTTCATGCGGTGTGGATGACAGCCATCTACGATCCTGCCAACAGGAGCAATCTCTTGGTCACCGTTTACCTCGATGGAAAAACGACGCCTGTTGCCACCTTCAGTCAGACCGGCTGGAATACCGCTTCCCGGGCAAGCGTGGACAACGTTTACTTTGGTCTCACGAGGTCCCCATACATCGGCGCCATGCAGCTCGACTATATCGGTGCGAAGCTTGGCGTGCATGTGCCCCTTCAAGCGGGCTTCCGAGCAGACGCCGGACCGGACCAGGTCACCTACGAAAGCCAGGCGGTCCTTCTCGACGGAACCCGTTCGAAAGGAGCTATGTCCTTCTCCTGGGTTCAGCTCGTGCAGCCGGGCGATCCCGTTGTCGAGATCAGCGACAGCGACCAACCGGTGGCGAGCTTCATCGCTCCCTCCCTCGAACAGGGAATCGTCCTGACGTTCCAACTGACCGTCACGGGAGAAAAGGGGACCGACATGGCAACTACAAGAGTTACGGTGCGAGCTGCCAATCCGCCCGCGATCTTCCCGCCGAATTTCGCTGTGGCCATCGGGCACCTTTCGGTGACCCTGACCTGGGATGCAATTCTTGACGCGGACGCCTATCTGCTCGGTATCGCAAGTCAGCCGCCAGGCGAGGCAAGGGGACCCTATGTCTGGTCCCTGGAGACCGGAACATCGTACCACCATGGAGCTCTTCTTCCGGGATGGACGTATTTCTACAAGATAGGCGCGACGAATAGCTACGGGGAAGGCCCCGAATCCGAGGAGCTTTCCGTGACGGCCTTGCCCAATCTGGCCTTGAGGCCTGACGCACAACCGTTCTCAAGAATTACGTCGGCCGCTCCAAGCCTGACGGCGATTCACGACGGACAAACTGTCACGTCCTTCTACAGCAATGACGGGATCAACTATGCCGACCAAGATTGGTACGGCTACGTCTGGAGCGTCCCCTTGGTCATGGACCGGCTCGTCTACTACGCGGCTGAGAACCGTCCCGACGGCGGATGGTGGAAAAGCCTGAAAGTGGAGTACAGCAGAAACGGCGGCGCCACGTGGCAACAGCCGGACTTCGTCGCCTTTTCTCCGGAGTATTGTTTCCGGAATGTCCCAACCGCACGAAGAGACTATGCCCGATACGAGCTCGTCTTTCCTCCCGTTCGCGGGAACGCCGTTCGGATTATAGGTGCCCCCGGCGGAAGCTCGTACTACACGGGGGTCGCCGAGCTTGAAGTTTACGAGCCGCCTTTTGTCGATGGCGTTTATGTCTATGCGGGTGAAGACCAGACCTCCGTGGAAGGAAAAGAGGTAACGCTGGATGGCGGGAGGACCGTCGGCGCAGAAAGCTATCTCTGGAGGCAGGTGTTGTTGGGCGGCGAGCCAGCCGTCACGATTTTAGATCCCGACCGCGCCCCCGCAACATTTGATGCACCCCCTGTGCCGGCCGAAACAGTCCTGACCTTCGAGTTGACCGCTGGTGGCATCGGTGGTCCGGGAAAGGACCGGGTCCGTGTACGGGTCGTGAGAAACATTCCTCCGGCGGCGCCCGTCTGGTCTCTCGTGGCGCCGGGCTTGAGGACCGCCTACCTCTCCTGGCAGCAAGCAGCCGGAGCCGAAGCATACAGTGTCCTGAGGTCCGAGATTCCCGGTGGGCGGAAGACGCCAGTGGGATCAGACCTGGCAAGCACCGAGTTCCTCGACGAGGACGCGGCCGTTGGGGTTCACTTCTACACCGTCCGCGCCGCGAATCCAGCAGGATCTGTCGACAGCATCGAGATGCCGATTGGGTCGTTCGGTTTTGCCGACCTCAAGCTTGTCTCCCGGGACATCGGAGGTCCCGCGCGGGGGTCCACGACGTACGATTCGGCAACAGGGGAAGTCACCGTGAGAGCGGACGGACAAGATATCTGGGACTCTTCGGACAGTTTCCGGTTCGATTATTGTCAGCTTTCGGGCGACTTCGAGGTCATCGCAAAAGCGATTTCGCTCGACGGGCCGCACTCCTGGGGCAAACTGGGCATCATGATTCGAGATGATCTTACGCCGGCTTCGGTTCACTCCTACGTTTGCTCGACGGTCATGACCGCGCTCTCAATGCAGGGTCGCAACGTCCCCAATTCCAGCGACCAGTTTGCTGCGATCATTGACGCGGGCGCGTACGAATTCCCCATTCACCTGCGCCTCAAGAGGCAGGGGAACACGTTCACGGGGCTTTACCGGCGCCCTGACGGCGAATGGTACACGTTTTCACCGCAGACGATGGTTGTTCCCGCCGTGTCCGATCCCGTCTTCGCGGGCGTGGCCGTAACCAGCCACCAGGCCGGAACTCTCGCTACGGCGAAGTATTCCCATTTCGTCATCGTCGGCCCCCCCGGCCCTCCGGCGGTCTGCTTCCGAAAGCTGCCGCCGAGCTTCGTGCCGGGAGAACCCGTGAGCGTCGAGCTGGCGGTGAGGGTTGATCCGTCGCGCCGGCCCTCCGTCCTTAGTCTCGTCGAGACGCTTCCCGAAGGGGCGATACCTCTCGACATGTCCGGCGGCCAGGTTTCCGGGAGGACCGTCACCTGGCGATTTTCCGGCGAAAACGTGAAAGACAAGAGCATCTGCTATTCTGTCGGCACCGATTCGGGCGCGCTCTCGCCCCTTCAATTCAGCGGAGACATCGTGTATGGGACCACGCGGGAGCTCATTCTCGGCGCCAGTCAGCTTTACATGCTCCCGTCTCCGCCGCAGGTGGTCTCGGCAGAGACGCTGCTGGCCGCGCACCTGATCTGGATGCCGAACCCGCCGGAGGAAGGCGTCATCGGGTATCACGTGTATCGAAGCGAGAATGGCGGGGAATGGGTGAAAGTGGCTGATCTTATTTCCGACACGCTATGGACCGACATGAACGTCGAACAGGGGCGTTTTTACTCCTACAGGGTCACAGCCGAGACAGCGAGCGGCGGAGAAAGTCCTCTGGAACTCTCTCAGGCTACCGCGCCTTCCGGTCCGACCATGGCAGTGAGGGAGTGCGAGGAGTATAACTTCGGCGGCGGCCAATCCCCCGGAGGACCATCCCAGGACGGGGTCGCTGCCCGTGAAGGCGACGACCTCACCAGCACAGATTACTTCTACCAGAACGCGACATTCCCGTGGCATGAAGCCAAGATCCCGAATCCCTACCGGCCCGCTGATGCGGTCGAGATTGTTCAAGGAGAGGGAGCGAGCGGGTGGTCTGTTCGGAACACCTCCCCGGCGGACTGGTTCCGATACGGCTTCCCTGATGTCCCTGAAGGGAACGTCAAGATTGTCGTGAGGGCCGCCAGCGAAGCCGGGGCGAAGGTGGAGTTCTTTTGGGACGAGGGCTATGTGGGATTTGTCACCGTTTCCATGAGTGGGAAACCGACTGCCTGGATGGATTATCCTCTCGAGCCATTCCCGTCAGAGGCCGGAGACCACACCCTGCGGGTGAGAATGCTGGACGGGAGTTGCAACCTTGACGCCATTGGGTTCGCATTCGGCTGGTCGGAACCCGGCACTCAGGTCATTTTCTCAGAAGATTTTGAATCGTACGGTGCCGAGGAGGAAATGGAGGCGGCGGGCTGGGAGGTCATCAGCGGATCGGGTGACCCGAGGGGAATGTGGCAACTGTGGAGCACGGAGGGAGAGCCATTGAACCTTACGGATCCTCATATCCCGGGAATGACCGGCACGTACGTAATTACGGACGGCGACCTTGCAGGGATGGTGGACCTGGACGAAACACTGGTCAGCCCGGTCGTGGACTGCCGAGGCCATGTCAACGTGCACCTGAGCTTCTCGAAAAACATCAATATCTTCGAGGAGGACCCGGACCAGAATCTCCAGGTCTGCGAAGCCGACGTTCAGGTTTACGACGAAGAGACCTCCACGTGGGGGGCGTGGACGTGGGTGTTCCACCATGACCGAACGAATGGCGATGACAGCGTTCCAGAGCAGATAAGAATCTCAAGCATCGCCGACCGAAAGAAAGTCCGCCTGCGTTGGCGCTTCTACAGCACCTACTACGACTACTGGTTTGCGCTGGACGATATCAAAGTCTCCGGGATCCCCCTGCCTCCCTCTCCCGGCCCGCCGATTCGGACTATCGGCGTAGCGGGCGCAACCGTTACGCTTTCGTGGGAAGCGTTCGGGAGCGGAAGATACACGGTGCAATACACGGGTGACTTGACGAGCCGCGACTGGCAAAACGCCTCCGGGTCCTGGCCCATCTCGGAGACGAGCTGGACCGGAGACGACACAACCGACGTGCCGAGTCGGTTCTACCGGATTCTCGGCGAGTAAACCTCGCATCACGAATAGAAGGGTGTTCTCTCTGTTAAACTCGTTTGACCAAGGAGAGCAGAGATGAGGACGGCACTTTTCCGTCAGCGGAGTCAACGCGTTCGTGAAGTGGCTGCGGCAGCGGCGGCCCTTCTTCTCGCGTGTTGGGGAATTCGCGCTGGTTATGGAACGACATGGTATGTGGACAACTCTCGCCATGCCTCGTCGAGCGAAAGCACCTCCCCCAAGCCCATTCAGAGTATCCAGGACGCCATAGACGCAGCATCCGAAATGGATACGGTTGTTGTGTCGCCTGGCACGTACCTGGAGAACATCCAGTTCCACGGCAAAAGCATCATCCTTCGGAGCCGGGACCCCAACGACCCGGTTGTCATCGCGAGCACCATCATTGACGGGAATCAAGCCGGTCCCGTAGTAACTTTCATGGGGATGGAACATGAGCCATGCGCGCTGGACGGGTTCACTATCTGCGACGGAAAGGCGCGTCGGGGCGGGGGAATCTTGGGTGAGGAGTTCATGGAGATGTCCGGAGGCGTCTCCATCCGGAACAACGTCATCACGGGGAATACCGCGACGGGAGGCGAAGGATACGACGCCAGAGGCGGCGGGATCTATGGCTGCCGCGGGACCATTGAAAACAATGCGATTTCCGGGAACTCCGCGTACTACGGCGGCGGCCTGGAGGGATGCCACGGCATCATCCAGAACAATGTCATCAGAGAAAACACCGCGGAGTTCGGCGGCGGGCTATGCTATTGCAGGGCCACGATCCAGAACAACACAATCAGCGGCAACTCCGCGACGAGCGGGGGCGGGTTATATGGGTGTGAAGGCGTCATCCAAAACAACGAAATCTCAGGAAACGGCGCCACAGACTCTGGCGGCGGGCTGTGCTATGGCGAAGGGACAATTCAGAACAACACCGTCGTCGCAAACACGGCCCCCTGGGGCGCCGGGCTTTCCCGCTGCCACGGCATAATCCGCAACTGCATTCTCTGGGGGAAGATTGGGGCGCCGCCACAGAGTCAGATTGACGAGTGTGACGTCCCATCCTTCAGTTGCGTCCAGGGATGGTCAAGCGGCACGGGGAACATTTCGGAGTATCCGCGCTTCGTGGACGAGGTCGGAGGCGACTACCGCCTTCAGGCGGATTCGCCTTGCGTAGATGCGGGCTGGAGCTACTATTGGCTCCATTGGCCACAGTATGACCTCGACGGAAATTGCCGTGTCGCCGGCAAAGCCGTGGACATGGGGTGCTATGAGCAAGGCTCCTCCCTTGATTCCGACGGCGATCTTCTCTCCGATTCCGATGAGCTCCTATGGGGCGCTGACCCGAACAGCGAGGACACGGATGGCGATGGTCTGCGCGACGGCTTTGAAGTGTTGCGAGGCGGTCAGCCGCTGTCTCCGACGTTCGGTATGACTCTTGATGTCCCGTCGGCCGTCCCGACGATCCGGGCGGCGGTCCATCTCGCCAGAAAGGGAGACGCCGTCGTTGTCGCCCCCGGAACTTACGTGGAAAACGTTGAATTTCTCGGCTTCGACGTCACGTTGCGCAGTTGGGAACCCCAGAACCCAGATGTCGCTGCCGAAACGATAATCGACGGTGGGCAGAACGGGCCAGTCGTATCGTTCGTCGGAACCGAGACGGAGTCATGTGTTGTCGAAGGTTTCACGATCCGGAATGGAAGGTCTCAGAGGGGCGGTGGCGGGATTACCGTGGCGGTGTTTGAGGAGCGAACTCACGCCACAATCCGGGACTGCACGATCTCCGGCAACCGGGCGGACTACGACGGCGGTGGTATAGCTTACTGCGACGGGATGATTTGGAACAACGCCATCGCCAACAACGAGGCGAGTATTGGCGGCGGAATTGCCTACTGCGACGGGTTGATTGAGAACAACATCATAGACCACAACAACTCATCCAGCGTGGGCGGCGGATTGGGATATTGCATGGGGACGGTTCAGAACAACCAGATTACGGATAACTCCGCCTATCACGGCGCGGGGCTCTGGGCTTGCGGCGGAGTCGTCCGCGACAACGTGATAACGGGGAATGCCACGGTATCGAACACCGGGGAAGGCGGCGGAGTGTTGGAGTGCTTTGGCACAGTCCAGGGGAACATGATCGCTGGCAACTCGGCGAAGTATGGCGGTGGGCTGTGTCGTTGTGGTGGGATCATCTGGGGAAACACGGTTTCGGGAAATGTCGCCTCGGAAGATGGCGGGGGGTTGTTTAGCTGCGGGGCTTCAATTCTCAATAATATCATTCTCGGCAATTCGGCTGCGGAGCGCGGCGGTGGGCTGTACGGCTGTTCGCGGGCGATCTGGAACAACACGATTTTCGCAAACACGGCAAACGAAGGGGGCGGACTGTTCAACTGCACCGCCACCATCGTGAACTGTATCATCTGGGGAAATACCGCCGCTCTTTCTCCGCAGCTCGACTCGTCCAGCAGCCTCCCAACGTACTCCTGTATCGAGTTCTGGACCCGGGGCGGCCAGGGGAACATGGACTTTTTCCCCTATTTCGCCGATGCCGAAAACGGCGACTTTCACCTCAGGACCTGGTCGCCCTGCATCGATGCCGGCGATCCGGTCTTCCCTTTCTTGGAAGAGCCTCAGCCCAACGGAAGCCGTATCAACATAGGCTCTTATGGCAACACCGCCGAAGCGACGTCTGCCTCCCCCGACAGCGACCAAGATACTCTTCCGGACAACTGGGAGACCGAATTCTTCGGGGACCTCGCCCAGGATGGAAGCGGCGATCCCGATGGAGATCAGATTTCGAACGCAGACGAGTACCGCAGAGGGTTAGACCCAAAGGTCCCCGAGGCGATGCCCGGATTGTGGTACGTGGACGGGTCGATGTCAGCGTCCGGCGACGGGAAATCGTGGGAGAAAGCTTTCAAGACAATCCAGGAGGGAATTGACGCAGCGTCTCACGGGCACGTGGTTGTGGTGGCCAGTGGAGTCTATCTTGAGCATATTGAGTTCAAAAGCCAGAACATCGTCCTCCGCAGCACCAGCCCTCTTGACCCCGTTGTCGTCGGCAGCACCATCATTGACGGCAATCAGACTGGCCGGGCAGTGACCTTTAGCGGATTTGAGGACGAAACGTGCGTTCTTTCTGGCTTCACGATCCGCAATGGCACCGATGCAGGGGGAATCTGGGGCGGGTGGTCGACTAATCGCGCCCGCGCCACGATCGAGAACAACGTAATTAGCGGAAATCTCGGCCGAGGGATTTCAGCGTGCGACGGCATTATCCGAAACAATACAATTGCGGGGAATTCCGGCGGGGGGGTGTACGGGTGCAAGGGGAACATCGAAAACAACACAATCACGAATAACTCGGCAGGGTCAGGTGGTGGTCTAGCTTACTGCAACGGAACCATCATCGGGAACACGGTCACCGGCAATACGGCGGCAGAAGGAGGGGGGCTCTACGAGTGCAACGGCACCATCGAGAACAACACCATTTCCGGAAATTCGGCCACTCAAGAACCCGGTTACGGCGGCGGGCTGGCCTGGTGCGACGCTGCTATCGCAGGCTGCACCATCTCGGATAACTCGGCCCGTTACGGGGGCGGGCTGTACGAGTGCAGCGCTCTCATCGAGGATTGCCTCATCACCCAGAACACAGCAGAAATGGGAGGTGCGGTATGTGGCGGACGGGGCACTGTGAAGAACAGTACTGTCTCGGAGAACCAAGCCCGTTTCGATGGGGGAGGTTTCCGCGGCTGCGATGGCGCAATTCAGGGCAACATCATCTCGAAGAACTCAGCCGGCAACGACGGGGGAGCGTTTTGTCTTTGCCACGGGATCATTGAGAACAACTTGATCCTCGAGAACTCGGCTACGAACGGCGGCGGGCTGGGTTTCTGCTACGGCACCATCAAAAACAACACGGTCTTCGGAAACAGGGCCTCCGAGTATGGCGCGGGGCTCTTTCGCTGTTCAGCAACCGTCAGCATTCAGAATTGCATTGTCTGGGGCAACTCTTCCGGTTCTGGCGATCAGGTTTACTCATCGGGCACACCGACTTACTCCTGCATTCAGGACTGGGCGGGGGGCGGAGTCGGCGGCATAGACTACTACCCATACTTCGTGGATCCAGCGAACGGCGACTATCACCTCAAAAGCCGTTCTCCCTGCATAGACGCCGGCGATCCTGCATCTCCTTTCTCCCTTGAACCTCAGCCAAACGGCGCACGAATTGACATGGGCGCTTATGGGAACACACCAGAGGCAACGCCCAAATCGCCCGATTCCGACCACGACGGTCTTCCGGATGATTGGGAGACGGAGACCTTCGGGGATCTCTCCCAAGATGAAGCCGGCGACCCGGACGGCGATATGATTCCTAACATCCAGGAATACCGCTACGCGAAAGACCCAAACGTCCCGGGGACCATGTGGTATGTGAATGCCTCCACACCGGCTTCCGGAGACGGACAATCGTGGCAGACCGCGTTCAAAACGATTCAAGAGGGAATAGACGCCGCTGCCGAGGCAGACACGGTCTTTGTCGCTGGTGGGCTTTACCGCGAGAATATCCAATTTCATGGGAAGAATATCCGGCTGACAAGTGTTGATCCCCTAAGCTTCGACGTGGTGGCGGCAACGGTCATTGATGGCAACCGCTCCGGCTCTGTTGTGACTTTCGCAGGGACGGAAAACGAAACGTGTCTGCTTTCGGGATTCACTATTCGAAATGGACAAGCCGAGAGCGGTGCGGGAATTCAAGGGGGAGCTTGGGGAAGCTACACCCGAGCCGCCATCCGAAATAACCTGATCGTTGACAACGTGGCCTTCGGCGACGACGCTAGCGGCGGCGGGCTGGCTTCCTGCCACGGGATCATTGAGAACAACGTCGTCGCCCGCAACGCGGCCCCCGGCAAGTACGCTCATGGCGGCGGTCTGACGTACTGCAACGGGTTGATCCAGAACAACACGATTGCAGACAACCGGTCCACCAACGACGGCAGCGGCCTCGATAGATGCAGTGGCACAATTCGCAACTGCATCATCTGGGGAAACAGAGGTCGCTCACGAAACCAGCTCTATGAATCGAGCCCGCCCAGCTACTTCTGCATCGAAGACTGGCTGGCAGGGGGGACGGGCAATATTTTCTTGAACCCCCGCTTCGTGAATGCGGCGGCCCTGGATTACCGTCTCGAGTCTTGGTCTCCCTGTATAGACGCGGGGGACCCCTCCTCCCCCTATGCGAATGAGCCGGAACCGAACGGCGGACGAATTGACATGGGAGCCTACGGCAACACGCCCGATGCGACTCCGAAGTCCGGCGATTCAGACGCGGACGGCCTGCCCGACGATTGGGAGTTTCACGAGTTCGCGAACCTCGCCCAGAACGGAACAGGCGATCCCGACGGCGACGGAATTGCAAATGCGGTGGAGTGTCGTTTTGGCTGGGACCCCCTGGCAGTGTCGGCGACCCTTGCCAACAATGCCACGCGGAAAAGCGGCTACCAGACCATCCAGGCGGCCCTCCACGAGGCTGCCGACGGTGACGAGATTGTAGTCAGCCCCGGGACTTACATCGAGAACATCAGCTTCTTAGGCAAGAACGTCCTTCTCAGAGGCACAGATCCGGCTGTCGAGGACGTCGTAAACGAAACCATCATTGACGGAAGCCGCGCGGGTGTGACCGTTCTGTTCAACGGTCGCGAGACGAGCGATTGCGTTCTCTCAGGCTTGACCATAGCTAATGGCTACGGCCTGTATGGCGGTGGAATATGCGGCAATGGGACGCACGCCACCATCCAGTACAACCTCATCTCCGACAACCTTGCCTGGAACGAGGGCGGAGGGGCCTGGGACTGCGACGGACTTATCCGGAACAATAGGATCATTGGGAATTCAACCGACCAGTCCAGTGGCGGAGGATTGTCCCAGTGCGACGGCAACATTCAGGGAAACACCATAGCGGAGAACGCGGTACCGCGGAGCGGCGGCGGCGGTCTGAGCTACTGTCACGGGACCATCCAAGGCAATGTCATCCGCGGAAATGGAGCGCACGGGGACGGAGGCGGTCTTCGCTTCTGCGACGGCGACGTCATCGCCAACACCATATCGGGAAATCGAGCGTGGGAAGACGGAGGCGGGCTTTCTGACTGCAACGGTCTTGTCGGGCGGAACTCCATTATTGGAAACTGGACGGATGGCTCCGGGGGAGGCCTCCACGAGTGCAACGGAAAAGCGGAGAACAACATCATCGCAGGCAACCATGCCGATGTGGCCGGCGGCGGCATTTCCCGTTGTGGAGGGACGATCCAGAACAACACCATTGCGTTCAATTCGTGCCAATATGGAAGCGGGGGTATCTCCTCATCGAGCGGGACGATCGTCAACTGTATTGTTTGGGGAAACACGCAGGGTGACTCAACGGCGAATCAGATTGTGGTATCGTCCAGCCCCGAGTACTGCTGCATTCAAAACTGGACGGCGGGCGGCTCGGGAAACATCAGCACGGACCCATTGTTCGTCAGCCCCGCCTATGCAGACTATCACCTGTCCAGGCTCTCCCCTTGTATCGGAGCTGGGACCAGCGAAATCCCCGCACCGCCGCACATAGACATAGACGAAGAGAAACGGCCGTCCGGTTCCAGCATGGACATTGGGGCGGACGAGCACGTGGACATTGACCAAGATGAACTGCCCGACTACTGGGAGACCGCATACTTCGCTACAATTTCGTTCGGAGGGGCTGACGACCCGGACGCCGACGGCCTGACAAACAGCCAGGAATTGACCCGGTCAACCAACCCGAACAATGCGGACACCGATGCCGATGGGAAAGGTGACAAGGACGAGATTCTGGCGGGGACAGACCCGCTCTACCCGGAGTCTCACTTTCGGGTCGAGAGCGTATCTCTCGACAAATTGGGACTCACACTACAATGGCCCTCCTCGTCGGGAAAGACCTATCAGGTTTACTGGAGTTTGGACATGCGAACGTGGTCGCGGCTTGGCGCACCCCTCAGCGCCATGCCCTGGGACACCGTCCTTTCCTTTTCTGACACGCAGGCGCCGTCCCGCGCAAAGTGCTTCTACCGGGTAAGGATTCTTCCCCTCAGCACGGAACCGTGAAGAGGAACACCCAGGGCTCAAAGGAGATCTCGCAGCCGAACAGAAGACCCTCGAGGAGCGTCAGGGCAACGGGCTGACAGCGCCGCCGCGCAGCACAATGTGTTTAAGGTCGTTGCGCGCGGACAGCTACTCTTGATTTTCTGTCCGTTGCAGGACTGTACAAAGGTATAGTCGCGCATTGGACAAATACTCCACTATGCTCGACGAGCACTTCAAAAGCCTCTTTCGCATTCCGCGGGCTCCTGGGGAGACATCCTTTTCTTGTCGTGGTTGCGGGACCGCGTCTTTGACGGAAACCCCAAGTGCGTCGAGTTTAGTTCACTATCTATCGGACCGTTCAGGGTGCAGACGTTTGCACGCAAAAGCCCCAGAGACGCTTTTCAGATAAGGCATATCTTGAATAAGACCGGATGTGGTAGGGGCAGGCTATTGCTACGCTCCTCCGGGCATTGCCGATTCGCTTTTGACACTCTGCGAGTTGGGCGGTTGTGCGATGGACAAGAAGGTAGCACTGAGATGCAGAGAGCTGGCCTTTGACCTGACCTCGCTCGTTGCTTGTATGTGGCGCAAAAGGCAGCCCCCGTGCGCGAGGCACGGGGGCTGTCTCGTTATCGGTTCTGCGACCGACTACTGTCCGACAATGCGGTAGTATCCGGTCTTGTCCGCCGGCATAGCTTGGGTGAAGCTGGTCTGCGTGAACGGACCCGCAATCTTCGTCCAGGTCCCCTTCACGTTGGTGGTGTACTCTACCGAGTACTGTCCCGGACCAAAGGCATCCCAGCTTACCGTCACGGTCCCTGCTGCCCGCGTAATTCTCGGCAGCGGGATTTCCTGCACCACCTGCACGCCGGACACCC
>JAUYEE010000286.1 GCA_030691545.1 bacterium | reverse complement strand
CTTCATCCCGGCGTTCATGGGCCTGGCGGTGGGTTTTGTTCGATTCGCGGCCGTGGAGGCTGGCAGCAACGCGCGTAAACAGGGAGAGGCCGCGGTGGAAGGATTTGCGCGTTGTTGAGGCTGCGACACAGTCCGCACACACTCGAAAGTGCGCCCCCGCCGCGGGTTGCGCTGCCGGGCCACCCAGCCCGCGGACTCGTATGAATCCAGCTCAGGGGGATAGCTGTGAACCGCGGGTGAGACCAACCTCGGTTCGGCGGAACGCAACGGCGAACCTTGTCGCTTTCCTGGTGCCGCTAGCCATATCCTTCTTTGTCTCTCCCTTTCTGATCCACACGCTCGGCGACTCGCGATACGGCGCATGGGCGCTCCTGGGCGAGCTGACCGGGTACTACGGACTTTTCGACGCCGGCATCCGGGGAGCTGTCGGATACTATGTCGCGCGGCACTGCGGCGACCGGGAGTGGAGCCGCCTGAATCAAATCGTCACGCTCGCCTTCTGGGCGCTTTCAGCGGCTGCGGCCGCGGTCATGGTTCTGGGCCTGTCGATCGCCTGGCGCCTTCCCGCTCTGATCCGCACCGGCGACACCGATCCGATGGAAATCCGAATCGCCGCCGCAATTATGGTGGTGGTGGTCGCGTTTAACCTCCCTCTGTCTCTTTACGCGGCCTTTCTCAACGGCTTCCGGCGGGTCGACCTGCTGGTTTACACCGAACTCATTCCAAGGCTCCTGGCGACCACGCTTATCGTCGTCATGGTCCGTCTGGGGTATAGCTTGATCGCAATGAGCGTTATCAACGGCGCGGCGACGGCTCTTACCTGGCTCTTTCAGTATGTTTTCGCCCGCCGGTCCGGCGCCTCGATCTCATTGTTTCCGGTCCGCTTTGAGCGGTCGCTTCTCAAGGATCTCTTCGCGGTTTCCGGCGCCACTGTGATCCTCAATGCCACAATAACAGTGATCAACCAGGTTCAGCCTATCATCATAGGCGCATATCTTGGAACGTCGTGGTTGACATACTTCGTCGTGGCGCGACAGCTCAGCACCTACTATCATTATTTCATTGCCACTATTCCCCTGTCGCTTACCACGACGTTCACCTCTTACTATTTCACCGGCCAGAAGGACGCCCTCGCCCGGCTGTACCTGGTCGCCACACGCATCACGGGCGCTTTGGCGGTGTTTGTCGGATGTTCGATAGTGATTTTCGGCCGCCCGTTCCTGGGGTTGTGGGTGGGCGAAAAGTACATATCCGGATCGTGGGCGCTCCGCAGCGACGTGGTTCTGGTTCTCCTGATTGTCGGGACCGTGCCGCGGACGTTTCAAAACACCTCGGCACAACTGCTCCTGGCGACTCGCAAGCTCCGATTCTTCACGGTGCTGCGGGTTGCCGAAGCGGTGGTGAATGTGGGGTGCACGCTCCTGCTGGTTCGGCCGTTGGCTCTGGCCGGAGTCAGCCTCGCCAGCGCGGTCCCGATGATCGTGAGTCATGTGCTCCTGTTTTGGTACGTTTTGCGGGAGTTTGCCATTCCGTTGGGGGTGTACTGGAGGGAGGCGCTCCTTCCGGCCCTGCGGGTGAACGTGCTGCCGGTTGCGACGGCAGTGATTCTGGTCCTGGTTGTGCCGCCGGTGAAGTGGCGGCTGATGATTGGGGAAGTCATTGCGGTGAGTATGGTGGCGCTGTGGAGTTTCCGGCGGGAACCCACGTTCCGCGAGGAAAGTCGCAAGTGGGGGGCGGGCCTCGCTCAGGTGGCCGGCGGGTTATGGAATCGCGGCGGAAGGCAGTGACGCAGCTTGGCATGGCTGTTCCGGTTCGACTGGAAATGGAGAAAGCGTTCCCCAGTTAAGATAATGGAGCGAACGCATGAAGAACCAACGGAAGCATTATAGGCCGTAAGAGAAAGTCGCAATCCTGAGGCGGCATTTGATGACAAGGCCGATCATATCTGAACCCCTCACTCAGAGGGAGACCGATCGAACAGTATGGATCACGATGGCAGTGCTGTTCACCCTTGCGCTCAGCGTCCGGATGGCCTGCTTTACTGGTCTAATTGCATCCGATGACTTGGGCTACGCCAAGTACGCCCAGCAAATCGCCAACGGTACCTACCATCTTGAGTCACATCATTACGCCATAAGATATGGCGTCATCGTGCCACTGGCGCTGGTCTATCGCTTGTTTGGCATGCATGAGTGGACAACGGTTATTTTGCCGGTGATCAGCTCATCACTGGCACCGGCGCTGGTTGCGGCGCTCGCAGAAAGATTATCAGGTAGGGGAGTGGCGTGGATTGCTGGCCTGTTCCTGGCGACATTCCCTATCGAGGTTCGGTATGCCAGTGTATTAGTACCCGAGCCATTCTTGGAGACGTTGTTAGTGATCGGAGTGTTGCTCTTCGTGCTTGCCGAACGCAATACCTCTATTATTCTAGGGCTGACCGCTGGTTCAGTGCTTGGGATTTCTTATTTGACCAAGGAACCCGGGGTGTTCGTGGCTGTGGCATTGTTTATGTTTGCACTTCTAAAGCGGAACTGGCGCTTAGCACTTACAGTCGCATTTGGTATTGCGTTCGTTGTGGTAGCAGAACTGATTTGGTATTGGAGTCAAAGCGGTGATCTCCTTTTTCGGCTTCACGCGATGGCGGTTCACAACCGTAGTGAGATGGCAATTGAGGCCAACGGGAATCTCTCGTATCGGCTTTTGAAAGCTTATCCGCGGATGATGCTGGTTCCTTCGACCGATTTTGGAATACACTCGCTGCTGGCAGTGGGGTTGTCTGGGGTGGCATTCTTCTGGCAAAGATCAGCGAAGACCCTGTTGCTGTTGTCGTGGGCCGCCTTACCGTTCCTCTATCTGAATTTCGGAACCTCAAGCTTCCGATCATATTGCGCGTTGCCAACGGCACCGCGTTACATCGGGCTAGTGTACGCGCCGCTGTTTGTGCTGGCCGCAATTGTGTTAGGCCGGTGGGCAGGAACAATTAAAAAGAGGAGGGTTGTCGCCGCGGTGGTAGCCATAGTGTGTATTCTAGGCGTTGCTTGCGCGATCCGCACACGGCGGATAGGCTATAGGACAGAGCATGTCAAGCAGTTGAGAAGGATTGCCGTGGTCGCACGGCAGAATCGCAGTCAGATCTGCCAGTTCGTTGGCCCAGACGGAACGGCATGGCAGCAGGTTCTTGCAATCATTGAGCCGGATCGACTTGGCTGTACGGGGCAATCGGTACTGCAAATCGTACCCGACCCGCATGGCCTACCAATGAGCGCTCAGCGGTGAGTCGAGAAAGGCGAGACATCGCGCGCCAAAGGCGAATTGAGTAGTCCACAAGCCCGACACACGGCTGGTCCTGCGGGGAGCGAAGATCTTACACGCCTTAATCCCCATCCGGGCCGCGTCCGAAGCCAGTCATCAGTCGCCTCGTTTTGAAAACACGAGGTGAATCCAGTTTGCGTGCGGGCGTGTGAAAAGAGCCTGAAGGCGATTGATGCGAGCGGCACTGGCGGAACAGACCTTCTGCCATAGCCGCCTGCTTTCCGGCGGGATCAACGTGGCTCCACAGTGGATGCACGGTTCTTTCTGATTGTATGAGCCCCAGGGGTTTCCGGCGAGGTCCATGAGAAAGGTAGATAGAGGATTCGTTGCTTCCTTTGTAACGCCGACAAACGACTTGGAAGCGACTCGCAAGCCTGAAAACAGGTTTGACAGCCGGTCTTCAGCGAAGGAGTTCACATGCCCCCAAGGTGGATTGGTTCTTCCGCAGGAGCGACAGGTTGTGCGTCCAAATCTGATGTCCTGTCTGAAGGGGACGCCGATGATAATCTCATGCTTGGCAACCCTGACGATTTCCCTGCACGCACTGTGCAAGCCGGGAATGTGCTCCAGTACTTCTGCGCAGAACACGCAATCAAATGAGTCGTCGGCGAAGTCGAGGTGTGTTGCGTCACCCGCGATAGTCACGACGTGTGGAAACTCGAAGCGGGGCCTCTGGAGGTCGAGCGCGGTCACTTCCGCGAAACGCTCGGTCAGCAGACGAGAGAAATGCCCGTCTCGCGCGCCGATGTCGAGTACGGAGCGCCGGCCCTTGGGCAACACGCGAAGTAGATCGGCCGTTCGAGCCTTTTCCGCTTCGCTGGCTCGGTATTGCTCAAGGTCGCTCATTTCATCGGCCTCCAGCCCTTGAGTTCCGCCCGCCGTTTGGCTGCATCCCCGCGGAGCCCGCTTCCGCTTCACCTGGTAGAGCCATTGTATTTCCGAACCTCACGCCGCCTGTTGACGGCGCAGTTGCCGCTGACGCCGCGCCTCCTCCCGCTTGCGATCGCGCTCGTCGTAGACATCTTTCCGCCAGCCGGCCAGCATTGCGGCCGTCGTCGGGGACCCTAAACCAGGGTCGCCGGCACAGAAGCATTCCGGCGCCGGCTCAGGGCGCCTGCAAGAATCGACACCTCATCCTCCGGCCAAACAAAGAGGTTTCCATCC
>JAUYEE010000264.1 GCA_030691545.1 bacterium | reverse complement strand
TCTCCAGGGCATGCCTCTGTAGTTCCGCCCTCAATCGCTCCTGATCCATTTCAAAGAGCCTCCATCCTTCTGTACAGCTCTTCGCTTCGCCGGTAAAACCATTCTAACACGTCCCCCAACCCCCACCACTTAAATGTAGCCACACCCGTCAGCCGCGAATATCTTGCCAACTTGATCTACGGGCCGTCGTATGTCAGCCTCGATTACGCGCTGAGCCACCACGGTTTAATCCCTGAGCGGGTGGAAACGGTCACTTCGGTGACGACCCGACGGTCGCGCGATTTCGAGACGCCCTTTGGGAACTTCACCTATCGCATGCTGGACGGTCCCCGTTATGCCGTGGGCGCCGTTCTCGAGACGGCCGGCACGACAACGTTCCTGATGGCGTCCCCGGAGAAGGCGCTGGCTGACAAGGTCTGGACTGACAAGCGCTTCAGCGGAAGCCGCGTGTCCGATTACGATGCCTATTTGCTCGACGACCTTCGTCTGGATCCGGATTCTCTGACCAGGCTTGACCGCTCGCGCCTGCGGGCCATAGCCCTTGCCTACGATTCGCCCAAGATTAACAGACTCGTTCGATGCCTGAATCGCCTGAAGGAAGCCGCACATGCATGATGCCGTTCGAAGCATGTTAGACCGCTACGAATGCCGGACTCGCGCTGGTATTTGAACCTGGAATCGGGTTGGTCCAATTCATGTCGCACCAAGACAGTAGAGAGCGCGGAGGACGTGAGACGGTTTGCACGATTCAAGGTGTAATCTCACCCCAGTCTACCATGAACTTCGTGCGCCCGGACACCATGGGCGGGGTCGCCCCGGCGGGCTGACTTTGAGGACGCAGGACGCAGAGGAGGGAGCGGTTTAAGGGTCAGGTTCCCAGGTCTGCGCTCTCGGCGTTCTATGCGGTTAAACATTCGGAACAAGGAGGGAGGAAAATGGGCAAGCGAGTATGTAGAAACCTGCCGGCGCCAGTGTTGCTCGCTTTAGGGGACCCCGTGACGGGCGGCTGCGGGGGGCAGGAGAGCGGTCCGGGGCACGGACCCCTGATTGAGAAGCTGCCCGCGCGCAGCTTGAGTTCGAGGCTGGCCCTTGACGTCTATGTCTTAGTTGAGGAGCATGCGCAGGCGAAACGTGTCGGCTACACGCCCGCGCCTGAGCCGGTCGCGATACCCCCCTGCTGGTACTGGTGGGTGGAGCCGGTGCCCCCGGTTGACATGGAGGCGGTGGCACACGAGGTGGAGGCCCAAGGGATCCCGGGCTTGAGGCTCCGTGTGGCCTCCGACGCGGACCTGGCTCACCTGAGGGACCTGAACGCTCTCCGTATGCTCGACGTTGCGTACACGCAGGTTACGGACGCCGGCTTGGCCCACCTGAAGGCCCTGAACGGTCTCCGTATGCTCGACGTTGCGTACACGCAGGTTACGGACGCCGGTCTGGCTCACGTCAAGGAGCTGAAGGGGCTGCAGGGGCTCAACCTGGGGGGCACCAAGGTCACGGACGCCGGTCTGGCTGACCTCAAGGAGCTCAAGGGCCTGCAGGGGCTCAACTTGGGGGGCACCAAGGTCACGGACGCCGGTCTGGCTCACCTGAAGGCCCTGAAGGCGCTCCAGAGTCTCCACCTCTGGGGCACACAGGTTACGCAAGAGGGCGTGGGAAAACAGCTCAGCTGCATGCCGGGGCTCAGAATCGAAACACCGAACTGGAACTACGGCTACGCTGGGTTGTAGGCTCTCAGCGTGCGTCTCGGGTCCCGCCTCCGGCGCCCTCATCTCCAACGCCGGCCCTTCGTGGCGAAGACCGTCTGCTGGAGAATTTCCGAGAAGGTATCACTCATTCTGTGTCGCCCGCTGCGCGGGCTTGACTGAGTCTGGCCTTCTGGATGCCCGGGCTGACGCCCGTGGCTATTCTTTTTCATCCCATGCGCGGATTGAGGAAATCTCGCCTGGCTTACCGTTTGTGTCCCTCGGCCTTCGACGTGCCGCTTGACTTGATTGGGACGGGCGGAATAAGCTGCCGACGTGAAAACGGTAGGAAACGAGTGCTATGTTTACTGCGCAGTTTTGGAAAGACGAATTCCTGTCATTGCCTTTGCGAGGAGACGATCATGAATCCCCGTTCATTCAGTCGCCGCGATTTTTTGAAGACTGCCGGTCTCGCCGCAGCCGCCAGACTGCCGGGAGAACGCATCCTGGCGATGGGCGGCGAGCCCGAGGAGAATCTGTTGTCTGTGAATCCAAAGCCGCTGTTCGACCTATCGCCTTACCTCTACATGCAGTTCATGGAGCCGCTTGGCGTGACGGACGCCTCCGTGGACGCCGCCTGGGAGTTCATCAAGGACGACTGGAGAGAGGACGTGGTCGAGATCACAAGAGTGCTCGGGCCGACGCTGATGCGCTGGGGCGGGTGCTTCATCTCCTACTATCGGTGGAAGGAGGGCGTCGGACCGCAGAATAAACGCAAGCCCATGTACAACCTCCTCTGGGGCGGCATCTACAACAACCAGGTGGGCACACACGAGTTCGTGGACCTCTGCCGTCGGGTGGGAGCCGATCCTTTGATCGTCGTGAACTTCGAGTCGGACGGACGGCCGCACTGGGCAGTCTCCCCCAAGGGAGGTGACATCCGCTCCGGAAACGCCGAAGAGGCTCGGGAGTGGGTGGCCTACTGCAACGACCCCGCTAACGCGCTGCGAATTGCGCACGGGCGGAAGAAGCCCTACAACGTGAAGTTGTGGCAGATCGGCAATGAGACCTCCTACGGGAACGATTTCGACTGTGAGACGGCGGCCGTCAAGACCGTCCAGTTTGCGAAGGCAATGCGGAAAGCGGACCCCGACATCAAGCTCATCGCCTGGGGCGAGGGCGACTGGGCCGGGAGGATGTGCGAAGTGGCCGGGGAGGAGATCCAGTACATCGCCTTCCATCACGGGTTCGGCCCGGGCGGAGACGACTCGCCGCTGCGGGGCATCGAGTACCGGAAGGACCCTGACCGCACCTGGGAGTACCTGATGCGAGCGAAAGCAATGCAGGAGAACAAGATTCGCGACATGCGGGAACGGGTGAAGAAATATGGCATGCCCCTGGCGATGACGGAATGTCATTTCTTCCTCCCGGGGCGCAACCGGAACGAGGTTCTCTCCACGTGGGCGGCGGGCGTGGCGTACGCCACGGTGCTAAACGTGCATGAGCGAAACGGCGACGTGCTCAAGGTCGCCACGTTGGCCGATTTCTGCGGCACCCGCTGGCAAAACAACGCCATCATCATCCCGGTCCCGAGCGGCCAGCCGTTCATGATGCCGGTGGCTATGGCCATGAGCCTCTACCGCCGGCACACGGGCGAGAAGGCCGTTGCCGTGACCGGCGCCCCCGATGGATTGGACGCGGTAGCCAGCCGAACGGGCGACAAGGTGTTCCTCCATGTGGTCAACACGCAGCGCACTCGCTCTGCGAAGGCACGCTTCAAGGTGGGCGGCATGAAAATCGAGTCGGGTCGCGCCTTCTGGTTCGCATTAGACCCCGAGTTCGAGGTTTTCGAACACCATCCGGAGCACACGTTTCCGCAGGAGAGAGACCTTCAGCCCGGCGAAGCCTGGGTCTTTCCCCCGGCATCGGTCACCGCGGTGGAGTTGAACGTCGTCCCCGCGTAGCAGCGCACACTGAAAGGAAGCCAAGCGCCATGAACAGGAAGGCATTCGTTCTCGGTCTCGCCTGGGTTGTTTCCGCATTCGGCATCACGCCGGAGGATGCGGCGCGCATCAAGTACTCGAATCAGAGCTTGGTCTTCCTGGACGTCGGCGAGACTTATACCTACACCCTCAAGGACGGGCGGGAGCGGCGCATCAGCCTCAAATCTGTGACGGAACATGCGGACAGCGTTATGGGATTGATGCGGCGGGCGGAGGTGCTCGTGGAGATTGACAGAGACCCCCTCAAGCTCGTCCGCGAGCCGTATGTCATGCCGACCGAAATCGCCGGGCTGCGCATTCAGGCCGACACGACGAGCCGCTGGATGGACCTCCCGAAACGCGTTCAGTTCTCGCTGTGGGACGCCTCGGACCCCATCGTGGACACCAAGCTGTTCGTGTTTCCGCTCGCCGGGTACGGTCTGTTCTCCCAGGGCACGCAGGGCTACAACGAGCCGGTGCACTTAGGTCACAGGGACGGCGACCCGGCGGGGCAGCGGTTCTACCACAACTACGGCTTCGACATGGCCGGCTTCGAGGGCCGGGACGAGGTCGTTGCCTGCGTGGAAGGGACGGTAATCGGCGCGTATCCCGACGTGGGAACGCTCCTCCTCGAGGACGACCGCGGCATCGTCTTCGAGTACGGGCACATGGAGAAAATTCTTCCGGAGGTCAAGGAGGGGCTTAAGGTGAGGCGCGGGCAGAAAGTCGGGCTACTGGGGCGAAAGGGCGGTTCAGGCAACTTCTCCCACCTTCACGTCGGGGTGTATCTCTCGAAAGACGATCTCGCGGCGGGGCGCACCTGCCGCAACCTGAACCTCTACCCCTGGTTGATGGAAGCCTTCCGCAAAGCCTCTGGCAGAACTCTCTTCGCCGTAGCCCGCCCGCACCACGCCGTCCGCACCGGCGAGACCGTCCGGTTCGATGGGGCAAGGTCACTCTCCTACGGCTCGAAGATAAAGACCTTTCGCTGGGAGTTCCACGACGGGACTTCTGCGGACAGTGCCCGGGCGGAGAAGGTTTACGACCGGCCCGGCACATACATGGCGGCGCTCTATGTGGAAGACGAAAAGGGCTTGCGAGACGTGGACTTCTGCAAGGTGAAGGTCTATTCAAAGGACAAAGTCGAGGATGTCATGCCTATCTTCTTCCTGACCTACTCGCCTTCCCGAGGCGTCCGTGTCGGCCAGACAGTCTATTTCCGCGGCTGGCCCCAGGGAGAGGAAGCCGGCGCCATCCGGATTGACTTCGGTGATGGGACGGTCATCGAGAAGTATGCACCTTATTCCGAAGTGCGCCACTCGTTCCAGAAACCAGGAATCCACATCGTGACCGCCACGACCACCGCCGCCGGCTTCAGCGTCACTCAGAAGCTGAAAGTGATTGTGGAGCCGTAGCGCCGTCGGAAAGGAGAAAGATGAAACAGAGCAAGTTCCCGCCAGGGTGGGATGAGAGTCGGGTGAGGGAAGTGCTCGCACACTACGAGAGCCAAACCGAGGACGAGGCGGTTGCGGAAGATGAGGCCGCCGCCGAGAACTCATCCCTGACACTCATGGAAGTCCCGAACGAGCTTGTGCCGAAGGTGCGAGCGCTTATCGCCAGATTGGCAAGCTGAGCCGAGAAATAGGGACGGCGCCGCAATGCCCGACGTCATCCGGGGATAGCTGGCCCGATTCCTTGGAGAATCACTTGGCGAAGGGCGTCAGGGCCGCCGAAGCGCTTGGTCAGGTCCAGGATCTCGATGCCCGCGAGATGTCCTTCGCTGTCGTAATCCACGGCTATCCCCTCGGCGACATGCTGTGTCGTAACGGTCGTTTGGCGAAAGATTATGCTGAGTGCATCCACCTCGGCGTCATACGAGATTTTCACTTGGCATCTTCCTTTCAGAGATAGCGGGGGTAAACCGCCGTAGCCGAGACCTCGCCGTTTCGTTAGAGAGGTCTATCGCTGGCGCGGGGCTGTGTACCGCTGGCATCTTGCCGGCTGTGCTGGCGGGCATCTTGCCCCCGGTTCGGTTTCGCCAGGGCGAGACAAGGTGCTTGCCGTGTGAGGGCGGGACGCCCTCACGACAGCCGCCGGGACGGCGGCGGTACGTGCCGCCAGAGGCCTCGTTGGGTTGGCGGCTCAGCGTCACTTAATCAACACCACGACTAATGTGGTGAGGGCAATCACGACCAGCAGCCACGTGACCATAGATAGTTGGTGCGCCCGGGCGGCCTCGTGAATCTGCAGTTGGTGGATTTTGAGCAGCAGCACCTGGTCGAGCGTTAAGTTGCGTTTATCCATGTCCAGCTTCCTGTGCCCCTTGGGGTACAGCCACCAATCCTTGACCTTCCTCCACCAACTGCGGTTGAGCCTTTGGCGATTGAGATCATCCAACAATTCCTGAACATTGATTGGAAGCGGTGTCGGGTCGCCAGGCCCGACTTGTTCAACTGACCATCCAGGGTCTTCAGGGCTCATTGCTATTCTCCTCTTTACTGAGATAGTGAATAAGGCTAGCGATCCCTTGCTCCGGGCGCCTGCCTGCTGACTCATCGGGTTTCTCGACGATCTTGATGTCCTCCTCCGTCAATCCATACAGCTCATAGACCAGTTGGTCAATCTGCCGGTCCGGGGGCTCTGACCGTGCCCTGGCCAGCCGCGTCAGAAGGGGTAAGATCTCCACCGCCCTGACCGACCTGCAGCGGGCGTTGCGCTGTCGGTGATGCTCGAGATACGCCACCCAGCCACCGCGCTCGCTGCGTGCCAGGCGAAGAATATCTTATTCTGTCGAAAGCCACCCTCCAACCATTCGCGGCCCCTCCGGGGCGTCTTTGACGGCGTTTCCGTCGGCGGTTCTATCATCAGCACCTCAATCTCTCTTAACATACTGATTCTTAGTCACTTAGGCAGCTTTTTACACCAACCAGTAGGTCTTTCATTCCTTCCAGTGAAGGTTTGACAGAACAGCGGATGCCGTTCACCGGGCATCGGAGCCGGTTCGTTCCACTCTGGATGCCGTTCACTGAGCGGCGGAGCCGGTTCATTCCACACACGGAAGCCGTTCACTGAGCAACGGAGCTGATTCATTCCACAGTGGAAGCCGTTCACTGAGCAGTGGAGCTGGTTCACTCCACAGTGGATACGCTTCACTCCACAACGCGACCGGTCCGTTCCACCGACAGCTCGCTGGTGCATTTCCTTACATACTCTCCTGCGGATCAAAACCATCAAGTGCTCGGTGCGAACCGCCAGGCACGCGTGAGTACGCCCCTCGTTGTCCCTGAACTCGACCTCGAAAACACCCGGAGCGAGCGCTTCCACGACAATATCCACCTGCCCCCGAGCCAAACCAAGCTCAGGCATGTCGTCGGCCGAGGCTAGGGCGGCAAGGAAGCGTACGTTGAACCCCAAGATGCCTTTTCGCCTTATCATTTCTGCCACTTTAGATGGAAGCGGATCTTGCGCACGGCAGGGTCACCACCGAACACCTCTGAGTTCGCGAAGATTTGCTCGTCAACGAGCTCGTTAATGCTGTGGGGGTCAGGAGTGCAGTTGACAGCCTCGACGAGCTCGAATCGGCCCTTCCGGCCCAGGAATCGTTTCGCCCTTCTTACAACAATGTACGCATTCTCCTCGAAAGCCCTCGCGGCCTCCTCCCTCAATCGTCTGTCGAAGTCTCGGTCGAACATAACGTCACCGCTTGCCGGCATTTTGCTTTTCCCTCCGTTTCTTAGCGTACTTTCGGCCCAAGGTCCAACCTTTTTGAGTGAGAACGTATAGGAGCCCCTTTTCGTACCTTACGCATCCGTGAATGATCAGCTTCTGGAACGCCTCAAGGTAGGTAGCGGCGAGAGATGGGTCGTCGCCGGAGCGATAACCTTTGTCACCTATCTCGATCCAGCTGGATGATCCGAGTCCGGGCATTTCGCAGAACAGGCCGTTGTGCTGGACGGCTTCGGCCAACATTTCCCTCTCGAAGCGGTTGAGCCTCCCTTTCGCCACCGATCGCACAACGGCGCACAGCCTGACGAACGCGAAGATGGACCCAGCAAAGATCCCTATGCCGACCACGACCCTCCAAGCTACTTGTAGGACGTTGCCAACGCTCGCCATCTCAGGGAATCCTCCGCGGCGGGTCACACACTTTTCTCGTCTGGGCTTCCTCCTGGACGATCTTGATTTCCTCCTCCGTCAATCCGTACAGCTCATAGACCAGTTGGTCAATCTGCCGGTCCGTCGTCTCAATCTCCCGCTGGAGCACGGTCTTCTCGTGAGCCGTCTTCGCCGCCGCCAACTTCTTGTGCAGCTCCAGCATCCGATCCACCAGCTCCACCATGTGGTCGTGGCGGGCCCTTTCCGCGGCGTCAGATAGGTTCAGACGGCGGATGGGAAGAGTTCGCACATCCGAGACCAGTAACTTGGGAAACAGCGCCTTCTGGGCCTTGGGGTTCCTCTTGCCGTGGTACCAAGTGAGCAGTTTGGAATTTATTATCCCGAGGAGATAGAGGGGGTGCACCGGGCTGCTGTCGGTCTTGACCGGAATTACGTCGCGGCTATGGTAGAGTTGTCCCTCGTGGTAGGCGGCCACGATTCGCCGCTCTTTGCCACCCGTGATCTCTTGAAGCAGGACTCGCCTGCCCAGGAAATTGCGCGGGTCCCTCGGGGCCGCAAACCACGGGCCGTACTTTACCCAGCGCTTGCCGGTGATGTTCACGAAGTATCGCCGCAGGTCGCGCCCCACGATTTCTGGCTTCCACTCAGGACCCAGTCGCTCGGCAGAGTGATAGGGCTTGGCCTTTACGGTGTCTCTACTGTGCGGCCTCCCGCTCGGGTCCTGGCCCTTTCCCACCTCGTACGGGTTGTAGCCGGAGCAGGGCGTGGCGAGCTTCGCCAAGGGGTCGGAGACGCGCGCCACCTTCTCCACAAGATGGCGGTCCTCGTCGGTCTCGAAGATTCCAATGGAGAACTGCGGGGCTGCGAAGGTGGCCTGGCGGTACACGCGTTGCTGGTTTGGTGGCCCATCGAAACCAGGCCTCGTGTAAATCTTCACGCTCACCTGCCCTGGACGGGACCTCTCTATGACTGAGACGAGCGTGTTGACCTGCGCGTTTGGGAACACCAGGTCAGGTAACCATGAAATCTCCCTGATGCTGTAGTCGGTCAGCATGAACCTCCGGAGGGAACGGGCGGAGGGGATCGTCAACCACGTGACGGGGGCGATGAAGCCGTGAAGCCCCCCACGCCCCAGCAAAGACAGGGACCTCTCGTAGAATAGGAAGTGCTGCTCATAGCTGCCCTGGGCCGCAACGAACCGTCGCTTGAAGTAAGCCTTCACGTACGGCGCGTGGATCTGGCGGAAACCATACGGCGGGTTTCCGATGACGGCGTCGAAGCCGCCGGACTTCATGATTTCGGGGAATTCGGCGTTCCAGTCGAAGGCGTTGATGCGGTATCGCTCTTCCTCGTCGAGGAACGTCATCTGCTGGTTGTCGTAGAAGTCGGGGCCGATGAGCGAGTTGCCGCATTTGATGTTGCTGCCGAGGTCGGGAAGCGCACGCTCGTGGAAGAATTTGAGCTGCCTCTCTAACGTCTCCTCGTTCTCGCCTTCGAGGACTTTGAGAAGAAGGGAGAGTTTGGTGACCTCGACGGCCTGCGGGTCAATGTCCACGCCGTAGAGGTGCGTCAGCAGGATGCGCTTGCGCTCGGCCGTGGTCAGCCGCCACTCGCCGCCCGCCCCCTGATAGATCGGGAGATTGGGTATTGGATATTGGGTATTGCTATCG
>JAUYEE010000262.1 GCA_030691545.1 bacterium | reverse complement strand
ACTGGGCTGGGGCTCTTTATCGCAAGGCGCTTGGCTCGCAGAAGCGGCGGTGATCTAGTTGTAGTTCCACGGCCTGCTCGAACTTCAAAGGGAGCTACTTTCCGTTTGATCCTGCCGACGCTGGACTGAGCAACTATATGGACTCTCTTTTTCGACGACAACCGCAGAAGGCGTCAGCGGCTATATTGGACGACGAGGTGCCGGTAACTAGTCAACTAGTTCTTGACCTCAACACGCAGACTAACATCGAGTGCCATCCTCTATACTCTCTTAAAGACTTTGTCACGCTGATCGAGAGCGGCCAAATTGACGCGGCGTCGGTCGATTGGGAACTGAAGGGTTATGAACAAGGACAACTGGCACTGCGGACGCTTGTGAAGGAGCAGCCCGACGTGGCGCGCATCGTTTATACAAAGCACGAGTACAGTGAGCTTAGGGCGCGCGCCTCACGGACCGACTTTTTCCTTTTGAAACCTCCCGATGGAAGTACACAGGAGTATGTTGCGCTTATGCGGCGCGGCGTCCGACTTGGGCAGGCGCGCCGCATTACGAGGCGTCTTGGTGAACTGAGCGAAGGAAATCTTCCCGATATCAGTGTCGGAGAGGCATTCGATGAGGCCGTCGAGTTTGCTATCTATCAGCGGGCAAGGAAAGTAGCATTCGAACAACTGCGACGAAGCGCGAAAGACGGAGAGTTGATTGTACTTCTGCGGGACCGGGGATGGTGGCGCGAGTTTTCGCTGGCATCGTATTGTGCGATGTCGGGTCGGGAAAAGATGGGAATGCTTGCGGGTAGCGTGATTGTAGACCCCTCGGAATTGGCAAAGATCCTACGATGCGATGTCGCAACTGCGGGAGGCCTTCTAGGCGTGGGTGGCAGCATCGGGAGTGTGGCCGACCGGAATGTTCTAGAATCGGCTGATAGGCTTCTGGCGGCTCTCGGTTACGTGCTGGACTTGGCCGATCATGAAATGGAGTTGATGGAGTACTACTGGACAATGAAGAGGTTTTGGTCGACCAGCATGAACCCCCCTCCGTGGGATGAGTTGGGTATGAAAGAGTACTTGTTGGCCCGGGGGCCGGCTGGAATCACCGAGAGCGTGATGTGGATAAGGAGCCATTGAGCGATGTACGATGCGGAGCACTACTTGTATGACAAAGAGTACCAGAACTACGAGGCTGGGTTGAAACCCGGAGCATACCTGTACCGGTTGACGTCTATTCACTTCTGTCACGCTAGTGACATCCTAAGTGGGAATGCTCCATTGGACAGTAAAGATCCCGGGCGGTTCAACGAGGCAGGACAGCGGACGACGTACGCTTCGAACAATGTGTTGGTTTGCATCGCCGAAGTGCTCTTCCATCGCTATAGAACGTTGCTGAACAATATTAAGGAGTTTCAGCCGTCGGCAGCGATTCGCATGAGGCGCCCCGTCGAGAAGGTGCTCGCGATTGTGAGAGTTGGGGGGATCACTGAGCTGGTGTTTATTGACACGCAGGCTGCGAGTCTCGAGTTCGACCGGAGGATGTGTGGCACGAGTGTTATCTTTCCAGACTCCACTTACGAGGTGTTTTATTCGGTGAATCGCGAGCTGAGACAAAAGGGAAAGCGGGGCGCATTCTATCCATCAGCGCGTCATTCGAGAGACTTTTGTGTGGCCCTGTTTCGGAATGAAACGGGTAGCACGGATCCAGCATTGTTTGAGAGTATTTATGTGCGACTTCAACTCGTCCCCGAAGATCAGGCTTTTGATGCGCCGCCGCGGGAATGTCAGCCGTATGCGGATAAGCTGCATGCGACGATGGGCTACTATTGTTTTCTTGATGTTTCGAGGTTGGAGCGCCTTCGGGCTAGCGGGGCGTTGAACCCGGCGGACATTCCTAGCAGCGGGTACGTTGACTTTGTGAGGCGGCATTACCGCCAGTACCCCACCTCAGCTGTGTGCGGGGCCAACATTAGAGCTGCCGGTGTCTGAGCAAGGCCAAGTTTTCCACCACCTACCACCTGCTGCTGAGCGGAGAGGCGGTTCCCGGAGCATCCCAATCCCTCAAAGACGGTCATCGCGAGGTGCGACGCGATTCCAGGTGCAGCGTGTGGGTTGTGCGGGTCTGACTATCTCACATCCGTTCTGGTCCTCATGTATAGACAAGCGGATTTGGCTTCGTGCTGATTGGATCAAGGACCACCGCGCGGAGTTGCTGGCGACCATTCGCGAGTGGGATTGTCTGATCATCAACGACAGCGAGGCGCGGATGCTGGCCGGCCAGAGCAACTTGCGCCGCGCCGCCGCCGCGATTCTGGGCCTGGGTCCTTCGACGCTGGTGATCAAGCGCGGCGAGTACGGCGCTTTGCTGTTCCGGCGCGACCGGATGTTCGCCGCGCCGGCCTACCTGCTCGATCCGGTCTTCGACCCCACCGGCGCGGGCGACTGCTTCGCGGGCGGTTTCATGGGATACCTGGCCCAGCGGGACGCCGGCCGCACCCCGGATCAGGCCGGCTGGAAGGATCTCTGCCGCGCCGTCGTGTACGGCTCGGTCATGGGCAGTTTCTGCTGCGAAGAGTTCAGCGTGGACCGTTTCCGCACGCTGACGCGCGAGGAGATCGAAGCACGCTTTGAAGAGTTCAGGCGATTCACCTCGTTCTAACCCGCTTTGGA
>JAUYEE010000254.1 GCA_030691545.1 bacterium | reverse complement strand
TTAGCGGAGATGATGTCGCCGTGGGAAACGGTCAGGTCTGTTTCCGACGACGAGCCGCCGGTGGTGTCCAATGCGATTTTCCCTTGGAAAACGCCGACGCTCGTCGTGGATGGGGAGACTTCTGCCATGATCCCTGCAGGTTCCGAATCCGAAACGACAGTTACCTTCGGGTGGGATGAAGACGGGAGGTCCGCGTCTATGAGTGTGACGGTGAGGTCCCCGTCCGCCAGACCGTACGCCTCTTTGTTCAGGGAAATCGCAGCTTGTCCGCTTGGTGTTCCGCATGTCACGACGAGAGCATAGGGCTGCGGACCTTGCGGGACGTTCGTTCCCGAGATCGTCACCTGATACATCCCCGGCGACGGAGTGAGAATCGTCGTGGACTCGATGTTGTTCCGGTCGTCGGGCGTTTCCATTCTGTTCGGGTACATCACATCCCCGCCGGGAAGAATCACGAGCATATCGAGGTCATTCACGAGGTTGATCGCCGCGGCGGGAGAAGACGGGTAGTCTGAATATGTCATGGTCGCTCGGAAGGGAACCTCAGGCGTGCCGACGACGAATTCGTACGTCTCGGTCTGATCTGTCTCCAGTCCAATCAGTCGGTCAGCGAACTGCACGTCGCCGGCCCCCTGAGGGTAAAGCGACTGGAACAGGTCCACTCTTCCCCATCCCTCCACAGGATTCGGGGCGGCCGCGATTTCCTGCTGGTCACCCGAGCCATATTGTCCGGGAGAGATGTCGGCGGCTCCGTTGACGAGGGTCGCTTTGATGAGGGCGGCGCTCGGGTTGGGAAGTCCCTTCACGTCCACGTAGAACTGGCGCACGACAGTCGCGCAACTCGCCACCGCCGGCGCCGCCATGCTTGTTCCGCCCATGTAAACGTAGTAATCGTTATAAACTCCCCACGAAAGAAGAGCCGTGGACTGCAAGCCCTGTGGGTCCTGGCTGCGGCAGGAGATGATGTCTGTCCCCGGAGCGACGAGGTCCGGTTTGATTCTTCCATCGAGGCATGGCCCCCGGCTGCTGAACGCGGCCATTCCATTTTCATTGTCCGAAACATAGTCGTCGGAGATTGGCGGCGCCGACCACTGCCCGTCGAGGAAGCCGAGATAGCCCCAGGTGTAGTCGGAGAGCCCCCCGCTCTCACGGACATTTTCCGAGGCGCCCACGGCGATGCAGTTCTTCGCGGTCGCGGGAGAATACAGAGAACCAGGGTCAATCACTCCGTCGCCATCCACGTCAACTCCATCGTTGCCCGCGGCGAAAATGATGAGGAAATCTTTGTGGTCCCAGACAAACTCATCCACCTGAAGAGAAAAAAGGCTGTAGGCACTGCGATCTGGCGAACCCCAGCTATCGCTGTGGATTCTCGCGGGGGTTTCTCGATAGACCGGATCGAAAAGCTCGTAGAGGTTCACAGGGACGCCGCCGAGCGGGTCCTCGTCAGAAACGTATCCGGCTTGGAACACAAGGCTGGATTCGTAGGCGGGCGCCCGGAATTCCCCGTCAGAGAGAGTCCCGTTGCCGACGGCGCTGCCTGCGACGTGGGTTCCGTGGCCGTCCGGGTCGTTCCAGAGGCCCGGACGACCGAGCGCATAAGCAGCCTCGATACGTCCCTCGAAGTCATCATGGAGGGGCGTCCCATTGATGCCCACATCCAGCCCCGTGTCGCATATCGCGAGGACCTGTCCAGCCCCGGTCAAGCCTTTTTCCCATACTTCTGGGGCACGGATGATCTGCGTTTGAATGTCCGGCGGGGCTACGAGCGGCTCGACGGACACTTGGCCCGCGAACACAAATGGGCGGTAACCTTCGATCCATTCGACATCTTCAATCTGAGCGATTGCCGGAATCTGCGCTCTCAGAGCGTCCACTTGAAAATAACTTCGCCTTCGCCCTTGCAGTGAGGACTCGACGCGGCCCCCGAGCTGGCTGATGATTAAGCGCGTTTCACCTAAGTTGCCCCCCGGAAAGAGGCTCACCAGGATACGCGCGCTTTCTCCCGGAGAAAGAAGGGTCGCGTGCCTCAGTTCCGCCAGAGTCCCGAGGCAGGGAGAAATCTTGTATTCGGGCAGGTATGGGCCGACCCATCGCGCTTCTTTCATCTGAGTGATGCGCGACACCTGACCAGGCGCCGCCTTGACGACCAGCGCATTGTCCGGCAGGTAGCCCACGACGTTCTCCGAGAGGGTCTTGAGTTTTTGATGCCATTCTTTGCTCACGGGACCCCGCCGCTGCACGATATAGTGTCGCGGTCGCTGGTCAGAAGCAGTCGCTTTCGGAGGCAACTGCTTCGAGTTCGCGCTGACCGTCGGAGGGCGAATGGTTCGAGTCTTGAGGCGAATCAATCCTTCGTCACCGCGCGAAGCGGCGGCTTCCGACCAGAGCGATAACGAGATGAGAAATGAAGCGACGAAAGCCGCCGAGACGAGGGCGCCAAAGCGGATGCGGCGTCTATTGCGGAGTGAGTTTTCCATGAAAGACCTCGAAGGAATCGCTCCTTCGGATACGTGGGGCTGAACCGTGAAGGGTGGCCGAAGTACTTCCTTTGCCATCAGTAAATATATAGCACGTACTGAGCGAATTGTCAACGCTGCGCAACGCCCGCTGTGGGCGGGGGGCAGAGGGTGTAAACGCCGCACCATCGCTGGCGTCAGTCTGTGCGGCACAATAGCAAACGGTACGCAAAGCCCCCTGTCGGCAGCCCTCCTGGCGTGCTTCGCGCCCCGCCGGCCGGGCAGGCCGGAGAGCCAATACCTAACAGTCCAAGCCCCCTGCCTGACCCCGGATTGGGCGAAAAACCTGCCTTTCGTTGTTCGACTGTGCCCGATTTCCAGGGAACCCGGCCGTTATGGCACAATTCCAAAAACACTTTTGCCTCTTGACAACCGACCTGAATCCAAAGAAAATGACGGCAAGAAGAAGGGCGGGCTGCTCGAATCCCACCTACAAGTTGATCTCCCTTACCTCGTGTTTCAGAGCGGTCCCTTTCCGGTGGAGTCCTGGCGAGGCACAACGGGGAGACCCAAAGGCTTCACAGGTGAGAATGTTCCGCATATTCCATTCGCTCGGTTTTCCGTTTCTCATGGTGCTCCATTTTCTCTCTGACTCAGTCGGCGCGGAGGGTCTCGTCAGCTCGGACGCGCCACCGCCCGTTCCCGTCGGCGAGGATGCCTATATGATGTGGGAGCGCTGGCCCTACTTGCGAATCGGCGTCCGGGCGTATATGACCAGCACGTACGACCGACGGGGCGGAAACGAATCCGCCGATGCTAGCCATTTCCTTTACCAGTTGGCGGACGACCACAACGTCACCCTCGACGTGACTGGCCCCGGCGTCCTCTACTTCGCCCGGTACAACCACTGGCACGGTAGCCCCTGGCATTACATCGTGGACGGAGCGGACACTATTGTTCAGGAGACGAGCACCCCTGACCCGAATCGCCCAGTCCCGGACTCCGTCTTCTTACCCGAAGAGTTGTTTCCGAATCCCCTGACCTGGACGTGGTCCATTACGAAGGGCGCCGACTTGATGTGGGCGCCCATCCCTTTCGAGAAATCGTTCCAGATGGCGTATTCGCGCACTCACTACGGCACTGGCTATTACATCTACCATAAGTACATCCCCGGAATGACGAACCTCTCTCGCCCCATTACCTCATGGGATGCTAAGACACCGCCTTCGCCTGCGGTTCTGGATTTGGTTCGTCGGGCGGGCGAGGACATTGCCCCCAGAGGCGAGGGCGTGAAGGAATCATCCGGAACACTCCACATCGAGCCGCGTTCGACAGTTGTGGTCGCTGAGATTCGCGAGGCGCCTTCGACGATCCGCGCGCTGAAGTTCTCCGTTTCGCGCGACCAGGCGATGCCCTTTTCAAAAGCCCGATTGCAAATATACTGGGACGGTCGCGAACACCCATCCGTTGACGCCCCGGTCAGTCTTTTCTTCGGCACAGGCACAATTTTCAACCGCGACAACCGCGAATTCCTCGTCAAAGCCTTCCCCGTGAACATCCGCTTCGATGAGAAGGATGTCCATTTTGCGGTCTATTTTCCGATGCCCTTCATGAAGAACGCGCGGATCACATTAACCGAGACGCAGGATGCTGGTTTGAAGGACATCCGCTGGAGCCTTCGTTACCAGCCCTACACGGACCCCGCCAACTGGGTGGGGCATTTTCACGCCACCTATAAGGATCACCCTGACCCTACGCCGGGCAGAGATAACGTTCTTTTGGACACCCGCGAAGTGGAGGGCGGCGGCGACTGGAGCGGGCATTTCATTGGCACGTCCTTTGTTTTCTCCGACCGCGCCGTCCTCAACACCCTCGAGGGCGACCCGCGATTTTTCTTCGATGACAGCAACACGCCACAGGCTCAGGGCACGGGGACCGAAGAGTGGTGCGGCGGCGGGGATTACTGGGGCGGACGAACGATGACTCTCCCCTTCGCCGGACATCCCGTTGGTGCCCGAAACGCGGACGAAGCGAAAAATCCCGACGACCTCGTTCAATCCGCGTACCGATTTCTGTTGGCCGACCTGATGCCCTTTGGGAAAAACGCGCGAATCCAACTGGAGCACGGCGGCTTGAACGACAGCGCCGAGCATTATCAGACCGTCAGCTACTGGTACGGCATCAACCAGCCCTGCCTTGTCTTGACCGACGCCTTCCGCGTGGGGGATGACGCGGACGAGAAGTGCCACGAGTATCTGTCTCCCGATGCTTCGCCCGTACAGACGCTCACCTCGCGCTATGAGTGGGGAGTAGATACGTTGCAGGGCAATGAAATCTATCCGGGGACAACCGATGTTGGGCGGTACACGAAAGGCACGTCAACCTTCGCACTCCGTCTCGATCCCTGCAACCTCGGCGTCCTTCTCCGGCGAAAGCTCGACTACAGCTTCCCCAATCAGCGGGCGAACGTGTGGGTCTCCGGCGACGAGCGCGAAGCTCCCTGGCATTTCGGCGGCATCTGGTACACCGCTGGGTCGAATACCGTCGTGTACAGCAACCCGCGAGAGGAACTCGGATCCACTCAGCATATCAAGCAGACCTCCAATCGCCGTTGGCGGGACGACGAATTCCTTCTCCCCCGAAGCCTCACCGAAGGCAAGTCCTCCATCCGCGTGAAAATCGAGTTTACTCCCGCGAACATCCCTCTTTTCCCCGGCGAGCCTCTCCCCGAACAGGCCTGGAGCGAATACTCCTACTGCGCTTACTGCTACGTCATGCCAAAGGTTGAATGACCCCCGCCTTGTCCGTCGCGGTCACCGTCAGGTTGTTCCCGCCGTCTTTCGGCTCCAACGCCCTGGCGACGTAAATGCTCCCCCGAACCTCCGCTGTCACCTCCTTCGCCGGAGTAAACGACGTGTTCTTTACGACCACGCTCTCCAGCCCACCGGCGAGGATGAGGATCTCGCCTGGCATTTATTTGAACGTTTTTCCACAGGAGAAGCACCGGACGCTCTGTCCGCGATAGTCGGAAAACGGGATGCGGTTGATGTTCCCGCAATTCGGGCACTCGACCTTCAGGAACATCGTCGCAGTGGGTATGACGTTCGCGGGCTTGGCTATGGGCACGGCGACTAATCCTGCCGGAGTCGCAGTCGGCACGCTTGTGGTTTCTGTCCCTCCGCCACCATAGTATCGAAGGGCTTCCGGCAGGTGCCCCTTGATGTTCTGGATTCGCGCCTCATCGGTCGGGTGAGTCGAGAGAAACTCCATCTGCGATTGCCCCTGCTGCTCTTTGTACGCCTTGAACCGCTCCCACAGCCCGACGGCCTCGTGGGGATCGTAGCCTGCTTTTGCCATGTAAATCAGTCCCATTCGGTCGGCTTCGGACTCCTGCATCCGGCTGTGGGGGAGAGCTACAAGGAGCGAGGATCCCAATCCGAACGCCACGTTCCATTTTTCCTTGTTCGCCTCGCTTCCCTCCTTCCCGGCGACGGCTTCTCCGATGACGGCTCCGCCCAGAGCCAGCATCATATCTTGGGAGTAACGTTCGGCACCATGTCTTGCGGTAGCGTGCGCGACTTCGTGCGCAACGACCGTGGCGAGTCCCGCATTATTCTGCGTGATATTCAGGATGCCCGTGTAGATACCGACCTTGCCGCCGGGGAGGCAGAAGGCATTGACAGTGTCCGGCTCGTCGAAAACCGTGAATTCCCATTCGTAATCCAACCCTGTCGCTGCCGCGATCTTCTTTCCGACCTGCTGAACGCGGTTGTTGATCCTGGGGTCGGTCGAGATTTTCCCTTCTTTCTTCGCATCAGCATAGGCACTCGCCCCCATCTGCATCTCCGTCCCCTCGTCGAGGAGAATCATCGCCTGCCGCCCTGTGAGAGGGACTGTGTAGCAACCGCTCAGAATAATCAGCAAAATGCCCAGAAAGACCGGAACGGCACATCTATTCAGAGCCGCGTATGCTCTTTTCATCGTGTCACGACCTCTGTTGACTTTAGTTGTGAATCTCATGCAAGTGATGAACACCAATGATATTTTACTCCGCTTCTCCCGGTGTTTCCAGCGCTTTTGCGGCCCGTTCCCCGCATTTCGGACGTTGACGTTCTCCGAAGCTTTGCTTAGGATTCTGGAGGAAACTATCTTCGCCAGAAGGAAGAAGTGACTCTGAAGAAACAAACGCCACGGAGTACTCATGATGAACCGACAACGGCTTCTGAAGACATTCCGGGACCTGCTGATGATTGACTCGCCTTCCAGAGAGGAGGGGAAAGTCTCTAAGTACGTCGCCAACATCCTTCGCGAGTGCGGCTTCTCGTTCCGGAGGGATAAAGGGGGGCACGCATTTGGCGGAAAATGTGGAAATCTGGTCGCCCGATTGCCTGCCACGGACGACTCCCTCCCCGCTCTGATGTTTGTCTCACACATGGACACGGTCGTGTCAAACTCGGGACTTCAAATCGTCTTCGACGGGAAGACGCTGAAATCGGACGGGAAGACGATTCTTGGAGCGGACGATAAGGCGGGCGTCGCGGTCATGTGCGAACTGGCAAGGGAACTATCGGATAGCCGCATCCCTCACGGCCCCATCGAGCTTCTTTTCTCAGTCGCGGAAGAGCCGGGGCTCCTTGGCCTGAAACATCTCGATTTCTCGCTGCTGAACGGCGAAACAGCCTTTGTCCTCGACAGCCACACGCCAGTCGGCAGCGTTGTCACCTCCGCCCCGTCTGCGGTCCGGATTACGGCGACCATTTTCGGCAAAGCGGCTCACGCTGGCGTCGAGCCGGAAAAAGGGGTCAACTCCATCGCCATCGCTTCTGCGGCAGTGGCGAAAATGCGCCTCGGCAGAATTGATGACGAAACGACCGCCAATATCGGTATCATCAACGGCGGGACCGCCACAAACATCGTGCCGGAGAAAACCATCGTCAAAGGCGAAGCGCGGAGCTTCTCCAAGAGAAAGCTCGCACGACAAGTCGCGCACATGGAAACGCAATTCACAAGATGTGCAAAGGAGCGTGGCGGAAGAGCCGAAGTCAAAACCGACCACGACTTTACGACGTTTGCTATCCCCCCCGAGGAGCCGATGGTTCAACTGGCTCTCGCCGCGGCCCGAAAAATCCGGCGAAAAACCTCCATTCAGAAATCCGGGGGAGGCAGCGACGCCAACGTCCTGAACGAACATGGCGTTCGCTCCGTGATTCTTGGAATGGGCTACACAAGCCCACACACGGAAAAGGAGGCGATCCCTGTCGCCAGCCTCTACGCCGCGGCGGAATGGATTCTCGAGATCGTCCGTCAGTCGCCGAGATTCTTTGGCTAAGGGCGCTTCGGCGATTTCCGGCAGCAAAACGTGTGTGGCTCCATTTCAGTGGGAGCGGCCGGCTCGAATCATCCAAGCCCTGAAAGGGCGCAGTAATTCGATGCCACTATAAAGCCTCAGGGTGAGCAATTCGAACTTGACAGCGGGACCCGCCCGCGCTGTAATATCCTTTCTGCAAACACATCAACTCAGGTCAGGAGGGCATGACCATGAAAGCACCTCAGTTCAAGCGTACCTTTCTCGTAATCGCCACCGTTTTCCTTTCGTTCGTCTCAACATCGGTGAGAGGTCTGATCCAGGAGGATTTCAGCACGGCGCCAGACCCGGCAGAATGGATCCTCAACGGCACCGCGACGTGGGACCCTGAGTATCAGGCTCTCTTTCTAACCGACGCCGCCGCCGACATGATCGGCTCCATTTTCTGGTGGGAGCCTCTCCGCGCTGACGTGTTCAGTGTTTCTTTCGACATCTGGATCGGCGACGGCAGCGGCGCCGATGGCATGACCTTTGCCTGGGTGGAAGGACCGGAGCTTCTCGGAGGAGGCGGCGGTTCCTTGGGCTTCTATGGCTTGAACGGGTATGGCATCAAGTTCGACACCTACTCCGGAGGCGACACGGAACCGGAGAACTATGTCGCCATTGTTGAGGCGTCGCAGTCGTCTTCCTCGACGGGCTTCGCTTACGACGACACCATCCCCGAGATGGAGGACATTTTTGACGCCAGCGGGGCAATTCCCGCGCCCTACCACGTGGACGTCGAGTTCTCCAACGGGCGCGTGGAGATGTGGATGGAGAACTCGACCGCCGCCGCGCAGATGGACCGGACGAAGGTCTTTGATTTCACCATCCCCGGGTACGCCCCCTTCGATGCCTACTTCGGTTTCACGGGCGCAACGGGCGGCGCCGACAACATCCATGCGATTGACAATGTTGTTATCAGACAGGCCGCCAGCGCGGGGCCCGATCAAAGAGTGGACTCTGGCACGACAGTCACCCTCAGCGGCTCCGGCTTCGCCGACGCCACGAGTTTCAAGTGGACTCAGGTCGGCGGCATGGAGCACTTGACGGTCACCTTTATCCCGTCCCCGAATCAGGCTCAGGTCCAATTCACTACGCCGACCGTTGAGATCGGTTACATTCTGACCTTCGAGCTGACCGTCACCTCCCCAACGAAGGGCACCGCCACGGATACCGTCCGCGTCACGGTTCTCGCCAACAATCCGCCCAAGGTGCCTCCGGGCAATTTCCGCATCTATCCCCTGGACCGCGGAGCAATGGGTTTGGGCTTCAGAGTCGAATGGGACCCGATTCTCGATGCTGACCAGTATCAAGTTGGCATCAAAGTGGGCGGGGACTACTTGTGGATAGAGACCATCACGGATACATCTTACCAGGTTCTCGGCCTCACCGAAGGACAACCACGGACTCTCGCGGTGCGAGGTGAAAACAAGCACAGCGATTTGATGAGTTCGGACCCCGCAGACCACGGCGCACAATCGGTGGACATCCCCTACGTCGGTATGCGAAACCTTGCACTCCCAATAGCCCTTGGAGGCGTGCATGAGCCGGTAGAGCGTGTCTATGCCGTTTCTCATTACGCGATAGCCGGGATGAATGACACGAAATATGACGACAACAATGACAGTTGGAATGGGCTATGGAAAGACGAAGACTACTGGGGGTATCTGTGGGCGAGTCCGAAGTTTTTCGACCATATTGTCTATTTCACGGGCGACATGTTCGGAGACGGCGGATGGTTCCTCGAC
>JAUYEE010000200.1 GCA_030691545.1 bacterium | reverse complement strand
AGGATTCTCGGTTTGCTGAGGATATCCACAGCCTCGGGAGCGATGCCCGTGTTGTCTCCCGCGTCAATGCACGGCGAGGTACGAAGAAGACGGTAATCGCCTTCAGCGGCATTCGCGAACATGGGGTCGGCAGAGATATTGTTCTCGCCGTACCCCGGTTCAATGTCATCCTCAAGAAGGCAGAATCGCACTGTGCAGTTCTCGACGTCCTTGCCAGCATTGCCAACGAGAATGGAGTTCGACACAACGACATTCGGCGACGGCTCATGGCAAAGAACGCCAACGCCCCCATTGTCCACAATCGTGCAGTTCGTGATTTTCCCTTCCGTCGCCCCGAGATACTCGATCGCGGCCTCTGTGGTGCCTGTAATCACGCAATTCGAAATCTCCGCGGCGTGACCGCCGAGCACGCCGATACGCCCGCAGGAGATATGGATTCCTCGGATTCTGGTGTCGGGGGCCGCCAGGATCCCTGTATCCCTTCCCTTGAGCTCTGGGGGAGGAGACGTGGGACAGCCCACGACGTCCACCCCTTGCTTTGTCCGGACATCCTCAGCATACGGGGCCCCTTTGCCGGAGACGAGGACCGTATCCCCGAACACACACGCATCGAGCGCTGCCTGGATGCCGGGGTAATCTCGTGGCACCCTTCGGACAGCCCCGGCTCGACCGGGGATGGTCGTGTCTCCGGTCGTCGGGTTGTCGGCGGGGTCAGGGTCGGGACCCCAGAAGCATTCATCCCCGATCATGACCACAAGTGTCCCCGCTCCGTCGTAGCCGTCGAATGTCACCTCGCTCGTCCGATCGGGAGGCGGCGTCACCTGATACCGTATCGTGGGAATCACCGACGGGACCAGCGGCGGCGGTGGGACCTGGATGTACACGTCGGCAAAGTCTATCGTCCAGTGGATCGTCTGGGTGAGGGGATCGAAGAAATCGAAGAACAGGAACCTGGCGTCGCTGGAGCCTCGAAAGGTCCAGCCTGGTGGAATGGTCTCATACAGCTGGAATGAAGGGTCCCAATAAGACCCCGTAGGCTCGAGAGTGACGGTGAGGGGCCTTCCGGGGATGTAGGCCTCCGGCAAATGGCGTTGGAAGGCGCCGCATTGCGCCACCATTGGGTAAATCGCCAATGCAAACGCGGCAAGGCAGATTGTTTTCATAATCGTATCCTCCTACAGGGGCATCCCCCAACCGGGGCCTAAGGACCGCAGAAGCCGGTATGCCTGGCATCATGGTGGAACATGGGCCAGGGTTGGGTTCCCGTTTCGGTCCCAGGGAAGTTCAGGATATATATGTGTCCGTCGTCGGGGGCCAGGACCATCTCCAGGCCCGCGCGCTGGACGTTAATATCGGCGATGACCGGGGAGCAGGACTGTGGGCGGCTTAAGGTCTCCCAAGGCTCATAGGCGCCGTTGGGCGTACTGCGATGCTCGTGACCCCAGGTCCCAGGATCGCACTCGAACACCCAGAAGAGACTTCCGTAATCGCCACCGTTGAGGACGTAGGCCGTCCCGTTGAGGGTCCCTATAGCTACCTCCAATCCGGGCGAGGATGGGTTGAGGTCTCCGAGCGCGGGGGATGAATGTGACACATCGTCCTCAGTTTGGAACTCCCACAGCAGTGTGCCATCCGCCCTGAGGCACAGTACCTTGTTTGCGTCCGACCCGACCACGGTCTCGAACCCCTCGGTCGAGGGATCGATGTCGCCGATGGCGGGCGAGGACCGGACCGGACCACCGGTGTAGTAGCTCCAGCAGGTGGTCCCCTGTGTGCAGGAGAAGCAGTAAATGTACCCATCGTTTGACCCGACCACAATCTCTAGACCAGGGTACCCCTGCTGATCCGTCAGGATATCGGCGACCGCGGGCGAGGACTCGATCGCGCCGCCGGTCTCGAAGTGCCGGTAAAGGTCGCCGTACCACTGGAGGACGTGAAGACTGTTGTCTCGCTGCGACCCGATAGCGATCTCCGGGTAGCCGTACGGGTCGGCGTTGACGTTGGCAATGGCGGCGGATGACCACTCCACGTCAAGATACTGAGGGTCGTAACGTTCCCAGAGAACCGAGCCGTCATACCGGAGCCAGTAAATGGTGGGCCCGTGTCCGAAGACGATCTCCGGGTGCTCATCCGGCAGTAGGTCGGCGATGGCGGGGGAGCTGCGTATCCCCCTCTGGCCGGGAAAATCCTCCCACCACTCTGGCCACCCCATCCCCCCGTGCGCACGCAGGCGCTTCCAGTCCTGGTCCCATCGGTCCTCGGTGCCATATACGAACTCCAATGGCGAAAGATTGGGGTCGGGCGAGACCAGGTCGAGGTCCGCCGCACTCGCCGAGCACATGCTCCCTGCTCCGCCGTACCAGAGCAATGTGTACCACTGCAATATGGGGGTCCCGTCCGGATGCAGCGTGGCGTGGAGGCCGGGGAACCACCTCCAATAGTCGCCTCCCGTCGGGGTCACGAAGCATCTCCACATGCCTTGCGTCCCGACGAATATCTCGAGACCCGGGGAAGTTTCATCCAACTCAGCCAAGACAGGCGCGGATGCCATGGGGAACAGGCCGCTCGTCAGGCCGTCCTCCCATGCCCAATACGATAGCCTGCGTCTGCCGGCACACACCAGCACGGGCGCGTAATCGTAGTAGGGTTGTGAGCCATGGTACACTGTTAGTCGTACGGTGTACTGGCCGTCCGGTAAATCATCCAGGTAGATCGTGCCCATGTAGCCGCCGTAGTACCACGGTTTGCGGTCGGACCCCGAACCGACGTATGTCCAGCCCGACGGGCCGTGTGTGGGCCTGTAGTGCACCTCCCAGGAGTGGGGATAGTAGTTCCAGTAGTCGCTGTCCGCGATCCCGTAAACGTCGATGGTGCTCTGCTCGTCGTCGAGGCGCCAGAAGAGGCCATCTTCGGGCTCCAATATCAGCGCCTGACTCGCGTTAGAGGCACTGGATGCGCGCTCGACCGCTCCCCTCGCATCGAGCCGCCCGAAGCCGTAGACTTCGTCGAAACCGTACTGGCCGAGGTCCACGGCAGACTTCCTTATGCAGGTTCTCACCTCCTCGGGGTTCAGGTAGGGGTTTATCGAGAGGATCAGGGCGGCCACCGCGGCAACGTGGGGAGTGGACATGCTCGTCCCGTCGGCGCGGACGTAGATACTCCCATGATGGACGTCGTTGGGGTCGTCAACCCAACGCGCCTGATTGGCGAAGCCGCCAAAAACCTGCGCAGACCTTGTCGAGAGAACGTCAGAGCCCGGCGCCGCGACATCGATGCCGAAACCGAAGTTCGAATAGGCCGCCTTACCATCGTTGTATTCGGTGGCCGAGACAGCGATGGTCCTCTGAGCGTTTCCGGGAAAGGTATCGTAGGCGTTCTCCCCATTTGTTTCGCCGGCATTCCCGGCTGCGGCGACGATGACACAGCCCGAGTTCCAGGCGTACTCAATCGCGCTAACGACGTCGGGCGGCTTGGCTGTTCCACCGAGGCTCAAGTTGAGCACGTCTGCACCGTTGTCCACGGCGTACTCGATCGCCTCAGCGGTCCAGCTCCACTCGCCCCACCCTTCCCGGGTGAGCGCCTTAACGGTCATAACCTTGGCCTGCGGCGCGACCCCGATCACCCCGATGACGTTGTTCCCGACCGCGGCCGCAGTACCAGCTACGTGCGTCCCGTGGCCGTTGAAGTCCATGGGATCTGTCCCGACGCTGTCTTCCGGGTCATAGGAGTTGTAGACGAAATTGTAGCCGTATTTGTCGTCTATGTATCCATTGCCGTCGTCGTCACGGCCCGGCGCGCCGATATACTCCAGATAGTTGATCCAGAGATTGGACACCAGATCTGGGTGGCCCGCGTAGTAGGGATTGCCGGGGTGCAGCCTGTACCACGTTCCGGTGTCAATGACTGCGATGATTACGCCCGAGCCCTTCGAGATGTCCCATGCTTCCCCGCAGCGGATCTTCCTTATCCCCCACAAGTCGGGATAGGGCTGGCCCCAAGAGCCCGGCACATTCGGCCTGTAGAAGTAGTCGTTGGGCTGCCAACACAGCGTCGCCTCGTAATCTGGGCCCGCGTACTCTACCTGAACGTCCTTACCGTAGTCGGCGGCCACGGTTTCCATGTCGGCCTTTGCGTCCATCCTCAGTCTGAAGAACGTTGTCAGGTCAGGCCCCTTGTACTGAGGCGCCGACCTCTCCGCTCGAAGAGGGAATTTTTCTCTCACCTTGGCGATGTGCTCTGACATAGTTTCGATGTGTGTGGTGCTGCCACCAGCGTCTTTGACGATGAAGCTGCGGAAGAGCATGCGCATCTCTTTGAGGCCGTATTTGGCGTTGAGGGCGTCGAGGGAAGGAGAGAGGGAGACTTCGTGAAGTGGCTCGCCGCGGACGAGGGCGGCTTTCAGTTGGTCGGCGATGGGTTCCTTGAACTTGACGATGAGGACGCCGGGAGCGTACTTCGGTTTGGGTTCGGAGGCGGGAGCGAGTTCATCGGACGGGTGAGTCATGGCGAGCACCCCGAGAAGAGCTATCGCTACCCCCCCCCCTGACAGGTCCTATTCCCTTGATTCTCAACATGTTACTCATGTTTGGACCCTCCCCTGTTCCTTCATTGTGGGTTTCGGATTGCCGATTGCGGAGTCGAACAGCCCCTGTCCCGGTTGCGGGGCCCCGAACCGCGAATCGGAAATCCATGTTGCAGATTGCCGCAAGAGACAAAAAAAGGCCTGCATTTTGCAGACCAAACTGCCCAAAGAAGAAACCTCCCAAGCAGTCATTTTCTCTTTCCCACTGTGCCTGGAACTATGCTCCCGGCGAGGCTGAACCACACCCCCACGGTAAGTGAACGGCATAATATGCATGGCCCTGGAAGTTTGTCAAGTGTTTTTTTTCAAAATTTTGCGGGTCTCAGTTATTGGCCGAGACGGGCATCTTGGTCATGTTCCCCGTGGGAGGCCCGCCGGATGGCGGGGACGCAGAGGAGGGAGAGGGACTCGCTCTGTGGAAATGGACGTGCGGCTGGCAGCAATGTGGCGCGGTCGGATTGACAGGCCGGGGCGAAGGGGCGGGCAGGATATTTCGCCCTTACAGGGCTACACCCTCTGTTGGGGTAATGTCCCAGGGCGGTGCCCTGGGCTAAGTTATTGCGCCCCGTTGGGGCTTAGTCGGTTCCCATGGGGGAGCTCTGAAATGGCGCGCCACCGCAGTCTTGCGGAACGCCCACGAAACCGATGCCTATCCCCTTGGTCAAAGCTCTGAAAGAGCGCGGTAACAAGATGCCACGCAAATACGGCCGCAGCGTGCCAGAAGCGTAGCGCCCGCAAGGGCGCCTTGGGATGCCCGGGACCGACATCACCCAATCTTGCCGACGTAGTCGGGAAGGAGGATGGGGGAAATCCGCCCGTCGCCGACGCCAGCCTTCTTAAGCTCTTCGTGGAATTTTTGGACGTGCTGGAGAGTGATTTCGCCGGGCTGCGTCTGTTTGGCTTTTTCGGCAGCGCTTTTGCCAGCGATGCGCCCGAAGACGGTGATGTCAAGAAGGGAGTTGCCCATGAGACGATTGATCCCATGGATGCCGCCCGCGACCTCGCCGGCAGCGTAAAGATTGGGGACCTCCGTCTCGGCTTGGGAATTGATGGTGATTCCGCCGTTCTGGTAATGCAGTGTGGGGTAAATGAGCATAGGTTCTTTGGAGATGTCAATGCCATGACGCCCGAACTGACGATACTTCGCCGGGAAGTCGCGGGCGACTGTGCCCGGTCCCTTGAGGACCTCGATCATGGGAGAATCGAGCCAGACGCCAAACCTCCCCGTCGGAGTGCGGATGCCCTTGTTTCGCTCGCTGCACTCGCGGATGATGGCGGAGGATTCGACGTCTCGCGTCTCGAGGGGATAGACGAACTGCTCGCCATCCGCGTTGAGGAGCTGTGCCCCGGCGCCCCTGACCTTTTCCGTGATCAGGAGACCGATGTTCTGCTCCGGAAAGATGACGCCGGTGGGATGGAATTGCGTCGCCTCGAGGAAACAAAGCGAGGCGCCGGCGCGGTACGCGAGGACGAGTCCGTCGGCAGTCGCTCCGTAGTGGTTCGTCGTGGGGAAACCTTGAATGTGAAGGCGGCCGAGTCCGCCGGTGGCGAGGATGGTCGTTTTGGCCCTGACAACCGTGTATTTCTCTGTCTCGAAGTTGAAAAGGATCGCTCCGGCACACCGGCCCTCGTGGTCCGTGAAGAGTTCGAGCGCCGGGGCAAACTCGATGACCTGGATGTCAGTGCGGTTACGAACCTCGTCTCGGAGGGTTCTCATGATTTCGGCGCCGGTCATGTCGCCGGCGGAGTGCATCCGCTTTCGGGCAGTGCCTCCGCCGTGGAGGGTGCGCATGGTCCCATCTGGGTCCTTGTCGAACATCACGCCAAGATGTTCCAGCCACTGGATGACCGAGGGCGCATCATGGGTGAGCGTCTTAACCAGTTGCGGGTCGTTACTGAAATGCCCGCCCCCTATGGCATCGAGGAAGTGGATGGGCGGCGAGTCGTTGGGCTTATCGGCCGCCTGGATGCCGCCCTCCGCCATCATGGTGTTGGCGTCGCCGTGGCGGAGCTTCGTGGCGATGAGGACCCTGGCGCCGTGCTCCTGGGCGACGAGAGCCGCGGCGGAGCCCGCTCCCCCACCGCCGATAACGAGGACATCCACATCGTAATCAATGCGCGAGAGGTCAACGGTGCCGGAGTTCAGAGAACTCTTCGCTTCCAGAATGTCTGCCAGTTCGTTGGGGACAACCTTGCCTTTACTGGGGCCGACAGCGAGTTGTCGCTTGGTCCCCTCTTTGTAGTCCGGGTGAAACTCTTTCATGAGCTTCATCCCGTCCGCCTCGGAGAGGCGAGGGAAATGTTTGCCTTCCTTTGCCGCCTGGATGCGTGCGGAACGGGTGGTTTCGACCTTCTTGATGAGTTCCTTCATGTAAGGTTCGTATGGCATGAGAGTTCCTCAACCTATTGGGCTTCAATGTCGCGTTGGGCGTAGCGCTTCTCGAGGGTAGGTTTGTCCATCCGGCAAAGTTCCTCCAGTTCAGGATCAAACTTTCCCTGTTCGGTCTCGGCGACGCGGTCTGCGACGTGTTTGGCTTTGGGGGTCAGGTATTTCGCATAGAGGCGGCGCGCGAGAAGTCCCACGTGGTACTGAACGATTTCGCCCGGGCATCGGGAGGCGCATAGTCCGCACATGATGCACTCGAAAGAGAGTTTGGCGGCTTTTTCGATGTCGCCGCGGAGAGCCGCCTGCACGTAGTCCATGACGTCGAGTTCCTGGGGGCAGATTTTCGTGCAGGAGTTGCAGCACACACAGCGGGCGATTTCCGGATACATTTGCAGGAGCGTCTGGGTTCCCGGTTCAAGTTCCTCAACATCGTAGATGCTCTTGTTTGCCGGGAAGAAGGGAATCTGGGTGAGGGACATGTTCGGCTCGACGACCGTCTGGCAGGCGAGGGCCGGAACAATCTTGTAGCTGTCCTCCAGCCGGTACACGGTCGCGCACGCTCCGCACATGCCTCCGCGGCATCCGCAACCCCGAATGAACTTGTACCCGGAGTACTCCATCGCCTTCAAGATAGTGAGGGTCGCGGGGACGTGATACTTTTTGCCCATGATGTAAATGGGCACAACATCGTTGCTCATTCTGGACACCTCCGAATCAGGTACTATGCTCGGCGCTGCATGCGATAAACGAGAAAGCAGGGACGGCTCTCCCCAACCTTAGGTCGGTCAAACCGGGCCACGCCTTTTCTCAAATGCGGTGACACAAAGCGATGCTACCGGTCCCCACCAGTGATTCGATTCTCCACTGAAAGTGAGGGAACGAACCACCTGTCCGCAGCGTGCGGACAACCGGCGGGTGTTGGATAGGCGTTTCCGGCCAAGGGGCACGGCTCCACCTCCAAACGGTCATCGAGTCACCGCGGATGAGAGTATATCGGCTGCACACACCTCATGCTCTCTTGCGTTCTTTGCGTACTTTTTTACTCTACGCCGTCTGCCTTGTCAAGAAAAACAATGGCCCCGGGAAGCCGGACAAGAGCCAAACTATATGTCCACGGAAAGGAGTTCCCGGATGGCAAAACCAACGCCGAACGAGAGGGCAGCAATGCCCAAGCTGATGCCCGCCATTTCAGCAAAGCGCTTCCAGAACGACATATCTTTGGCTACCGCGTAGTAGAAGTTGAACAGAGAGATAATGAGCATCGCCACCAACATCGTCAGCCCGAGGCTCAAGTACACCTGGCTCAGCAGGAGATACGGCAAGATCAGGAGCGTCACGGTGAGGATGTAGGCGGCGCCGGTGTAGAGAGCGGCTTTAACGGGTTTCAGCTCACCCGGTTTCGAGCGAGTCGCAAGGTACTCCGACCCTGCCATGGAGAGAGACGCGGCGATGCCCGTGACAAGCCCCGCCATGGCGATCAAACGGGGATGAGCCAGGGCAAAGGTGAACCCCGCGAGGGCGCCCGTCAGCTCGACTAAGGCATCGTTCAAGCCCAGAACAATGGCCCCGATGTACTTCAGCCGTTCCTCGTCGAGCATTGCGAGGAGCTGCTCCTCATGCGCGTCTTCGTCCCTGGCAATGGATTCTGCTTCGGGGATAGCTTCGGCGATCTTCCGATAATTGACTTGTGCTTCCCCCTCCGCCTTCTCCATGAGCTTCACTCCGAAGGTCAGCCCAAAGACCTTCGCGATGAGATAGTAGAGGCAGACGGCCAAGGCGCGCGGCTTCACGTCATGACCGGTATGTCTCTTCCAGAAGGCATAATGCCGCATTTCGTCCTGCGAAATCCGCTTCAGGATCTTTTGGTTATGCGGGTCCTTGATTGACCGAGCAAGCCGGTCGTAGATGCGGGCTTCCGTTATCTCATTCTTCTGTGCAGTCTGGATTGCTTTTAGCGTTTGCTCGTCCAAAATGCCATCTCCATTCCCATGAAGCACTGTCCGCCTTTCGTGTCAGCCCTTCGGATGTCCGCCGCCTTATGAATGCGGGACCTGACGCCGCTTGGCCGAGGGCGATACGGAACACCACGCTATTTCCGGCTTGCGGAAGTCCCTTCCTGCCCGGCGCTTGATGGTTCAATAACAGGAAACTCCGTGATGCGAAGGCGGGTGCACCCGTAAGGGATCATCTCGAGGTCCGTGATTGGCTCATCGGATTTCACGGGGCTAATTGGCGGGTCGCCTGCGGAGTTGTTGACGAGTTTCCAGTTCGGGATTGCCCTGCCCTTGACCTTCAGAATAACAGGGGCGGTTTCCTGGGCGAAGGGAGTCTTACCGATTTTTCCCCTGACGGTGCTTATGAATTCCTGCGGATTCTCGCGGTCGAGGATCAGGCCGTAGTTCCAGGGGGTTGTCGGATGAATTGCCCAGTCGGCGGCGGGCAACGTGTCGTGATAGGACTTGAGCTTCTCGTAACGCTCGCCGATTTTGAGGGAGAAGTACAGGGGCCCGCGAAGGACTGAGACAGAGTTGTTGTAGCGGGTCTCCGTGCGGAGCTTCATGGGGAGGTCGAGCTTCACGGCATCGCCGGATTTCCAGGTTCTTTTCAGAACGGCGAACGTACCACCTCCCGGGCGAATCGTTTCGTCTCCTGAACGAATGCTGGTGCCATCGGCCCAGGCGGGGATGCGGAGGTAGAGAGGAAAAGCTGTCGGCTGAGGCAGCGAGATGGCAAATTCAACGGAGCCATCGAAGGGATATTCCGTCTCCTCCGTAATCGTGACTTCAACTCCGTCTGCCACCCTGGCTTTCACCTCGTTGGGTCCGTATGCGACGGCGGCGAGGCCGTTGTCGTGCGTCGCCATCCACATGTGAGAGACAAACTTCGGCCAGCCCTGGTGCATGTTGGAGGTGCAGCAGCCATAATTTGGCTCCAGCCCGTAGATGTTGGACGAATCGCCATTGGTGCTCCAGTCTCGTTTGGCGACGGTGCAGAGGACCTGGTTGGCTTGTTGATCGTACTGGTGAGCCCAGTAATCCGGCGTGCAGGTGCCGGGATTCGCATTGTACGCGAGCAGTTCCAGGCGGTCTGCAAGAGCGACATCCCCGAGAACCTCGATGAGGTTTTCAAGTGAGAACATGTACTCGACGACTCCGCAAAGCTCTGTCCCCTGGGTCGGTCGCCTGCCGGAGAGATGTTCGTCGCCGCCGAAGCGCCCGGTAACCTGCCCGTGATGCTTGTCGAGAGACCCAATCCCGTCATAGACGGCTTGTTTGTCGCGCTCATCCTGTGACTGCTGATACCAGACGCCGGGGTGCTTGATTGCCATAGCGATATTGACGACGTGGCTCGGGTGCCCGGGACGAATGCCCTTCTTCATCACCTCGGTTGTGTAGGGGAAGTCGAGGAAATACGAAATCCAGTTGAAGCTGTTCTTCTGGATGGACTCGGCGACCTTGAGGATGTCGGGGTCGCCCGTGCGGTTGTAGAGCCAGTACGCGGAAACGACGTTCTCCATCGCGCGGACGCCGCGCCATTCTCCGTCTGGCCAGTCCGGCGGGTTGTCGCTCAAGTATTTGAAATAATTCTTGAGAAGGGGAATCACCCGCGGGTCGTTCGTCGCTTCGTGGTATTGCGTCAGAACCTTCATGGCGACGGCAAGGGGCCAGCGGTCCTTGTTCTGCGGCGGGCCGAACCAGCCGTTCGGCTGTTGGCTGGAGAGAATCCATTCGATCCAGGGTTTTATCTTCTCTAACAATCGCTCGTCCTCAGACAGATACGCCAGAGGAACAAGCCCATCGAGGTAATAGGGCCCCCTCTCCCAGGCTTCGCCATCCCCGCCGTTCCAGGCGGACTTCGAGAGGCTCGGCCAAAACTCATCGAGATGCCCCGTCAGCCCGTTGGCCTGGATGGTGAGCTGCTCTTTCAGCCAGCCCTGTGGTTTGACCGACCCGAGAGGCAGAGCCACAAATTTCTTCTGCGACAGGGGCGGGCGATTCGCCGGGTAGTGTGAGTTCTCGCATCGTGCATTCGAGAAAGCTACGGAACCGATGAACGCAACGAGTGGGAAGGCGAATACCATCTTGGACATTGTCAATCCTCCTCCGCACTGTGAGAAACTGCTGCCGTTTAGCGTGTTGGTCCAACGCAGTCTTCCGACGGGAGCATTCCATTCCGATTTCGCACATCATCTCTGGCGTGCGCGTCGTGGGACCGCTATTATCCTACACTGGGTCTCGCGGCAATGCAACGATTCGTGCCATTGCGGCAGCCGCAGGATGCGGGCAACCGAATCGGGGGAAAGACAAAGAAGTCGCAACTGACAAGAAATGGTTGTGCTGGAAAGGAGAAGAGAAAGATGAGGAGACTGGCTTTAATTCTTTTGGTGGTCCTTGCTGCGGTCGCGGAAAGCCATGGAGGAACGGAACTGGGCATCAAAGGCACACAGTTCACAATCAACGATAAGCCGACTTTTCTTCTCGGCGTCAGTTATTACGGAGCGCTTGGTGCGCCGAAGGACTTCATCCTGAAGGACCTCGACCAGATGCAGGGTTCGGGGTTTAACTGGTTTCGCGTATGGGCGACTTGGGGTGGCTTTGAAAATGATGTCGCGGCGGTGGACCGCGAGGGGAAGGCGCGCGAGCCGTTTCTTGGGAAGCTCCGATGGCTGGTTGAAGAGTGCGATCGAAGGGGAATCATCGTTGACGTAACACTGCACCGGGGCGAGGAGGGACTCAAAGACACACAATCGCTGGGCCACGCCGCGCAAACCCTTCTGGTCGGCCTCAAGCCTTATCGGAATTGGTATCTGGATTTGGCAAACGAGAGGAACATCAGGGACGCGCGATATGTTTCCTTCGAGGAGTTGGTTGAAGTGAGAAGGCTGGCAAAGAAGCTCGACCCGACTCGCCTGCTCACGGCTTCGCACGCAGGGGACATGGGAAAAGAAGAACTTCGGCGATACCTGACGGAGGTGGAGGTGGATTTCATCGCGCCGCACCGGCCTCGCGAGGCGAAGTCGCCGGGGGAAACCGCCATGCGCACGAGAGAGTATCTGGAATGGATGAAGGAAATCGGGCGGGTGGTCCCGGTCCACTACCAGGAGCCGTTTCGGCGGGGTTATCAGCCGGATTACTGGGAGCCGAAAGCAGAGGACTTCCTGACGGACCTGAAACAGGCGAGGGAAGGCACCGCCGCGGGATGGTGCCTTCATAATGGGGCTCAAGAAGACAAACGTGAAGGCAAGCCCCGCCGCTCATTCGACATGCGAGAGGCAAGGCTCTTTGACCAGCTCGACGAGGAGGAAAACAAGTTCATTAAGCAAATGAACAGATGAATCTATGGCGTGACAGGAGAGGAAGCCCGGTCGCAACATTTCTCAAGCAGGGGGCTTGTCCAGAGGGAGCGTGAGGACAAAAGCAGCACCATCGGTGATGGATTCGTCGAGGCGAAGGTCTCCGCCCATTTGTCGAGCGAGGCGCCGACTCAGCGCCAGTCCGAGGCCGACGCCCGGTTTGGAGTTCGCGGCATCTTGAGCGGACTTCGAGAACGGATGAAACAGACGGCGAGCCAATGGGGCTGGGACGCCTGGGCCGCGGTCACGCACTCGCAACGAAATGGACTTGTCGTCGCGAGCAGCTTGTAGATGGATGACTCGCTCCGAACCCGACGCACCGTACTTGCATGCGTTGTCCACGAGATTGAACAGAATCTGCTCGACGGCCGCTGGATCGGCTCGCACCGTCGCAGAGAGGGCTTCATCGTTCGTCTCCACGATGAGACTCATGCCCGCCTGGTCTGCCCGTTGCCTCAGGCGTTCGCTCACGTTTTCCATCAACTCCCGAAGAGAGATGCGTTCGATGCGAGCCTTCTCGCGACGACCATCGAGGCGAGCGAATGCCAGGACATTGTCCACGAGGCGCCCGAGGCGGTCGCTCTCGCCGAGAAGCGTTTTCAGATAGTCTCGCGTCTTTTCCTTTCCGGAGACCATGCCTTCGGCGAGCATTTCGGCATACATGCGGAGCGTCGTCAGGGGCGTGCGAAGCTCGTGCGTGACGGCGGAGACGAAGGCTCCTCGACGAGCGCTCAACGATAACGCTCCTCGAAGAAGGAGCCCCACCGCGATTGCAGCGACGAGGACGCAACCTCCGGCGATTAGAAGCCATATTCGAACCTGCGAGACCTGGCGAGTGACGCTGGCAGGCAATGCTCCGGGGACCAGTGTGATCGGAAGAGACGCGAGCCTGCGCGCGGGTTGCGCGTCTTGGTCCGGGGGAGCAGGTTCAAGGTCAGCAGAAGGCAGGAGGTCGCTGACGCCCGAAACAAGCCATTCGCGAACTGCCGCCCAGTTCAGCCAGCAACCCTGAACGTAGCTTCTCCCGTTGACCCACACCTGCCGCGCGAGAATCAGCGCATCACCGATCCACACGGCCTTCATCGTCCCCTCTCGCACGCCGGCGTACCGCGAAAAGAAGTTCGCGTCCACGTTCGACTGAAGGATTTTATTGCTGGTGCTCCGAGCCTGCCATTCATTCACATTGAAAACCGCCTGCTGTTCGTAGTTCGACAATCCCGTGTTGTCCTGAGGGGCGGAGCGAGAGCGGGCAAGAGCGTCCAACTGCGGAGAGTCCTCTGGGAGATGGCGGACCAGGGCGTCCCTGCTCAGAATCGTGCGCAACCGTGCAAGATGAGCAATGGATGTTTCGATACGCTCGTGCGTCGTGTACTCTTTCTCCGCGACGTCTCGCATGTTTCCGATTGGCGCCTGCGGAGACGCCAGTTCCCCATCCGGGCGGAACTGGAAATGGAGGTGGATGTACGGCGATTCCTCTGTGAGCAAAGGCGAAGGCAACTGCACTTCGCCTCGCTCGATGGGAGAGAACATGCGCGTGTAAGCTCGCTCCTCCACGTAAAAGGAATCATACACGAAATAGGGGCGCGAACTTTCCTGTGCGATGAGGGGGGCAAGAGCCGATTCCATGCGCCACAGCGCAAGGCGGACGTTCTCCTCGAGGGTGGCGTGCTGCTGGGACTCACGATCAAGTCGGAGCATGGTGAGGCCGACCCACCCCATGGCCCCGAAGGCCACAATGAGGCACAGCGCGAAGATAATCCAGATATGCAACGACCGCTTCATTTCTCACGCCCCGGAACGGCGAACATGTATCCTTTCCCTCTCACCGTCAAAATGATGGACGGCTCCGAGGAATCATCGCGCAGTTTCTCGCGCAGCCGGGCGATGTGCATGTCAATCGTGCGAGTCTCGAAAATCGAACACGCGTCAATCCGCCATACGCGGGTGAGTATCTCCCGACGGGAGATTGCTCGACCTGGGTTGCAGATGAGGTATCGAAGGAGCTCTCGCTCGCGCTCGGACAGTTCCGTCCGCCCACCATCCTCGAAACATACCTCGCAGCGAGAAAGGTTCACCTCGCCTCCTGGGATTTTGAATCGCGAGACATCAGAAGGGCGCTCCGGCGAGCGCCGCAGAACAGCCTCCACCCGCGCCAGAAGCTCCTTCACGCTGAAGGGCTTCACGACGTAATCATCGGCGCCGAGGCGAAGCCCCTCGACCCGATCCGCTTCTTCCCCACGGGCAGTGAGGATGATGACGGGAAGACTCGGTCGGGTCGCACGGACTTCCCTGAGAATCTCGAGACCGTCTCTCCCGGGCAAAATCAAGTCGAGGAGAAGAAGGTCGTAACCGACTTTCACCGCCATGTCGAGGCCGAGACTGCCATTGTCGGCTTCAAAAGTCTCGTACCCGTCAAACTGAAGGGCATCCACAATCCCCCGGCGGATGGCTGGGTCATCCTCGATAACCAGAATCTTCCGTTCTTCCATCGGCTGCTCGACCTCATGACCTTCTGTGACGCGACAAGCGGGCCGTGCGCGCCCCTGAAAGCGAGAAGAGGCATGTTGCGGAGCTCGCTCCGCGTGCGCCCCTTCCTCGCACTCCGCAAATTGTAAGGGAAAATGGGCTTTCCCTCAAGACCTCTCGCCAGTCAACCTTCGGCTGCCTCGCTCGCACAGGAGGGGAGCGGAAGTACCGGCCGCCTCGCTTCAGAACGACGGGCCGCCCTCGTAAATGATGCCCTTCTTTGCCGCCTGCTTCTGGATGCACTCGAAGATGGCGAAGTCGAGGGATTGTTTGCCCTTCAGTTCCGACTTTCGGATTTGCTCTTCGATGAGTGCCTGGCGTTTGTCGGCGAGCTCTTTGATGCGAGCCTGGACTTTCTCCCGTTTTGCCTGCTGCTCTTTCAGATACTTGTTGCGTTCCTCCGGCGACATCTTGCGGATTTCTTCTGGCAGCTCTTCGGCTTTCACGTCCTCCAGTTTCACGGCGCCAGTGGCAACCTCCGCCACGAGGTCGTGTTTTGACGCTGCGCGATCGCCGGCGGCAGAAGTGCCGAAAACCGCCCGACTGGCTTTTGCCGCGGCTGGTGCTTCCTCACTGATTCTGCCGGCAACCTCTTTGCGTTCCCTCGCTTCCTCCATAACCTCGGCATCGCCATAGTAAACACGGGTACCCTCGAATTCCTTCGAGAGCTCGGCGAGCTCGGCGTCGAATGGCGTCGCAGCCAGAATGGCGCCGCCGGACTGCTCGACACGGAAGTAACGCCCCTCGGCACGGTTGGCAATATCAGTCCAGATGGGCTGGGTCTCCCCCTGATTGCCGCACTGAATGCTGTTGATGGTGATGCCCGCAGTCGCGGCGGCTTTGCAACTTTCCGAGTATTTGACATCATCCGCATAATCCATGTGCGGCGGGCAATCGCCGACGAGGAAAATGACCCGGTACGCTTTGCCGTCCTTGCTCCAGTTGATTTTGGTGACCGCCTCGTTCAGCGCTTGATTGACACTTTCGGGGGTATCGCCGCCGCCGTCCGCTGCGAATCCCATGAGCTGTTCGTAAACGGCGTCCAGGTCGTCAGTCAGGTCGGTCAGCTTCGTGATGTAAATGTCTCCACGGTCGCGGTAGCCCACAAGCCCCATCTTGATGTCGGGGGCTGGCTTGGTGCTCGCCAGGGTGTTCGCAATGGCCCAGATTTTCTCCTTTGCCGCCTGGATCAGCCCGCCCATGCTCCCGGTCGTGTCAAGAACGAAGACCACCTCGACCTGTGGCCGCTCCGCCTCAGAAGCAGCTTCCTCCGTCTTGACGGCCGGAGCGCTCAGGACCATCATCGCCAACAGCATCGTCGTCGCCAGAATCCGTCTCATGTCTGTGCCTCCTTTTGAGTTGGGTGCATTAGACTGCCGAATGATTCGACCACATGCCCGTGCGTGGGATGTCCCCTCGCCGGACTTCACCCAATTAGACCCGCTCCAGGCTGAAATGTTCCACGCATCCCTTCACTGGACGGATGGTTCAGGGGGCGCAGTGGTAGTACCAGTCGTATTCAAAGGTCGCAGACTTCCCCGCGGGAATTAGCGTCTTCCAGGAAACCTCCGAGAGCGAGTTCACGTGGTAGAACCACCAAGGCCACGACCACCAATACCACGACCAGGATTCCTCGCGGAGGAGCGAGGCGTCTTCGACGACATTGGAAAGAGTGATTTTCCCGTCGGCTGATGCGCCAGTGGCGGCGCCGAGGATCTGCCTTGTGACGTAAACCTGGACCGGCCGGTCTTTGAAGTTGGTGACGGTCAAGGTCCCGTGAAGGACAACCCTGGTGTAGTCGGTGCTGTTCAGAGTGATATCTCTCAGCTTCCGGCTGACTTCAACTTCTTCCTTTCTGATGTTCAGGTCTGTTGCGATGGTCACGGGGAGATCCACCTTGTTCTTGACGGAGGTGTATGTCAGAACCTGTTGCCCGAGAGGCGTGCCTTCCTTGAATATTGTGGCGGGCGCCGTCGTCCAGGGGACACTTCCCGTGTTCGTGAGACGGAGCTGATGCATCAGTTTGGCGGCGCTAAAGGCGTTCACCAACTGCCGAATCTGATCCTGGTTGACATGACGCCACATCTCACGCGGTGGAATAGCGGGAATGTCCCAGGTATAGATGTCCTCGTAGGGTACGGTGACCTCGATGAGCTTGACGACGGCTCGTTCGCCCTTCCGCAAGGTGATGCCAGACTTGTGATAGACAAAGAGGTCCTCTTGCTGCCCCTCGCTGGGGATGTCCGGGCCGCCGGCGGATGGTTCCGGTTCCCCTCTCGGCAACACCGCCGCCTGCGACATCAAAGCGTTGGAAAGGTAATCGGCTCGTGTCTCCCCTCGCCGCCAACTCGGAGGCGCGAAGTAAGAACTGAGCTTCAGACCAATCTCGCGTAACGCCATGGGGGAAAAGGTGTCCTTCATGATGAAGTTAGGGACCCCCACAACTAACCGCAGGTCAACGTCTTCCATGTCAGCGAGTTCGTTGATCACCGTGCCTTGGAGAGATACTCTCGCCTTTCCCCCGTCAAGAAGCTCAATCCGGTAATCGGGAATCCAGCGAATCCCCCTCTGAATGAAGACCATCCCAACCTGCGCCTGTTCGGGAATGTCTGCGCCTTTTCCGGTAACGTGGAAGGCGATTTCGCGAACTTCGGTCTTCTCCTTGTGCTCTGTGGCAGGGTTTTCCTCGGCGAGGCAGATGCTGCGGATGTTTTCCCGCTTGATAAGTTGAACTCCTTCATCCGTTCTGACCATCACGAACGAAGCGAGAGATTCAACCTTCTCCTTCTTGACCTCCTGGAACGGCTGACTCGGAACGTAGCGTCCCCACCGGTCATAGCTGGCGGGGACCGTCTGGGGCGATTCAACCTCTCGTTCGGTCTCCTGCTCAAGGAGGGCCAACAGAACTCCTTCATGCGATACCGCGTCGGCGTCCTTCGGGTGTTCCACGATGACGGCCTTTTTGCCAATATTCGCCTGGATGATTTCCTCGAACGTCAAGCACGGCCTCGATTCTTCCGCCTCGACGAATCCGGCTTTGACAAAATCCACCTCGGCCTCCTCGTCCGCCACGAACGTCCAGAAGGCGCCGAGCAAGGGCGATGGCACATCCCTCGTGCGACACCAGCCGCCCTCAAGTTTCGCCGGTCCCCGCGCCATGACAAGGGCATGTCCGTCCTTGAAGACCGTCACGTCGGTAATTCGCGGACTGAACTCGGGGACCTCAGCCGCCAGTGTTGCCGAGACACAAAGTACGATGGCCATGAACAACCCGATCACGTGCTTTTTGTTCCTCATAACTGTTCCTCCCTTACCTGTTTTTGTCGGAACTCTTCCATTGCGGTTGCGTGGCATGCGCAGGGCGCCTTCGCTGCAACATGCGTGTTCATCTACTTGGCAACCGTCCCTTTCACAAGAATTGGCTCCCCGTCCACGACAAGCAATACATCGCCGTTGAAGGATATGGCCCCCTGGCGGTTCTCGCTGGCGAGCCGCTGCGCGAGCATACGAAACTCCTCGGAGCCAAAGACGACCTCTCGCCTGGGCTTCACCTCGTTTTCTTTCTCAACGACCCGGCTATCCACCCAGCGATTGCCGCGGCGGTAGAATGCCATATCGTTGATCTGCTGAACTTGGGCAATGGCGACGCGATTCATGTTCGCGTCGAAGAAGTTGTTGCGGTAATTGAGCACTTGCTGTCTCCGCTGGAAATCGCTGTTAAAGCCCTGATTCACGGCGCCAAGGCCGGAACGAGTATAAATCGCTCGCTCATGGAAATTCCGGTTGGCTTCGGCGAGAACTTCGTCCCGGCGAGTCAGGTCTGTCCCCTCGCGGGCGAGAAATGCCGTGTACTCAGTCAGGATGCCGAACTCAGTGCTCAGCGACACGATCTCGTCCACGAGCTCTTTCAGTCGGGGATCGCCTGAGACGGACCTTTGTGTGGGAAGGGGGCCGACATCGGCTCCGAGTTGGCGAATGGCGTCCACCAGCATGCCGATTTTCCGGCTTGCCCAGAGACGCGGCACAAAGGCGTTGCGGGTGGTGGCGTTGTCGAGGTCAAAGGTGAATCGGAAGGTCCGTTCCCTGCCGAGATAGTTGCCGCTGAGTTCAAACGTCAGCGGCTCCTCGCCGATGTATTTGCCCAGCACGACGAGTTGGTCGCCCTCGAAAAGGTCGGGGAGTCTATCAGGAATCACGTCGCGCACGCGGGCGACAGATATGCCCGAATCGGTACGCTGGCGTGCGGAAGCGATCTCGAGCTTCGGGCTGGCGAGAATCGGGCCGGACAGGCGATTGAAGACCTGCGAGACCTTGACCTCGACGTCTTCTTTCGGGAGGACAAATGTCGCGGTCGCGCGAGTCTCCAAAGCGATTCTTTCGAGAAGCGGCGTGTTGACATCCACTCCGACCCCGAAGGTGAAAATGCGCCGTTCGTATGCATTCGCCTTCATCGCCACATTGCGGATGGTGACCTCGGAGGTCTGGCCAACCGTCGGGAGACCATCGGTCAGAAACAAGACAATGGGAAGCATCCCCTCGGCGGGCTTCTGGCGAAGCGCTTCAAGCAGCGCATCGTGGATGTTCGTTCCTCCCCGGGCAGTGATGCTCTTCAGGTATGCTTGTGCTGCCCTGACGGTCTCTTCCGTTCTCATCACAGGTTGCTTTGCAAAGAATTCCACTGCTTCGTTGTATGCGATGATGTTAAACGCTTCCCCCTCTTCGAGGCCGGCAACAACCTGGCGAGCGGCTTCTCTCACCTGCTCGATTTTCTCACCGCTCATGCTGCCGGAGCGGTCAAGCACGAGAATCACCTCCCGCTTGATAGCCGGACCGCCGCTTCCATCCGACGGCTTTGCGGGCAATCCCCCAAGCAGAAGAAAATACCCTCCGCCTGCCTTCGGGTCGGGATAGGAAAACAGCGTCGCCGTCACCCCGTTTCGTTCGAGAATGTAAGAGAGCCGGAAGGGGCCGGGCTCCGTAGTCGCACCGCCCGCAAGGCGAACCGATACCACGTTTGTCGCCGGGATGTCCGCATCGTGCATAGAGCGAAGGTCGAGGCGGGTCATTTCAATCTCGTGGCTGGGGGAATAGACGGTCGAGATGGGTCTCTTTGACTTAATCCTTACCGAAACATTCCACGGGACCCTGTAGTCCAGGGACTCCGTCCTCGGCAGAATGTAGTCAATGCGATCGCCATCCGCGAATAGGAGATGCTCGTAGGTGAGACGGACTTTTTGCGTGCCTCTCGCCTCAATCGGGAAGACGCTCGAGCGAATGAGATTATAGCCGATGAACTCGAGCATCGCGGGGTCGCGGACCTTGGCGACAATCGCCTCGTACGTCCTCGTCGCTTCGTTTTTGGCAAGAACCTCCGTCGTCGGCTCCTTCGCGGCGCCCTCGAAGGTGAAGCTGCGCACCACGGCGCCGTCGGGCACGGGCACGGCAAGCTCCGCTTCGATTCTTCGGGCGGACGGGTTCCTTACGCTGATGTCCATCGTCGTGGTCGCGGCTTGTTCCATGATGACCGCGCCGACGGTGACCACCGTCACTTCGACCGCGGATTGCCGGTCAGCCGCAAAAGACCTTGCCTGGGGCACAACGATATTCGCCGCAAAGGGCCGCAGACTCGAGTAAATGGACTGAGCGGTGGAATCCCCAACGACCATCGCGAGAATCCCCAAGAGAAAACCTGTCAGCATTTGTTTTGTCTGGCTCATGATTGTGTACCTCCTTAGTTGGGAGTTCTGCATTTGCTCTGTGGACAATCTACCACTGAATTGAGAGAGGTACTGTAAAAGGTCTGTAACGGAGGGAAGAGGACGCGCGTGAGCTGGCTCGCGCTGCATATCGAGCGGCACGCGGGGCACTCTATAGCAACAACAGCGCGGCCCCCGGTCTGCGAGACCTTGGCTGCATCAAGTGCTCGGTCCCAAGTTGTGCACGAAGGGCAGCGCGGCTACTTTCGTACAGTGGCGGGCCGAACTCTCCTCGTCACCGCGCGGCGGAGCTGCCGCAGGCGCACTTGAGGCGACCAGAGAGGCGGGACCATTTGTGATTCCCATTCGGCCAGAGCGCCGGTGAGTTTCTTGACGAAGTCCGGCTTCTGCCCTGCGAGGTCGTTCGTTTCGCCGATGTCCTTCGACAGATCGAAGAGCTGTGGCGGCGTTGCTCCGGCGACGACGAGCTTCCAGTTCCCCTTTCGCACTGCTTTATTCTCTCGCATCCGCCAGAAGAGGAGGTCGTGGAGCGGATCAGATTTCTCACCCGTTACGTAGGGGAGGAGATTGACGCCATCCATAGGACGGTCTGTTGGCAACTTCCCGCCAGCGGCCGCGAGGGCGGTTGGCAATACGTCGAGAGAGATGACGGGGTTCTGATAGACAACGCCAGCGGGAATTTTCGCGGGCCATCTGAGGACGTACGGCACGCGAATACCTCCTTCATAAACCGTTGCTTTATAGGCCCTCAGCGGACCATTGCTTGATCCGTTGCCTGGCGGGCCGCCGTTGTCGCTGAGGAAGAAAATCAGAGTGTCCTTTTCGAGTCCGGTGTCTGTCAGTTTCTTGAGAACGGCTCCAATGCCATCGTCCATGGCGCTGAGCATCGCAGCGTAAGTGCGGCGCCTCTCGTTCGATATTTCCTTGAACCGCGAGAGATACTTCTCAGTCGCATGCAGCGGCGCGTGAACCGCGTTATAGGGGAGGTAAAGGAAAAAGGGATGCTTCCGGTACCGCTCGATGAAGGAAACGGCTTCACGAGTGAACGCGTCGGTGAGGTACTCCTTTTCGTCAACCGGCTCCGTTCCTCGCAAAATTGCGTTCGGTGTGCCGAGCAGAGGGTCAAGGTACGAATGGGCGCCGCTCAGGAAACCGAAGAACTCGTCGAACCCGCGCTTCTGCGGATGGAGCTCCGGCGTCATGCCGAGATGCCATTTCCCGACAATTCCAGTGGCGTAGCCTGCGGTTTTGAGAAGGTTGGCAAGGGTGATTTGCGAGAGCGGCAGCCCATGCTCCGGCGCCCCGCCCGGATTCATCTCGTGCCCGTAGCGCTGCTGGTAGCGCCCGGTCATCAGCCCCGCTCGCGTCGGACTGCACACCGGACAGGAGACATGGCCGTCCGTGAACCGAACGCCGCTGCTCGAGAGAGAATCGAGGTTCGGCGTGGGAATGTCCTTGCAGCCATGAAACCCGACATCGGCATATCCCTGATCATCTGAAAGAATGACGATGATATTCGGCTTGCGCCCGCCGGGCGCCTCTTCGCCGATGAGCGAATGAAGCCACAACGCGGCAGTACCCCCTCCGAGGAGGGTCAGAAAATCGCGGCGACTAAGATGCTCCGTGAGAGGTCCATGCTTTTCCATTCGCTATCCCTTTCTCTCTTTGAAGGATGGATGACTCAAGAGCACGCACATTGACCGCGAGCCTATTCACAATCAGTGTCCAGAATTCCTTTGACCCTTTCGTCCATTGAAGGGTTACAATTCCCCTGCGCCGGTAAGGCCGGCTCCAATCAACCGTCACGAATAGGTGCAATGGCAGCCATTGGGCGAAAGGCTTTGCCGGAAATCGTTTTGTATTCTATCGCGCGAGGAACGATGTGGCGACAACTTTCTTCGGCCTGGTCGCCGCAAGAGCGCAAACCGTGAGGCGACTGAAAGAACTTCTTGGCATGGCGGCGGCGAATCTGTAAAAAGGGAAGAGGGCACGGTAGCCAAAAGGAGTTGTGCATGGAAACGGAAGCGGACAAATTGGCTTTCTGCTTATTGATTCAGTTCTGTATCACGCTTGTCTCGGCGTCTGGACCGGCTATGGAAGAACCCATGCTGCGGCCCGGCGAACAGATAACGGCGTATGCTCAGTCGCTTAACGTCGGCGCCCAGGCGATCCCGTGCGTGTGCGACTGGAACAGCGACGGGAGAAAGGATTTGATAATCGGGTACCGGTACGACGACAAGGTGGCGCTGTTTGTGAACCAGGGCACAGATGCGAATCCCGCATTCGGAACGTTCGAGAATCTCCAGGCCGCCGGAGCCGATATTGTGCATCCCGGCGCCGGCTGTGGCGCCCCGGCGCCGTGGGTCTGCGATTACGATGCCGACATAAAAAAGGATTTGCTCGTCGGGACAGGAACGGAAGGCTACGTCTATTTCTACAGGAACACGAACACGGATGATAATCCCGTTCTGGTCGCCGGCGTCCGGCTGACGATGGGCGGCTCGACATTGAGCGTTGGCGCCCGCGCGACGCCGTATGTGCACGACTGGGACGAGGACGGGCTGAACGACCTGCTGTGCGGCGACGTGAATGGCAACGTTCATCTCTTCAGGAACGTGGGCACTGCGGGATCGCCCTCATACGCCAGCGACGCGCTTATTCAGGCCAACGGAGTCCCAGCGGGTTTTGGGCTGCGCTCGGCTATCCGCGTGCTCGATTGGGACGGAGATGGACTCAAAGACCTTCTGGGAAGCGCGAGCGACAATGCGAGCTGGTGCAAGAACGTTGGCACGAATGCAGCGCCCGATTTGAATGCGCCAGCCCGGCTACAGGCTCCGGAAGAGGGAATCGGCCTGACGAACATAGACACAGGCTATCGAATGCGCCTCGAGGTCGTTGACTGGAACGACGACAACGTGACCGACCTCATCATCGGCACCCATGACGGCTATGTGGTGTTCTACGAAGGCTACGACTTTGCCATTACGGCGGTTGAGATACAGAACGAAAGTGAGACCGCCATCCAGTGGAACAGCGCCCTTTATCTGACCTATAACGTCTGGTGTGGTGAAACCCCTGCCAACCTTTCCCCCGTTGCAGCGGGTCTAACGTCCGGTGGGAAAACGACGAGTTGGAGCGAGACGCCCGCGGGCAATACGCGCTTCTACAGGGTCCAACTTGCCGAGTAGAGACGCCCGCGACAACACCGGTTCACCCAAGCCTCATCCGTGCAACGGCGCCAACTCGCGATTGTTGACCTCGACGATGATGTGCGGTAAACTGCAAATACCCGGAAAAACTGATTGGGCGGTGCAGGGAGCCGATGGTCTGGCGGTGGCTTCGCGTGGTTTCTGACAGGCCTCTCTCGGACTGATCGCGCACGGGGTTTCGGCAACGCTGGCACTTGGCGTTGCGCGCTCCCCCCTGGAGAAAGAAGAAATGGATGAACGCAAGTCTTTCCGCAAACCGAGTCCTTTATTCCAACGATACGAGAAGAATCCCATCCTGACACCGAGGGATTGGCCTTATCCGGCAAATGCCGTCTTCAATCCGGCGGCTACGGAGTTAAACGGTGAGACTCTCCTATTGGTGCGGGTGGAGGATATGGAGGGATTCTCGCACCTCACCCTTGCGCGAAGCGCCGACGGCAAGACGAACTGGCAGATTGACAAACAGCCGACGCTGGCCCCCGACACCTCCGCCAAGGAGCGCAACTTCGGCATCGAGGACCCGCGCATCGTCTGGCTGGAGGACCGCCAGGAGTACGCGATCACGTATGTCTCGTTCTCGGAAGGCGGGCCCCTCGTTTCGCTGATGCTGACTCCGGACTTCCGCGAGTTCTATCGGTTTGGAGCGCTCGTGCCGCCGGAGGATAAGGATGCCTGCTTGTTTCCGCGCCGTTTCGAGGGGCGGTATGCCCTGATTCATCGGCCAATCATCCGCGGAGAAGCACACATCTGGCTGGCGTTCTCGCCGGACCTGAAACACTGGGGCGACCATCAGATGCTTCTCCCCACGCGGAGCGGTCAGTGGGACTGCCATCGGGTGGGACTTGGCACGCAGCCCATCGAGACCCCGGAAGGGTGGTTGATCATCTACCACGGGGTGAGAGTGACGGCGGGACGGAACATCTATCGCGTTGGGCTGGCGCTTCTTGACCTCGACAATCCGAGTTACATTCTCCGCCGGAGCGATGAATGGGTTTTTGGCCCGTCGGAGTCCTACGAGCTTGTGGGGGATGCGCCGCAGGTCACGTTCCCGACGGGCGCCATCCTCGATAAGAAAACGGGGGAGCTTCGTGTGTATTATGGGGCAGCCGACACGACCGTTGCTCTGGCGACGGCACGGATGGATGACGTGATTCGCTACATCTTGTCCTGTCCTGAACCATAGTCTCCCTGCGAGCGTTCAAGTAGATAACGTGACTAAGATTCTGTGAACGCCACCTTTCGTTAATTCGTTTTGAAAAAGGATGTTGTGAAGTCAATGTTGAGCGCGCTCCCCGTTCGGTTTCGCAAGCACGGTTGTTACCTCGGCTACGTTCTCGCTCTGGCGGTATTTGCTGCCGGGCCGCTGTCCGCGCGCGCGGAAGAAGCGACCTTCCCTCCGTACTCTCCCCACAAGGCTGTTGCAGGTTTTTTTGACAGACTTTTGGGCGCCGGTCCGAGACAAGCGGCGGAGTTGGCAGTTTTCCCAAACGAAGAAGCGCGTGCCCGCTTCATTCGCGAGTGGACGTCCTCGAGGTCTTCCCTCGCAGGCTACAAGATTGAAGGGTGGGATGTGGAACCGACGAAGGGGTCCGCGGAGGTCGCGCTCACGTTTCGCAACCCGGAGCACAACCGGACGCTTGAGGTGGGGCTGGTGAAGGTGGACGGCGCCTGGAAGGTATCACCCGAGAAGGAGTCCGGTATAGCTCCGGCGGCTCCGTCTGCCCCTGTTGCAGGGGCCGAACTGGAGAAGCTCCTTGACATTACGTCCGATAGGAAAGGAAATCGAATCGAGCTCTATGTGGTGAACAAGGCGTCGTTCTCGGTGCTTCTGTGGTTTGATATGGACTTGCCAGCATTGCTAAAGCCCGACCGGCCGTTGCCGCTCCACAGCATCGTCCCCCCGAGCCAGGCTCCCCTTCCTCTCTGCGTGCTCCAGGTGGTGGGGGATTCTGCCTTCAGGTATTCCTGGCGGTACAGTGTGAAGCGAGCCGACGATGCAGGGGAGATAGTGGGGCATGCCGCTATCACGACTTTTCCCACAGTTGCGGTGCCCGACGAGTACCGGTTCTCCCTGGACGGGAAATACGGCTACGGTCTGCCTTTTCCGGCGGACCAGGCTTATCTCATCTGGCAGGGGCCGGAAGGCGCGTTCTCGCACAATACCCCCGGATCCAAGCACGCGGTGGATTTCTCGATGCCGCTGGGATCCGAGGTGGCGGCGGTGAGGGATGGCATTGTCGTGGGTGTGATTCAGAAGAATCCGAACAATCCGGACGACAAGCCGGCGCCGAAGGAAATGGCAAATGAAATCCTCGTTCTGCACGCCGATGGGACGATCGCCGTGTACGCTCATCTGACCACGGACGGGGCACGGGTCTCTTTCGGGCAGTTTGTCGGCCGCGGGCACGCTATCGGGCTTTCTGGCAACAGCGGCTACTCCCGGGGCCCCCACCTCCACTTCGACATCCTCGGGTATGAAGACGGTCAGTGCGTCTCGATGCCGTACGGTTTTCTGTCGTCGGAGGGGACGTTCATCCAGCCGGCAAAGGAACTGATCCTTCTATCAGAAAAAGACGGAACGAGCCGTATCACGCAGAAAGAAACAACTCCGTGGCGGATAGTAGGGCGGTACTACGAGGAATACAATACGGAGATCCGCTATTACGCGAAGTCCATTGAGTTTCTTGCGTCCAACAAAACGGCACAGCCCCTCCCCACGGAAGCGGAAAGCGGCGCAGCCGCGGGGGATTTAGCCGTCTTTCGCACCGGTTCGGTTCGCGACAACGGACAGGTGATCGGATTGGAGCTGTCATTCTCACGCCTGGAGAATGTTGCCCCGATGGAGAAGATGCCCCGCAGAGCTGCGATACCCCCGGACGGGGCTTTTCACACCGTCGCAACACTCGAGCTGGTGAATCCGGGCGAGAAGTCCTCCTTTTCCTACCAGTTCCGGCGCGTGGAACCGCCGGGGATGGAGCACATTCCGCTGCGCGTCGAGAAAGATGGTGCGACCGGATACGAGGTCGAGATACGGTACTTCAGCGACCGAATTGAGTTGTATGCGGTGAACACATCGTCGCGAGAGATGGTCGGTGCCCTGAGCTTCTCCTCGTTGACAAACCTCGTTCCGAAGGAGAAAGTCCCCACAAAGATCCAGCTTGCCGTGAAGACCTCCCCGCAGTATCTGGCAACGCTTCGGATTCGCGACCCCGCAAACGGATACTCTTTTCGATATAACGTCGGTCCGTGGGAGGGACAATGACTCGCGGCGACCGCTGTGGTGGTCTCCCGCGGGATGAGTTCTTCGCGCGCTGGCGCCGAAACCCAGAACAGAAACCTCTCCCCAGCTCGGGGCTTTCCCTCCAGAAACGAAATCCGCTTGACGCCGGGCTTCCTCGCGCGGCATCGTTAAGTTGAAGTGTTGGACCACGACAAGGCAGTACAACGCTCTCCGGGATTGTAATGCAGGCTTCCAGCCTGCCGAAAGGACAGAAGACAGATGAGGCGCCTCTCGCCCCCCCTTAAGATTGTGATTTCCGGCGCGATTGCCGCATCGCTCGGCACGACGGGACTGGTCGTAGCGCACGCCATCCGGAACGCAAGGCTTGCCAGCCTCTTTCAGGGACCGACTTCTCTCTGCAAACGGGAACAGCCCACGTATTACCCGCGGGCGGTTTACGACCTCACGGACTACCTTGCCAAAGAGGACAAGCCTGCCGTGCAGTCGCTTTCGGGAACCTCCGAGTTTGCCACGAAAGCTGGCGAGGGGGAAATCCCCTGGGTGGACGGCGAATCGAGAGAAGAAGTCAACCAGGCCCTACGCAAGTACTCGGAAGAAGAATCGCTGGACGGCACGACAGGAGCCACGCCAGTGGCGCGCCTTCGTTCACCCTCCGTGTACCGCGACCGCATTCCCTCCCGCACCTTGCAAGTCACGTACCCGGAGGACGGCAGCGTTTTCCCACCGAATCTTTGTCCTCCTTACGTGGAATGGGAGGACCCTCGGAATGACGTCTGGCAGGTAGCAGTAGAAGTCGGGAACAGCCCGCAGAGATTCACATTCGTTACCCGCGAGAGGAGATGGCGTTTCCCACAGAAGCTGTGGCGGCAGCTATGCCAGGAAGCCGTCACATCCGACGCGCGGCTGCAAGTCAAGGGCGTTTGTCTCGCAGAGAACGGTGGGAAGAACGTGGTGATTCAAGCCTCAGAGCCTGTCCGCCTTCGCATATCGAAGGACTCTGCCGATAATTACGTCGTCTATCGCCTGGTGGCTCCGCCGTTCAGTTCCTCAAAGACCCCCGATATCTTCGTCCGCGACATTCGAGAGGACGAACCGAGGCTTTTCCTCTCAGCAAGACGGAAGTACTGCATCAACTGCCATTGCTTTTCCTCCAAGAAGGGGAATACGGGCAAGCTCAGTCTCCAGATCCGAAGTCTTGCCGCAGCGGGACAGAAGCTGCCCGTGTATCTTGGGGTCTATGATATTGACCGGCAAAGCGGATACCGGGTTCAGTTGCCTTTCGAGATTCAGATGACCACGTTCATGGACTGGTCGCCGGACGGCCAGAAGCTGGCTTTCTCCGCCAACCAGAAAATCGTCGCCTTGAAGCCGATTCTTTACGAGACGCAGCTCGCGGGCATGTCCACCTCGGACATTGCCATCTACGACCTCGTCCGAAACGAAGCCTACCTTCTTCCCGGAGCGTCCGACCCGAACCTGTTAGAGATTTACCCCTGCTGGACGCCGGACGGCGGCTCGATCGTTTTCTCGCAGGCTCCCGTCGGCGCCCACCCGGCCTTCATGTGTTTCGACCTGCATACCTTGTCACTGGACGGCGGCGGGGAAGCGGTCGCCCGCCCCATCGAGGGCGCCGCGGCTAATGGCCGAAGCAACTACTTCCCACACTTCTCACCGGGCGGGAAATGGCTGTCCTTCTGCCAGTCGGATGGCGGAGACCTGATACGTTCCTCGAGCGACATTTATCTCAAGCCAGGCAGCTTGCAGGGGCCGGCGCATCACCTGGAATGCAACGCCCCGTACGCAGCGGATTCGTGGCACAGTTGGAGTTCCAACGGGCGGTGGCTGGTCTTCGCATCCAAACGGGATGGCGGCGTCTATGCGTACCTCTATTTGACTCACATTGACGACCAGGGGCACGCCTCTCCGGCAATCCCCCTGCCCGTGAAAGAGAGACCTGACGCGAGCTTCAACATCCCGGAGTTCGTGGCTCATGACCCTGGCGTAAGCGAAGCGGATTTATTCGATGCCATCCGGGTCGAACGGAAACCGCTCACCGTTGTCGAAAGAGCAGCCGCGTCTTCCGGGACAAGGCTATAGTGATGTCGAGGAGGAGGGAGAAGAAGCTCAAGCCGGCCGTTTCCGGGGGAGCGACAGCGCCCAGCGCAAAACGGCCGATTATCGCGAAGTTGCGCGCCCGCCCGTGGTTTCTTCTCGCCGTTTCGACCGCCGTGACGCTGTCCGCAATCTACTCCGTTGCTCTTTTCTCTCCGACGTTCATCTCCAGCGAGGACAGCGTCCTCCGACTTCCTGTTCTGGCTCATGCGGGCAACATCCCCCACATTCTTTCGCGAGATTTCCTCCTGTTTTCTTCGGGGCAGTTTCGCCCGTTGGGCTACGTCCTCCTGGCGTTCGCGCGGACTTTCGTGTCGGCAGACAGCGTTTTCTTCTGGCACATCTGGCTGCTAACTTTTCACATGGCCAACGCTCTTCTCGTATTTGCCATTGTGCGGCATTTCACCCCGAAGCTGTCCGTTGGGCTGACTGCGGCAGCGGTTTTCGCCCTGCACCCCTTGTGCACAGTGATTGTCAACGACATCAACCAGTTCCACATTCTGTTTGGGTTGACGCTTTCTCTATGTTGTCTGAAAAGCTACCTCTCGTTCTCGAGAACGCGAAAGAAATACTATTACGCGGCGGCGGTGGTCCTGTTCTTCCTCGGATGCGTGACGGCAAGGCTATCTCACCCTCTGGGCGTGATCCTTCTGGGATACGAGCTTGCTTATCGCCGATCCGGTTTGAAACATTCTCTGCTCCGCATGTTGCCGTTCGCCGTAATTCCTCTGTTGCTTCTGCCTTTCTGGCTTTGGCGGACGCCTCACCCGCTTCACTACAAGTACGTTGCAGTGTTCAAAGGGTCATTCTGGCATGGGCTTTTCTCCGTGACCGGGGCAACACGCCAATACGCAGGTGGGCTGCTTTTAACACGAGGCATCCCTATCGTGCTCCACGAGACAGTCCGGCAGATTTATCGGTGGAGCGATAGCCAGTTCCTTCTCTGGGCTGGGATGAATGCCGCCCTTGTGGTGGGTGCGACGGTGGCTCTGGTGAAAAAGCAGTGGGCGGCAGTCGGCATTTTGCTTGTCTATGTTGCGATGATTCCCTATGCATCCGTGGCGTACAATCGTGTTCCGCAGTACGTTTCCTGGTCCTATCTTTACCTTCCCGTTGCAGGGCTCGCGCTGTTTCTGGCGGGGATGCACGAACTGGCTCAACGGTCGCGGCTTCGCCATTTGAGGACTGGCATCCAGACAGCGTTACTGGGTTTTATCCTATTCCTCGGCTGGCGGACGGTGCAGCTCAATGCTCGCGGGAGGTCGCCTCTTACCTATTGGAACTACGTTTCGGCGTTGAACGAAGAAAGCCAAACCGCGCTGTACGAGACCGGCAAGGCATACCTCGCAGAAGGGCGATTACCCCTCGCGCTTCATTATTTTTTCGCGCCGATGGTCAAGGAGGTGAAATACCCTTGCCTTGCCATGGCGCGGTACTACTGCCGACAGGGCAACCCCCTCGCCTCGGCAATCCACCTTCGCCTGGGTTCGGTCGAGCAGAAAACGGGGATGATTCTCGAAGACCAGTGTGAGGTTGCCGCGGAGTTGTTGTTGTCAGGAGGGGCTTTAGACCATGCCGAAGAGAACTATGGCAAGATTCTCATGGTCAACCCCTTTCACGTGGATGCGATGCTCGGACTGGCGCAGACCTGGTTTCTGAAAGGGTTCGTGGCGGAGGCCCATCGTATGTTGGAGCGGGCGCTCGCTCTGGCGCCTAAAGACCCACGCGTCTCGCAGTTGCGGGAAGCCTTTCGCGAACAGGAGTCCATCCAGCGCACGGACATGCAGCCCTTGCGTATCAGACCGCCAGAACCGGACTTCTTGAGATACATCCTGACCCAGGTTCGCACCCCGTCTCTCCGTCGAGAAATTGTCGCACTGAGCGACGTAGCCGACCCGAACGACGCGGTGATTCAACTGGAAGCCCTGATCTGCCTCCTTGAGGACAAGAATTACGAGGCGGCAGTGAAAGACCCCGTGCCGCCCACAGGCAAAACGCGAGCGGAAATGGTGCTCTTCGGGCTATCCGGAAACGCTTATGCGTGCGCCGTAGTGTGCCGGGGATTCGCTCTGGCGGGGGAGGTGGAACGTGCAGTCGGGTTGGGGATGCATGCGGTTTCCCTGGACAGGACCAATAATCTGGCATGGTCAAGTCTGGCCCTCGCCATGGGGATGCAGGACAAACCGGACGCGGCAATCCAGAAGTTCTCTCAGTCCTTGGCCCAGAATCCCGCCACGGCAGCGACCTTCTATTACAACCTTGGGCTACAGAAGAAGCAACTCGGGAAGGACGCCGAGGCCGTGTCGGCGCTCCAAGAGGCGATCAAGGCGCAGCCAGCGCATGTGGAGGCCCTGCAAGCTCTCGGAGACGTGTTCTTGAGACTGGAACGGTTCGACGAAGCCATCCGCATTCTTCAGAAAGCAGTTGCTCTGAACCCCGCCAGTGCTGAAACCCAGGCAAACCTGGGGCAGGCTTTCCTGAGACAGGGCAAGAACGCGGAGGCTCTGGTCTCTCTCGCAAAAGCCATCGAGCTTAATCCACAGTCCGCTCTCTTTCATAGCGACATGGGCGTAGCTCTTGAACGGCTCAACAAACAACAAGAAGCCGCTGAGGAATATCGGCGGGCAATCTCCTTAAACCCGAACCTTGTGAACGCGCACCACAATCTCGGCAATCTTTGCGTGAAAATGGGAAATATCCCGGAAGCAGTAAGGGAGTATCGCGAGGCAATTCGAATTATGCCTGCGCACAAAAGCGCACACCTCAGCCTCGGGTGGGTTCTTTATCGGCAGGGAGAGACGGATGAGGCGATCCGGGAAATCGAGGAAGGGCTTCGGCACAATCCTACTTTCGCTCCCGGCTACGAAATGCTTATTAAAATATACTGTGACAAAGGCGCCCTCAAGGAGGCATGGGAAGTAGTCAAGCGCGCCAAAGCGCTCGGGATTCAAGTGGACCCTGATACAATGGCGACGCTGAAACGCCTCTCGCCGTAGCGCAGGCGTCCCCGCCTGCATCCTCTTTCGACAGCACGACCCTCCCCGACGTTCCTCCTCTTGACACCGTCGCCTTCGCGCGGCACTGTTATACTGGAATTGGGAATTCACAACACGAACTTGTCTTCAAGGTGAGAGCGGGAGCAATCTATAATTGGACACCGAACCCCGACGGACACGAAGAACACGAACCATGGCGGCAGGTATGCACCTTCGTGCTCTTCGTGGCCCCTCCCCGAGATTCCAAATGCCGTCAGCAATGCACAATCGCCTTCTGAAACTCGTCTTTGGCACATTGATTCTCTTCCCATGTGCAAACATCGTGGACGGGTCTAAAATGAGAATCCACCTCGACGCGTCTGCGGAGAGAATCGGCGACCCGACAACTGCTCCTCTGCTGAGTCTTCCACCTGAAGAATGGGCAAGGCGCTACGAGGCCGAGCGCTTTGTCTATGTCCCGGGCGAAACGGTGCGATTGACGTTGGAGATTCCAGAGGAGAAAACTGTTCGTAAGGGGAGAATCGTTGTTATCGGCCTCCTCTCCGGACGAGAACAGGTTCTCCACCACGGCCCCATCGAGCCGAGACAGTACGGCCCGTACGACATTCCCATCGCCGGCGATTTCGAGATATATCGGGTGAACGTCGAGACGGGCAGCGAGATGCTCTCCAGGACGTTTTACGGGATTCGCCCGGCGCGGGGGATGAAGGATTTTGCGGACGAGGTCTCGCCTTTTGGAATAAGCCTGCGTTATTTCAGACCGGGTTTCGGAGTTCACGGCGTGGAAATGACCGCTCCCTGGGACGAAGCCGTCACGGAGGGAGGGGTGTCGCCTCGCGGGATTGATTTGCGCTGGGCGATCGGGGCTCACGCCGAGAGGGGCTCGCGGCCAAGCGAGTGGTGGCTTTGGGCGCCTTACGCGTGCGGCATGGTTGATTTGCAGAGCGAGCGGACGGCATTGTTCTGGGGCGAGTTCAATCCGGCGTTCCGGCCAATCCGTCTTGACATTGCTTTCGGACCGCGACCCGACAGCGATGAAAGTCGCCGCACTATCCATGTTCCCCCCTGGTTTCGGCCACACCCGACGCACCTCATGTTGCCAAACGAAATCTACTTCCGCGAGAGGCTGCAACCGATGCTGCGGGAGTGGGCGGAGAACGTGAGTGAGAAGCATCCAGGGATGCCTTTGCGAATTTCACTCGGAGATGGTTGGGGAATGGGGCAGGGCATCGGGACGGGCTGCAATCCTGAAATCCTTCGCTTCTTCGTTTCGTGGATGAAGGAGTTGTTCGGAATTACAATCGAGGCGGAGACGTTCAAAGAGCTGCTCGAAAAGTGCAAGGAATATCCGAAGCATTTTGAGTATTTCGTGGCGAGGTACACGACGTTTCGCTCGCTCGAACTGACTGTGCAGGCGGTGCAGGAGATTGTCGCCGACTCGCGGGCCTGGGAGAGGTATGGCGAATGGAACCGGCAACTCATCGCTCTGCCCGAGGCGAAGGAGTTCTGCGAGATTCTGTCGCGATGCATAAGCGTCGGCACGGATGATGATTGGCGCGCGTTTCGTCTGACCGACGGCAATCCGCTTCCCTACGGGTTCGCCAACATGATCGTCAAGGCATTTGCGCCACAGCACCGGCTCTGCGTCGGATGGACGGGCTGCCCGCGCAACGCGACGGAGAGTGAGATTCTGCGATGGTATCTCGAACCGGCATGGCTGACGGCTTATGGCGCGGACGGAAAGCTTTGTCACGTGATCACCCATTCGCCGCCGAAAGGTCCGGAAGATGTCTGGCGGTCTCTCGGCGAAATGGGCGCGCCCGCCGAGAAAATCCGTCTCCACGACAAATGCTTTCAGCTCATGGAAGCGATCGGCGTCGAGAGGCCCGTTGGGCCGGTTCTTGTCTGCAAGGATTGGACGTTTGCGGGTGACAAGTCCGGTGAAGCTTGGCGGTCTGACCTCTATGAGAGTTTTCTGATCTCCCTTCGTCGGCACAAGGTCCCGATTTCGTGTGCGGTTCATGCGGACAACGAGGCGAGTCTGCCGGGAGATTTGCCGAGGGTCTATGCCCCCCGAATGAACGGAAAGGGCGAGGTTCGCTTTGGTTATCGCGCTGGTTCGGAAAAAGAGTCGTTCACATGCGAGCCGTCTGCTATTCCCGAATCGCTCATGTCCGAGTTCGCCATTCGCCTCAACGCCGCATGCGGCAACCCGGTCGTCTTCCCGCCAGGTTCTTCAATCGAGGGTTACGCTTTCGAGGCCAAAGGCATGATCTTCGTCGTCGCGGAAGAGATGGGGGCACATGAGGACAGAGGGCACATGAAGGTGCGGGTCAGCGACGGCGAATGGATTGTCATAGACGTGGTTGCCGGGCAGAAGGTCAAATGCTGGCGCGAGGGAGAATACGTCATATTCGAGTCGTCGCTTGAGGCGAATGGCGCAACGTTGTTTTGCCTTGCACGGAGGGGTCAGAGATGATTGGGAGAAGTCTGCTTTCTGGTTTATTCATCGCACTGGCCACAAGTTCTCCTGCGCTGGCAGACATTTTCGACGAGATTGCTCCGTCGGCTGTCGTGTGTATTGGTTCGAATGCGCCGACCGAGGAACAGCAGGCGGCAAAGTTAATTTTCGAGGCGGTCAGAGAAAGGAGCGATACTGCTCAGCTTCTCAGCGACGAGCAGGTTCTGGCGACGCCGGTGAGCCACAGCGGCGGATGGCACGTGATTGCCGTTGGCAGCCCGACGACAAATGCCGTTCTCCTAACCTATCCGAGCTATTGGTCGCTCGATAGAGAGCTTCACTATGCCCCACTCGGCAACATGCCCGCGGCTCCGTTTACGGAGACAAGAGGTTTCTACGTCGGCGGGTTCGGGTATTTCTTCGCAGGCCGGAACGTCGGATTTGTCGAATTCGATCGAAGTCCTTTTTACTCGGAGATGCTTTTTTTATTGCCGAAAGAACAAAGGGCTTCTCTACAAACCGCCCCTCCGCTGCGCTTTCTGGTTCGGGTCACAGGCTCCACATCCGAAGGCGTTCTTCTCGGTGCGAAACGATTCGTGGAAACCCGCATGGTCTATGGTCTGGCGATCGGTCCCCCGCGCTGGGTGCGACCAAAGGACATCTGGAACCTCGACGACGAGAACATTAAGCCCGACCCGCCGGACTGGATTCCCACAGGCACCTACCCCACCTCGCAAGCTCGGGATGCCGGAAAGAGCGTCTCCTTTCTCGGCTGGCTGATGGCGGACCGGACGATGTACGCCGGTTTTCTGGAACTGACGGGCTGCAAGCCCGCTCAGATGTGGCGGGCAAAGTATCGAACGGAGGCGCGGCTGCTTGACTTCGAGAGCAGCCCGCATCATCGAGCGAGCGGCAACGAGCTCCTCACCGTGAAGCTTCTCTCGTCCGAGGACGCCCGGCAAGCCCTGAAAGGGCTCGGCGCCACGACCCCCATCACCGTCGGGCCACGAACGTGGTATCGAACAAGAAACCCGTCCGTCGAGACGGCGACGGAAAGGCCGCGCACCGAGCAGAGCAGCGCGGGCCCTTCTCAAGAAAAAGGACGGGCATGCACGCACGTTCTCCCCGTGGAAATCGGGGGCGAGGCTTATCTAATTCTCGCCAATTTCGACCCAGAGCACGCGGAGATGGTGATGCGCGAGGTCGTGCGCTCCCTTCCGCAGGAAGAATGAGATGTGCATCAAGCAGCAGTTGCCGAAGCTTGCGGAGACGCACCTTCCCTCGTGCAAATGAAGGTCCCGTGCTCGTCAAGGTTTTCCTCGGGCCTGACGAAAGTGAAGGTCCCGACAAGGGTGTCGCCGGTCACGTCAAACTCGATGTCCACCACGTGGCGTGCGGTTCGAGTGCCTGTGAAGTGGCTGCCGCTCATTTGCCCGTCTATCCGTCCGCTGTGTCCTCCTTCGTCCGTGTATTCTAAGATCATCGTGCCGGTAACGTGGGCGCCATCCTGTAACAGGACAAGAGCCACAGCATAATGGTACAGAATCGCATTGATCGTATGATCCATCGTCCCGACCCATTTCCCTGCTACGTTCACAGGAAGTTCGATTCCCCCGCCGCCACCGCCGCATCCGGTGAGACCGAGACAGCAAGCCGCGAATATCAAGAATAAGCGCTTCATTCTCATCCTTTCTGCACAGTTCGAAGGACTCCAAACTAACCGTCCAGAATGCCGCCAATCATACGCAAATTGCCCCTGAAGTGGAAGAGAAATCCCGTGCGGAATAGCCGTTTCTCTTGACACCTGCGGTCGTTCTGATAGCATCGCTTCTGAGGCGCGGGACGCCAGCAAGCATTTTCGTGGGACTCGCTCTCTCGGAGGTCGCTACCCCGTGGAAAACAAACAGATCGCCAACTTTTTCGCCGAAATTGCGGAATTGCTCGAGCTCCAGGGTGAGAATCCCTTCCGCATTCGCTCGTACCAGAACGCCGCGAGAATCTTCGGGGACATGTCCGAGAGCGTCGTCGCAATGGTGAGGAGTGGGCAAGACCTCCGGGAAATTCCGGGCATCGGCGAAGGCATCAGCAAGAAAATCATCGAGATCGTCGAGACGGGCAAGCTCAAGTTCCTCGAAGAGCAAAGGGCGAAGGTGCCCGCGGGCCTTCCAGAGCTTCTCAGGATAGAGGGGCTTGGCCCGAAGAAGGTCAAACTGTTTTACGACAGATTGGGCATTGATTCTCTGGACAAGCTTGAAGATGCGGCGAAAGCTGGGAAGCTCCGCGAGCTGGAGGGCATGGGCGAAAAAAGCGAGGAGAAGATTCTCAAGGGAATCGCAACCCTCCGTCGCGGACTCGGGCGATTCAAGCTCTCCGTCGGCCTTTCTTACGCCGAGGCGCTGGTGGCCTATCTGAAAAAAGCGAAGGGCGTGAAGCGGCTTGAGCCTTCGGGAAGCCTCCGCCGCCGCTGCGAGACCGTCGGCGACCTCGACATCCTCGCCATCTGCGCGAACGACAGCCCGCTTATGGACAATTTCACCGCCTACGACGATGTTGAGGAAGTCATCGCGAAGGGTGAGACGAAATCGAGCGTCCGGCTTCGTTGCGGTTTGCACGTTGACGTTCGCGTGCTTGAACCCGGAAGTTTTGGCTCTGGCTTGCAGTATTTCACCGGCTCAAAAGCTCACAACATCGCCCTCCGCAGCCGGGCGAATGACCGCGGATTGAAGCTCAGCGAATACGGCGTGTTCGAGATTCAAACCGACAAGAAGGTCGCGGGGAAATCCGAAGAGGAAGTGTACAAGGTGCTCGACCTGCCGCTCATCCCCCCGGAGTTGCGAGAGGACCGCGGCGAGATCGAAGCCGCGGAGAAGGGCGAACTCCCGAAACTCATCGAGCTTTCTGACATTCACGGCGACCTCCAGATGCACACCAAGGAGAGCGATGGCAAGGACACCATCGAGGAAATGGTCGAAGCCGCTAAGAACCTCGGCTATGAGTACATTGCCATCACCGAGCACTCCAAAGCCGTCCGCATCGCCAACGGCCTCGATGAGAAACGACTCGCCGAGCACCTCAAGCGGATTGATAAGGTCAACGCGAAGTTGTCCGGTTTTCGCGTTTTGAAAGGAATCGAGGTGGACATTCTCGCTGATGGCAGCCTCGACCTCTCAGACGACATTTTGAAAGAGTGCGAGGTCGTCGTCGGCTCCGTCCACTCGCGCTTCAACATGGAAGAAAAGGAGATGACCCAGCGAATCATCCGCGCCCTGAAGAATCCGAACGTCAACTTCTTAGGTCATCCCACCGGGCGGCTCATCCTCGAACGCGAGCCGTACAAAGTTGACCTCAAGGAAGTCATCAAAGCCGCCATAGACAACAATGTCATCGTCGAAATCAACGCATATCCCGACCGGCTCGACTTGCGGGACGTTGACGCCCGAATGGCGAAGGAAATGGGCGCGAAACTGTCAATCTCAACCGACGCCCACTCAAAACTACAATTGGATGTGATGAAATACGGCGTCTTCACCGCCCGCCGCGCCTGGCTCGAAGCAAAGGATGTCGTCAACACCCTCCCCCTCGCCCGCCTTCTCAAGGCGATACGCACCGGTACGTAAGCCGTGAGTGGCTTGATCGAGGAGGCGCAGGCTGTCGCCTCTCCAGGGGGATTGCGGCATGGGATCTCTTGACACAAATGGTCGGCCGTGATAGTCAAGAGAAAGACTCGTGCAGGCAAGTCGAAGCAAAGCGCGAATCAGCACTCGTATCTTTCGCGGACCAATCAAGTAAGGAGGATGACTCATGAATGCCAAAGCGAGCGCTACTTGCGTCCTTGTCGTTTCATTCCTGTTCCTTTTCTGCCGGTGCGGCCTGTGCACCTACCCCGAGCTAATTTATCCCCCCGGAGGAGAGACGTTCACGGCTGGAGAGACCGCCGTAGGCATTGAGTGGAAGAACCAGCCTGCGGGGACGGCAACGATTGAGATTCGCTACGACTGGTGGGGAGAAGGGCACTCGACTCACTATATGGCAACGATTGTGGAGGGTCTTGCTGCGGGCACCACGACGTATGCCTGGCACATCCCGTGTGAGATCGACGGCAGGATAGTGAGTGGAGACTATGGGACGTACGGCGCGGCGACCACGGAAGGGAAGATACAGGTCCGGTTTCTTGAGAGCGGAGGCGCCCTTGTTGGCGCGTGCAACAATTCTGTTTTGTTTACGGTCCTGGAGTGTCCTCCAGTGCATCCGGAGCTCATCTATCCTGCGGGAGGGGAGACTTTCACTGCCGGGGAGAGCCGGGTTGACATCGAATGGAAGGACGAGCCTCCCGGGACGGCGACGATTGACATTCGATATGACTGGTGGGGACAGGGACACTCGACTCATTATATGGCAACACTTGTGGAGGGTCTTGCTGCGGGCACGACCACGCATGCCTGGGACATCCCTTGTGACATCGATGGCACGATAGTGAGTGAAGACTATGGCACCTATCCGACAGGAACCGCGGAAGGGAAGATACAGGTTCGGTTTCTCGACACCGGGAAAGCCCTCCTCGACGCATGCAATAATGGTATTTTCTTCACCGTAACCCCATGTGGCCCCTTCGCACTTGTGAAACCCGAGGACGGCGCAGAGGTTTTGTCACCCCGCCCCACTTTGGCGTGGAGCGGCGGAACAGCACCCTACTCCGCCAAAGTGGGACTGGATAGCAACTTCGTCAACGTGCTATGGGAGAAAACGGAGATCAACGATAAGACTGTCGAGGTGCCAACAGACCTTCCCTCACACACAACGCTCTGGTGTCACGTTTCGGATTCCTCCGACCCGAATGTTGCCGATTCGAACAGGTTCATCAGACGCGGTCCGCCAACTCTAACTGGTCCTGCAGATGGCGCAACACTCCCTGAAGGACCAGTCACCTTCGAGTGGCAGCCCCTCGGAAAAGTAGACGTGTACACTGTCCAAATAGCAACCGACCCAGGCTTCTCCAATATCATTGGTGGAGGCAGTGGCGTGGAGACGCAGAATACGCTGCCCATGCCCACAGGCACGTACTACTGGCATGTTCATGCCAGCACGAAAAGTGGGGATGTGTCTGAGTGGTCGGCTATGCGGACGGTCCACGTTGGCAGCGAGCAGGAAGCGCGGGTGATCATTTACCCAGCTCAGAGTTACGACCCGGATTCCAGATTACTTTCCCTATGGGCGATTCTCCAAGACACATTAAAGGGCCCTGTTACTGAGGCAACCCTGACATGGTCTCTGACTGATCTGGGCGGTGCTGAGCGGGCAAGGGGGACACTAAGCTATTCGGGCGGCATGGAACAATGGACAGGATCAAAGACGTTCGATGTGCCCGGGCTTGTACGTGGTGAATATGAAGTTGTGTACTCTGTGCTTACAGTGGAAGGGCGACATGCGACAACCAGATCAGCACTTTTCGTCGACAGCCTTTTTCAAACGGTTTCCGGCCAAATCAAGGACTCCTTAACAGGGAGCGCCCTTTCGGGAGTTCAGGTTGCGCTGTTTGAAAGTGGGCCTTTTTGGACGCTCGTTAATGATGAATTCAACGGCATAGTCCCGGCGTTCGCAACCCTCCTATCTCGCCTGACCCCTGCCCGGGGGCCAGCGACAACTGGAGAAGATGGTGGCTTCGGATGGCCTGACGTACCACCGGGTGGCTCGTACGTAATCGTTGCAGCCAACGCGGCCTACATCCAGAACTACACATATCCTTCTTTTGATGTTCCCGGCTCCGCCCGCATGATCACCAAGAACCTATCGCTTTCGCCCGAGACTCCAAAATCATTGCTGACATTGCTTGGTGATGTGGACGAGCTACTCAATGCGTGCGACGGTGTTTTGGACTACAACGCACAAATCATGGCGGATATGATAACGAAGGTGAAAGCAGACAATCTGTACGGCGACCCTGATCTGCTCTCGTTCTACAGCTTTGTGTCTAGTTGGATCGCAGTGCTAAATCCCGGTTCGGGGGTTGCAAGCCTAAGCAATGCGATTGGCGGCATCAGCATGAACACTCTGAATCGCGCCATATCCGCCGAGGCATTACTCAAGGCAGTAGGGAGGCTCGTTCAGCTCTACGGGCAAGCCCTGACAAACCGGATCAAGAACGACATCATCAACCAGACGTTCCCTCTGGATCAAGCAGGTTTCAGGGCGTCGGAATACGACACAGTCTTCAGTGACAGCATGGCTGAAGTTCGAAATGTTTTCAGGGAGCGAGCGACCAGCATTCAGCTCGACGACCAGCTAGATTTGGAAAAGGCGAGACACGTGATAAAGGAAAGTACCGATGCCATGAATGAGGTTAGTCGTGGGAGTACGGTCTTCTTGGTTTCACCTTCGCCTGGCGACGGAATTGGGATGCTAAAGCTTAAGACCATGACACGACAATATGACGAATTGTCCAACTGGCAAGCATTGGCGGCAGGTACGGAAGCGGTTCTGTCAACGGTGCAAGTCGCGGGGACGGCTATCACGATAGGGAGCGCGATCACAGGTGTTGGGGCACCAGTCGCCGGGGTAGCCGCTGCGGCAACAACGGCGTCCGGGTTCGGCAAGTACATCATTCAACAAGCGCGAGTCGTGCTCAAGGCTCAGATGGCATATGTTTTTACTAATAGTCTGGTTGGCACCTATCCTGAGGACAACGGACTTGCTCTGGAGGAATTTTATGACGTGACTGACTTCTTAATAGACGAGGCAGAGAGCCCTTACTACGTCAAGAACGGCAGTATCTTTGAATCCACAACTGAGGTCAACCTAAACTTACCTGAGTTCCTTGGTCTTCCATACATGTTCACGCTCGGTTTCCCTGGACTGGATGTGGCGCGGGCTGAAGCAACTGCCACGATTCATAACAGGGGCAATGTGCCAGCGGAGTTTCGGGTCACTGCGTATGGGATCTGGTCACCGATTGATGTGTTTGGGCCATTGGGCCTAGGAGCAAAAGACATACTCACAAGCGGCTGCATGCGAGGCCCCGCGCAGGTTCTCCCGAGTGCTGGAATGTCCATGGATTTAGCGTACCAGGGCTACAGTCGAAATTTCCTCAGTCAATTTAAACCTCACTATCTGACGGTCGACACATACAGTGGCCCTTGGCGAATGGCGCCCGTCACGAAGCAATACTGGGTTTTCGGACTAGGGGAGTTAGTTTTCCCGTCGTTTCCTTTGGCTAAGGCAGAACACCCTGGAGCTTCTGCCGAAGATTGTGTGATGGCCACCGGGTTCGTCACAAAAACCAAGTTAACGCTTCATGAGCTTAGAGAGCTGACAGTGGGGACACAAGAGCTGGTCTCGGCTTTCCTATCCGCCTCGACACCAAAAATCACAGTGGAGTTCTCAACTGAGGACAACCTGTTCGCGGCGGACTTGCGGCTGTTTGCACCTCAGGATGATTCCATGTCGATCCTCGTCATCGATGCGGCAGGGCGGCGGCTTGGGTACTCAGCCGCCGAGGGTATCAGATACAACGAACTGCTTGGCAGTGTAACAAACATGTCTCAGCGGCCCATCTCGATTCGGTTGTTTGATCCCCCAGGAGGGGAGACATTTAGAGTGGAACTGGCGTTGCTTTCGCCCGGGCCACGGGACGTCGGGGTCACTCTCTTTTATGAGCCAGTCAAGCGATCGACTGCGGTGATGACAGCCTTTCCGTCTCTCGCCATCTTGGATGGTGATCAAGGATCGACGCAGAGCTTGCTATTACGGCTTGGTGAAGCGTCAGGGCAAGAAGCATTGACTAGCGTAATCGCGACGCTGGGAGAGATCCAGCTATGGGATGGCAGCACAGTTCTTCCGATTGCAGGCGACAGGGCAAAAGTAATAGGCGATCTGCCAGCTGGTGACCAGCAGTACGTTTCCTGGGATATTTCGTACCCCGGGGAGGTGAAGCGTGGCAAATATGTTGGCATGCTGACCGTTTCGAGCAAAGAGACCGCGGACCTTGCTGTACCGGTTGTGTGCCTAATCCGTGCAACAACAGAGACAGTCAGCCTGTATCAAGGCCCAGATTCTACGACGGCAACGCTACAGAAAACCCTAGCACTTGGACCGGACGGAACGGCGCAAACTTGGGTCCACGTGCCAAGTGGCTTTCGCGTTCTTTATGCAGCGATGGGTGTTGTGGGCGCATCGGACAACTTGGAAAGCCCTTCACTTGATATTGGCGCGGACGGCTCAATCGAGTGGGCTTTTTCAGGCAAGTTTGACTTGGGCGTTCTGGTCAGTAACATAAACGTCGAAAATGCCTTTAATGCTTATCTTGACGCGAACTCCCCAGGCCCCGATGGCTGGAACGTTCCGATGGAGGTGAAGGCCAACCCGGGGGAGAGCGTGCTTCTCAACGGAGTTCAGCTATACCTCGAGCGCCTCCTCCCAGCCCTTTCGATCTCGAGCACGGTCGAGGGGTTCGAGCTGACCATAGACCCAGCCGAGTCTGAGAAAACCTATGTGGTCAAATTCGCGAATAGTATGAATGAGCCCTGGTCCGTAGCTGCGACGTTGCAGGGGCAAGGCGGAGAGATCTCATGGGTGGATAACGGAAGCCTTACAGGCTCTCCACCATCTGCCGTCAAGCACAGGTTCTATGTTATTGAGGTGAGGTAACGCTCCCGCGACCGCGAGAACACTTGCAGAACCGGATTCGAGGACATGATTCGTACCCGAATAGCACCGGCGCCGACGGGGCCGTGCCATGTGGGCATTGCCCGGACGGCGCTGTTCAACTATCTTTTTACGAGAAAACACGGCGGCACGTTCGTCATGCGGCTGGAGGATACGGATGTCGCGCGAAGCCGCAAGGAATTCGAACAGGATGTTTACGACAGCCTCCGCTGGCTTTGCCTCGACTGGGATGAGGGACCGGATGTCGGCGGCGACTTCGGCCCTTATCGCCAATCGGAGAGAAAACAGATTTATCAAGCGGCCCTTCAGAAACTCCTCGAAGCCAACCTTGCCTATCCATGCTTCTGCACGCCGGAAGAACTCGAGGAAGAGAGAAATCGTCGGCTCAAACTCAAGCTCCCTCCACGCTACAAGGGGAAATGCCCGACTCTTTCCAGAGCTGAACAGGAAGCGGCGAAAGCCCAGGGCAAACCGTATTCCATCCGATTCCGCATGCCCGACAAAACGATCGCCTTCGAGGACATGATTCGCGGCAAGGTGCAATTCGACGGCGCCGAGATTGGTGACTTCGTCATCGTCAAGCCCGACGGCGATTTCATTTTCCACCTCAGCAATGTCGTTGACGACATCGAGATGAAAATAACCCACGTCATCCGCGGGGAGGACCACGTCTCGAACACCCCGAGGCATCTTGCCCTCGCCGAAGCCCTCGGGGCGACTCCTCCGACCTACGGGCACATTCCTCTTATCCTCAATCCCGACCGCAGCAAAATGAGCAAGCGGAAGAACCCCACCTCGGTCAGCGATTACCGTCAATGGGGCTATCTCCCCGAGGCGATGGTCAACTTTCTCGCGCTCATCGGCTGGTCTTCCGGAACGGAACGCGAGGTTTTCTCCCTTGACGAACTGGTGGCGGCGTTCTCCATTGAAGCGGTCGGCCGCGCCGGGGCCATCTTCGACATCGAAAAGCTCAACTGGCTTAACGGAAATTACATCCGCGCTTTGCCGCTCGAAGAGCTTCAGAAAAGGCTACGGCCATATCTCCCCGACGCCGACCCGGATTATCTCCGCCGAGTCATCCCGCTGATTCAGGAACGCCTCAAGAGGCTCGACGAGGCGCCGGCATTGACCGAATTCTTCTTCCGTGACGAACTCGAATACGATCCGGCGTTGCTCATTGCGAAGAAACATACCGCCGAAGAGTCGAGAGCCGCCCTCTCGCAGGTGCTTGACAGGCTCTCCACCATCGAGGAATTCGGCATCGAGTCGCTGGAAAACGGTCTGCGAGGCCTCGTCGAAGAACTCGGCTGGAAAACGGGGCATTTGTTCATGGCCATCCGAGTCGCCGTCACCGGCAGCACCGCGACGCCTCCTCTCTTCGAGACCATGTCCGTCCTCGGAAAGGAAAGATGCCTCACGAGAATACGCCGGGCAATTGAGAAGCTCTCCGCGATGTCAGGTGAAAGGACGTGAACGAGCCATGGGGATTCTCGCCGCGATCTTTGGGACGGCGTTCGTCGTTGGTCTTTCGGGCGCGATGATGCCGGGACCCGTCCTCGCTGTCACGATCAAGGGCTCCGTCCGCGCGGGGTTCTGGTTCGGTCCCTTCCTGGTTCTTGGGCACGCTCTCCTTGAGCTTCCGATGGTCTTCGGCCTCGGTCTGGGGCTGGGCAGTCTCCTCGTCAGGAGCGTCGTCCTCGGCATCCTTTCCGTGGTCGGCGGGGTCGCCCTCGGAATCATGGCGGTCGGCATGCTCAAGGAAGCCCGAACCGCCGCCCTCCCCACGGTCAACCCCATAATCGCAACTGGGAACTTCTCTGGAAGCAGGGTTCAGGCCATCTGGGCGGGCATCGCAAGCAGCCTGTTCAATCCCTTTTGGCCGCTCTGGTGGTCAACCATTGGGCTGGGGATGATCGGCCAGGCAAGAAAGCTCGCCGCCACCCACGGCCTGGCAGCCAGCCTGAGCCTCTCTTCTTTCTACGTCGGACACATCTCCTCCGACCTGCTCTGGTACGCCTTCGTCTCCTTCATGATCGCCACGGGCAGGAGACTCTTCACGAACAAGACCTATCGTGCCCTCATTGCCCTGTGTGCGGTCTTTCTTCTGTTGCTCAGCGGATTCTTTCTCTATTCGGGGATCGCGTGGTTCTTCTCTCGCGGTCCGCTCGTTCAGAGGTGATGAGAGCAGAAACGGGCAGCTCAATCTTTGCCGAGGATTTTCCGGCACGCCTCGAGGCAGAGGTTGGGATCCTTCAGCCGCGTCGCGTGCGGAACAACTTGAAGAACAGGGATGCCGCAGCATTCCTCGAGAATGGGCACGTTCGTCTCAGCGGCCTGCGACCGGTCTTGCTGCTCTGCGTGATTCACGATGATTCCGAGGACACTAATCCCCCGGCTTTTGGCGTACTTCACCGTGAGAATTGTGTGATTGAGCGTCCCCAGGCCGGGCCTGGCCACCACAACCGCGGGGAGCTTCATGTCCTTAATCATGTCCGCGACGAAGTAATCTTGCCGAATCGGCGCCATCAATCCCCCGACCCCCTCGACGACAAGGAACTCGTGCCTCTCGTGGAGGGTTTCGTAAGCTCGCAGAATCTGTTCGATGGAAACTTGGTGCGCGGCGAGTCGCGCGGCGGTCAGGGGAGCCAGAGGCAGCTCGAAACGAACGGGACAGACCAGTTCCAGACCGTCGCCGGTCTGCGCCGCCTCGACGAGCCAATCCGCATCTTCTGACCTTAGCTCAAATCCGCCGTCGGCCCTCGGCGACCGATAACACCCCGCGGCAATCGGCTTCATCACCCCCACGTCCATCCCCATCATCCTGAACCCTCTGACAAGACCCGCCGCAACAACCGTCTTACCGACGCCCGTATCCGTCCCTGTCACGAACACGCCCGCCTTTGTCTGTGTGCTACTCGCCACGGCATATCCCCAAACGGTTCACTTCGTTATCAGGAGGTTCTCCAAGAAGTCGGCGTGGTTGCGGCCTTCGTTGGCGTTGTCTTTGCGGGGAATCCAGAGCTTGCTGCAAATATCTAAGTCGCCGTCGCCATCCACATCACCGACGACTGCTTCGTGTCCTCCCAGACCGGCATCGAGGATGACCCGCTCGACAAACTGTTCGCCCTTGCCGTCAACATTTTCCCAGATGAACCACCGCGGCTGGCGCGCTCCGGCGACCCATTCCATTTCGCAAGAGAAAATGTCGAGGTCGCTGTCCTTGTCGAAGTCAGCGACGGCGAGAGAGTGGCAGGCGCCTCGCGCGTCGGTATCGCTGTGAGGCAGTTCGTGCCGCTTCCAGGTCAACCCGCGGCCGTCGGAGTTCTCCAACCAGACGATCTTCGCGCCGCTGATTTCTGCGTCGGCCAGGACGACATCGTTCTTGCCATCGCGGTTGATGTCGCAGACCGCACAGCGTGTGGCGTTCGCCTGCCAGCCGGAGGTCCCGCCGCAGGGGGCTGTCGGATGCTCCGCCCACTTGGTCCCTTTGCCGTTTGCATTCTCGAACCAGACGTTCGAACGGAGAACATCTGTGTCACCGTCGCCGTCAATGTCGCCAGCAGAAAGGCCCGCATGGACAGAGGGGCCAATCTCGTACCACTTCCACGGCTGCTTTGGGTCCTCGGCAATCTCGTACCAGCGGACGTTGTTCTGGTCGGACATTGTGATGATATCCACCTTGCGATCGCCGTTGACGTCCGCCGCTACGACGTCGTGAACCCTCGGCACATTGCTGAAGACGAACTTCTCGAAGGACTCCTCCCGGGGCTTGGCGCGATTCCGATACCACGCGCCTCCGACAACAAGGTCAACCCATCCGTCCTTGTCCACGTCTATCGCCACCGCGCCGACTTCCGACGGCGATTTCTCACCGAGAAAGTGCTTAACCCAGCGGTCCGGCGCCTGATACTCGTACCAGTAAACGTCGGAACCGGATTGCCCCGTGATGAAATCCAGATCGCCGTCGCGGTCCACATCCACTAACGCCGTCTGTCCCCACGACCCCCCGGGCAGCTCCCGGTCAATAAAATGATGTCGGAACTTGATCTTCCCCGCGGGAGACTCGCCGGGCGAGCGTTCCTCTCCAGCGATGAAGGTGAACGACACAGCCACAGCCACCAAGAACGCCGATGCCAGAGTTAGAAGCGCAGCCTTCTTCATGTTTTCAACTCCTTTCTTCTCGTCAGGATTGCGGAACGAAACTTTCTTCTCAACACTCTTATCCCTCTCACTCAGACGTAAGTCAAGCCGTTTCTGGGTTACCATCACATATCCCTTCGGCTTGACGCCCGGTCGTTCAAGGTCAGCCCTTGCCTCGCGAACCTAACAGAGAAACCATTGGCTATCCCAATGCCGCGACTGAGGAGGCGCAGGCAGGCTCTGCTGCGGACAACGCGACAAAGAGAAAGGAAACCTCCGAGCGGTCTGAAGCGTTGAAAAAAAGACCTGAGTGGAAATCGCGAGCCAACAATTGCAGGCAGACCAAATGAGGAGAGTCGTGCATGAGCCGGAGAGACCAGAGCGATACTCACAATATCTTTAGTCCTGACGGGCGACGACCCGACAACGGGATTTCGAGAAGGGAGTTCTTGAAAGGAGTGCTGGCAAGTTCCGCAGGCATTGCCGCGGCGAGTGCTCTGAGCCTCGGCGAGGCAGCGGAGGAGACGAACAAGCCCCGCGTGGTGATCGCCCGAAACCCAAAGGTCATCTCCGGGCAGAAGGTGGATGGCAAGGTCGCCGAGGAGATTCTCGAAAAAGCGATGTGCTCGCTCACCGGCAAATCGTCTTCGACGGATGCGTGGCGGTCGCTGTTCTCGCCGAGCGAGAAGGTGATAGTCAAGGTGAACGCTCTTTTCCCGCCAGTGACCCCGAGTCCTGAGTTTGTGCGGGCAATTACGAATGGGCTGCGGGACGCGGGACTGAAGGAGAACAACATCATCGTGCACGACCGGCGGAACGAGGAGCTCCAGCGGGCTGGCTTCACGATTAACGAGTCGTCGAAGGGCGTGCGGTTCCACGGGACGCGGGAGTACTCGGACTGGATGCAGGCGGCAGCGGGGATGTTGCGGACGCAACTGTGCAAGCTGATCACCGATGAGGTTGACGCCATCATCAACGTGCCTTCTCTCAAGGTCCACCATCGGTCCGGCGTGACGCTTTCGCTGAAGAATCTGCTGGGCTGCATCTCGAACGCTGGGGAGACGCACGGAGACGGCTGCCCTCGGATTGTGGACATCAGTGCCCTCAATCCGATACGGAAAAAGACCCGGCTGATTGTGGTGGATGGCGTGCGAGCCCAGTTCGATCAAGGTCCCGGATACAGCGCGCCTCACGTCTGGAACTACGGCGGGCTGCTCGTCGCGACGGACACCGTTGCGGCGGATGCAGTCGGGGCGAACGAGATTCTTGCGAAGCGTAAGGCAATGGGGATCGAGGGGCCAATTCGCCCGTCGCTGGTGCACGTCGAGCGGGCGGCGGAACTCGGTCTTGGAATCGCTGCCCTCGACAAAATCGAAGTGCTCCGTTTGCCGAGCAGATAGCACAAGCAACAAAGGAAATTCTGACAGGATGAACAGGATTGACAGCCTGCCCGTGTGCGCGCTGGAGCCCGGGTGTCGCCTCAGCGGACCCTGCGCGCTTCTTCGCCGCGTCGGCCGGAGCGGCCAGGGGATGATCCCGCTTATCCTGTTATCCTGTCCCATTTCTCCTTTCTCTGCGGTTCCTCCCTCCTACGGCGTTACGACGATTTTCATGTAGCGGCCAGTCTCGGCCATGCCGATGCCCTCGACGGTCTTTTCTAACGGAATAGTCTGCGAGATGAGGTCCTTGACGGGGACGATGCCGCCGGAGATAAGATTCAACGCCATGCGGTTGTCGTCGGGCGCGGAGCCGTGTGTGCCGGTGATGGAGAACTCGCGGTAGTGCAGCAGGTTGCTGTCAATGGTGATCATGGAACGCCCCTTGGGCAAGCCGCCGAAGAAGTTGATGTTGCCGCGCTTGGCGACGAGGCGCATGGCCTGCTGCTGTGCTTCGGCGGATGAGCAGGCGGTGATGACGATGTCGGCCCCGCGACCTTCCGTTTCGGGTGGAATGACTACTTCGAGGTCTTTCTCGGAAGAGTTCACGTACACGTCCGCTCCAGCAACCTTTGCCATTTCGAGGCGGTCGTCGGAGATGTCGGCGAGGATAATCTTAGCGGCGCCGTTGGCTCTGGCGAGGCGCGCATGCATGCAGCCTAACGGGCCGGCGCCGACAATGAGGACGGTGCTTCCGGGCCAGACGCCGGAGAGGTTCTGTCCGTTGATGGCGCAGGCGAGAGGCTCGGCAATCGCGGCTTCTTCGTAGCTGACGTTGTCGGGAAGGACGTTGACGCAGGTGGTCTTGACGGCAATCCGCGGCACGGCCATGTATTCCGCAAAGCCGCCATCGTGGTGGTAGCCGATGGGGGCGAGGTTGTCGCACATGCCGAAGATAGACCGCTTGCAGTAATGGCACTCGCCGCAGGGAACGGCCGGCGCGACGGCGACTCTCTGGCCGACCTCGTAATCCGCGACGTTCTTGCCGACGGCGATGATCTCGCCGCTGAGCTCGTGGCCGGTAATTCGCGGCGGTTTGATGTGGCGATGACCGCTGTGGTAGATTTTGATGTCCGTTCCGCAAATCGCGCAGGCTTTGACCTTGATGACAAGCCCGTCGTCCTCGCATTTTGGGTCAGGGACTTCCTGAAAGACCATTTCCTCGATGTCTTCAAAGACAACCGCTTTCATTCATGAACCTCGCTGTTGACAGGACGTACAGAGTGAACAGGATGATTTCCGGCACGGCGCGACTGCCGGGTTGTTCTGACAGGGGCAGTATAGCACAGTGCGGCACACGTGCGAATAAAGGAACCGCAGATGGATGCAGATGAACGCAGATGGAAAAGGGAGAAGGGATGAACCACGAAGGACGCGAAGGGCACGAAGGGAGAAAAGGATAGTGGTTGGCTGAATGTAAAAAATACGGGAGTGCGAAAAAGTGGGCCTTTCTGGGCCTTTCTGGAGGCTGGATTTTGGAGATAATGCCTTGAAGGAGAAAGAGATGCGCGCGAATTGACTTGTTGCGAAAAAGGCCCAGCTGGGGGATTGGCGATTGCGGATTGCCGATTTTGGATTTTCGATTTTGGCGGGGCGAAAACTGGCGAGGGCGCGGAGACAGCAGAGGAGGGGAAGGGTTGAACCACGAAGGACACCCTGGCCGCAGTCAGGCGCACAGCCGACTTGGCGTCCCAGCCCGCCGTCAGGCGTGCGGAGCACGGCCATGTGACCGGGCAGGCGAAGAGCACGAAGGAGGAAGAAGAGCGGACAGGATGAACAGGATGGACAGGATCGGGAAGAACAAAGACGGGAGAGGGAATCCGACTTCTCTGCGATCTCTGTGTCCTCTGTGGTTCCGTATTGCCGCGATGTGAGGACGCTGCCGCCGCTCGAACGGACGAAGGGCGTGACTCGCCCCGCGTGTAGAGCGGCAAACGGATTGTCATTTGTCTGTTTATCTCCCCACCTGCTCTTGCTTTTTTCTGGCATGATTGTGGCACAGCTCCTGCCATTTGTCAAGTATGAAGGCCAAGCGAATCGCTTGACAGGATGAACACGATGGACAGGATATTGGAGGGTGAAGGAAGTGCCCGCTCCCTGCGCGCCATGTAAAGGCGGACAGCTAATGCTTGGCGGCGGTCTTCTGCTTTTTGAGCATGTCGCGCCAGAGGCGCGCTGCCGGGTTGCCCGATTTCCTGAGCCACTCGCCACGGCGCCTGGTTTTCTCAGCGGGCGTGAGGTCGTGATTCTGCTCGGCGTGTTTGGCCTGGACCGCACGCTTGTACGCGATGCAGTCGAATGGTTTCTCAGCGGTCATGATGGAACGACCTCTCTGGGGGAACGAATGTCTATCGCCTGATAGCCCTGCATCAGGTTTACCGCATTATCGGCTCGAATCTTGTCAATGTGAAGCATGTGCTTGAAATTCCAACTCACGACGAGGTCGGCCCTGTGAACCGTGGCAATGGCGACGTGGAGGGCATCATCCTCATAAGACGGCGATACAATGCGCGCAGCGACATACTGGTCTCGCAATGCTTCCGCCTCAGGCGTCACGTCAATCAGCTCGTAGGCGTCGGGGGGCAAATCGGCGACGATTTGGACAACCGGCGGGGGCGCGGCGAGTGACAGAGCAGCCGAGGCGGGAGAGGGCCTGAACCAGTTCATCGGCGGATAGGCGCGTGGGATTTTCACACTGCCAGGACCTTATCTCGGACGTAATGGAGACGCAAGAGCCGTGGGCGGTCCTCCTCCCGGTCAAAGTGGCAGCGGACAGCGTCGCGGACAGCCTCCTCCAGTTCGTCCCAGGTTTCGGCCTGGGTGAAAATGCTTTCACCGAGCGCCCGGGCGGTGTAGCCCCCTTCCGAGGCCTCCTCTACGAGAAACACGATTTCTGTCACGTTTGCGTCTCCTGCGTGGGTGCTCATGGCGCATCGCTTGCCGTGTCGGAGCAGGTACCGAAAACATTCTCTCCCCAACGAGCCGAGATGGCAAGTTGTTTTCTCTCGCGAGCAAGAGAAGGCGTGAGGAATTGACGGTGGAGAAAGAGGGTGTAGAGCGGGAACCGGATTCGCATTTGACGGCTTGTCTCCCCACGTGCCCTTTCCTTTTTCTGGCATGATTATGGCATACATCCTGCCATTTGTCAATAACGGTCGTGTTGGGCCGATGCCAGACGAGCACCTTGTGGAAGCGGATAAGATGGGGTGTTTCAGCGTCCCCCATACTGACCGATCGCGTCTCTGACGACTGCCTCAGCGAGAACCGAGCAGCTCAGCTTCTCGGGCGGAAGCCCGCCCAGAGCCTCGGAGATGTCACCATTGCTGATCTGCATCGCTTCCTTGAGCGTCTTTCCTCTGAGGATCTCGGTGAGCACGCTGGCAGCGGCGATGGCCACGGGGCAGCCGAGGACCTTGGCCTTGGCGTCTACTATGACGCCTTGTTTTATCCTCACGTACAGGCGAATGACGTCCCCGCACTGGGGGTTCCCCGCGTTCCCTACGGCACTCGGGTTTTCCATTGCGCCCATGTTGCGGGGGGTGTGGAAGTGTTCGAGAACCGCGCGGCTATACCGGCTTTCAGACATGGATGCGCGCCCTTTTCTCAGCGGCCCAAAGGTCCCGGATCATCGCGTCTTGGGTGGAGGTCAGAAATCTTACTCCCGTTTTGTCCTGCAACTCTTCCAGCTTCCGACGAAGGAACTTCCTCGTTCGGAGATTCAGGGGGCCGAGGTACTCCTTCCCATTCGTGCACCGCGTGAGGCGCGTGGCGGGGTCCCATCTGGTCGTGAGCAACAGGTCTCTGTAAGCCAGCAGGTCATCGAGCCAGTCCCAGCCGGGGAGCTCCGCAAGGCCCTGCGTGCACCGGTCTTTTTTCACCACGGTGCAGACCCAACATCCAAACCTTATTCCGCCACAGAAGAGAGAGCAGCTGGTGTTTCCTCCTGTGTAAAGGTGTCTGAGTTGGTGATGGTCCATTCCCCAGGGGGGATCATTGTCGAGTAGGAAAGACCATACGTCCTCAACAGATAGCTCGAAGATGGGCGCATAGATGGTGGCCCCGGGGAGGCCCTCGAAGGGCATCCACTTAGAATACCCCCTGCTTTTTAGGCGCCTGTCTCTTTCCTGGCTTTCCTTTAGGCGCGTGCCGAGGAGAACAACACAGGTTCCGGATTGCCTTATGATGTGCTTAATGTGTGTTTTTATTGGGCGTACCTTGAGTCGCTCTGTGCACCACCTGAACCATCTTGTGGGGGGAAGATATCCTTTTCCGAGAACCAAAACGAAGAAATTGTCTCGGGGCTTCGGGTAGACCACCTTCACGCTAACGGGAAGGTTGTTAGCCCGGGCCCAGCGGCTTATTCCGCGCAGCAGGACGCGCGCCTGGCCGATGACAGGGGGTGGCTCGACCCTGGTGTCTGCGTAGACAACTTGGACTTGTTTGCCGGGGTCCTTGGCCACTGTTTCGAGGACCAACTGCAGAGTTGCGGTGCTGTCTTTCCCACCGCTATACGCAATCACCCAGGGCGTTTCATCAGCGAGATAGGAATCTCGTATCTCCGCCCTAATGGCTTCTACCTTCCTCGAGTCTTTGTCCGGGGGAATCACCTTACTCGCCGTCGGCCTCTCGATCATTTGGCGTTTCGGGGGCATTTGTTCCCGGGTCTATCGGCAGTTTCAAGAGACCTCGCATGCCAAGAACCATAGCCAAGTTTTCGGCTACTGCGTAATCTATTCGTTTCATCTCATGGTCGAGGAACGGAATGGAAATGTCGTTATCGCGAAAATACTCATACAGCTTGTACGAGCATGCGCCCACGAACTTGGTCCATTGGGCGTATCGCTTGCCGGCGAGGGCGCTTAGAGCCTTCGCCGTTTTTTCAAGCTGCTTCAGGACACCTTCCATAGGTTCTATCTTCCTTGGGATTTTCCGGAAGAAGTCTTTACTGAATTCCGCGACCTTTGCAGGGAAGACGTATGGCTGAAGCGGCGCACTGTAGATATAGGTGTTGCCCACAATTGTCTCCATGGTCAGGAAATCCGCGATGACACCGTCGTAGTGAGGGTTGGCTTTTCTTAGCGCGTCTATGTCTGCCGTGCTCAGTAGGTGCATCACGAAGAAGTTGTCGGTCTGACTAACGATTTCTTCGGCGATCGCTCCTGGCTGCTGCGTTACATAGATGAGTCCCAGTTGGAATTTGCGCCCCTCTTTCGCCCAGCGAGCAAATACGGTCTTCCCCTCTTTTACTGCGTCCTTGTGTAATACGTTTTGAGCCTCTTCGAACACTGCGATTGCGTTTATGAGCTTGCCTGCTGTGACGCCGCGGATGTTGTAGTTGAATATTCCGTCAACAAGAAGGTCCGCAGTTAACAGTGCGCGGTCGAGTGGCATGAGGCTAAGGTCGAGAACCACAAGCCTCCCTTGGGAGAGATGGTACATGGCGTCCTGAACCAAGTTGGGGGCCTGCGGACTATCAAGTTGAAGCAGGGGTCTCAGATTGCGCCTTAAGACGCGTTGTTGAGCAGCGTTCGACGTGAACCCGGTGACAAATGCCTCTGTCTCATGGTCGCGTTGTCTCCAGTCTTTCGCCCTCCTCCATTTCTGAATGAATTGTCTCCAGGTCCCCTCTTTGTCCTTTGGCATGTACATAAACTCACGCATAGTCGCCAGTTCCTGATCCTCAAAGAACTTGGCAAGGTAGAATGGCTGAATAAGCTCCAGGTTAACGATGGGGCTGATGTAAATACCCCTGTACTTGTCGACCATGTCTTGCCGTTGCGTATAAACTACAAGGTCGCCCTCGAGGGCCTCAATGTCGGCTAATCCTAAAACCTCCTTGCCAGCCCGGTCTTTCGTCTTGAACGCGTATTCCCCATCCATGTCCAGGACTAATATGCCAATGTTGCCTGTCCGCGACGCCAAGGACACTACTACCTTGCAGAGGTTACTCTTGCCGTAGCCCGTCCTTGCGAAAATGGCGGTTCTGCGTTTCTCGAATTTCCACGGTTCGAAAAGCACATCGTTTGTCTTCTCCTCGGTTCCGAGTACCAATTTGCCCACTTTCATTGCACTGGCAGGGTTTTGTATTCCCGCATTGGTTATCGTGGAGTACTCGGCGTCGGTTGGGAACCTGCAAACCGAGGACAGTTCAGGAAGCAACCTGTATTCAGTAACGATGTCTTTGCCATCGGCCCTGATCTCGCCAACAACCTTCAAAATGTAATGGCGGAAAAACAGGGTTTTCTTCTCTTCCTCGGACAACTCCCTGCCATAACCGGCGATTTCGCGCATATACTTCTCGACAATGGCCCGTATGCGCTCATCCTTGGTAGCCTGGAAGTCCCCGTAGTTCATGTCCTCCACCCGCGAGAGGAATTTTCTATTCTTGAATTCCTGCTCCTCTATGACGAGAAAGCTGCCGAGCTTGGGAGCGTTTTCTCTTTCAGAAAACGCTACCACCATCTCGAGATGGTCCCGCTCTTTTCCCCGTCCGACCAGGACGCCCACTCTATCGGCTTGCTTTGTCATCGCCGTTGCTGCCTCCTTTCAGGCACCAAGACTTTTTAGGAACTCGTAAATCTCCGTTGGTATTGATCTTCTCAGGCTATTCTCCAGCATATACACTTTGTCGTCGGTGAAGACGACCTTATCGTGGACCTTTCTGAGAGCGATGGGGTAGCCTGGGGTCGGATAGGATGTCGCCGTGGACTGTTGCGCCACCCCAGATAGCAGGACGAGCGTTTCGTCAATGTCATCTACGAGAAAATCCGGGATATCTACGGCAAAGAAGTTTCTACTGCCTGGGAGCGGGTCAAAGCGGACCAGGGCGTACCTACCGAAACGGGTTCTTGACTGCTGGTCTCCGAAATATCTTTCAAGGCGCCAGCCAAGGTCCCTAAACATGTCGGTATCTATCCGCACCATCACCGGACCGCCTTTGGCGTATACGCCGTGGCGCCAAAGCCACAGGATGATAGCGGGGTTTCTAAGCAGGGCCGACTGCTTTGAGATGCCCAGAATAGGCAGGTCCAGCTGGCGGAAAAGCTCGCCCAGAGGTCTGTTTATCCCCTCCTGAGCGTGGCCGAACCTGAGCGTCCCGTCCCGCAGCAGCACAGGTTGGATGCCTGTCCCCAAGCAACGAACCTGGGCGAGCTTCCTGGAAACATCATAAAGCTTCGCCCACTCCAGCAACTCTCTCAGGAAGTCCGCCAGGGCGGCTGCCGACGAATAGCACCCGGGTGGCATAACGCGTTCGGCGTAAACGCTGGCCCAGCCCATCGAACCAACGAACTCCCTGACAACCGGATCCTTGGAGACGAGTTCGTCGAGCCTGTTCTGGATATCCCTCTTCCTGTTGTCTTCTGGAAGGTTGGGATCCACCCAAAATGCGTAAGACTTTGGATCGTCGTTCTCCTGGGAACTCGCCACCTGAAACAGCGCGACCCCAACGTCCCTAAGGACACCACCGAACAGGGTTTGCCCCGTGTCAACAGCAACAGCCGCGCATATGTTTAGCGTGCTTCTCCTGTTAAGCGTATAGACCTCAGGAGCTCCGAGAGACTCCGCCGCTTCCCGCACACCCTTACTGGCGTCGTCAATCACCCGGCTGACGTTATCCGTTATGGCCTTAAGCTCCTCCATTACGCCTCTCGCGTGTTCCCGTGGAGTAAGATGCAGACGCGTGGGCCTCGCGCCGACCGCGGCTTAGTACTCGCGGGTAGGTTACTGAACGCACAGGCCAATGTCAAGCAAGATGGGGAATCACTGCGCGGGAGGACAGGGAGGGGGAGCGCTCGGTCTTGGATTTTGGATTGGGGATTATTTCGGGCAGGATCACAGGAGGAAGAGAATGCATGGGGTTGGGGCACGGTGCGTCGGTTTCGGATTGTGGGCTGAGGACAAGGGCGGGCGAGACGCCCGCGGTACAGCCGGCAAGATGCCAGCGGTACGGGGTTGGCCGGTGGAGAAACCGCGAAGGGCGCGGGGAACGCTGAGAGGGGGGGGCAATTTCAGGTCGCGCATTGCAGGCGGGACGCCTGCGGTACAGCCGGCAAGATGCCAGCGGTACGGGATTGGCTGGTGAAGAAACCACGAAGGGCGCGGAGCGGAAGGCGAAACCATGAAGAGCACGAAGAGCACGAAGAGGGCGCGACGAAGTGGATGGACAGGGCGTGCCAATTCGGATTTGCGATTGTGGATTGCGGAATGAGTTTTGACAGGATAACAGGATGGACAGGATGGATACATTTTGGATTGGAGCATCGTTGCGACAGGATGACAGGATGGACAGGATGAACCCATTTTGGATTTTCGATTTGCCATTCGGGGTCCTATGCTTGTTGAGTTGGCGAGAGAGGGATCAGGGGCGGTTAGGTCTTGCCCAGTTCGCTTCTGAACTGGTCAGGGGAGAGTTCGATTTCGCGGAGGATTTCACGAATGAGGGGGCGGGCGAGGTCTCTGCCAGGATGCTTGGGGAGCGTGGTCGTTCGGCCGTCGGGGTGACGGTAGAGGACGTGGCTACCTTTCTGGCGTACGGCTCGGAAGCCGAGGTTAAGGAGAACTTTTTCCATCCTCTTAAAATCAACAATCGGCAGGCGCGTCACACCGCCACCTCGATCTGCTGAAGGCCGGCGAAGCGGGGAAGAGTTTCGAGGTTACCGTCGAACTCCTGGAGGCAAAGCTCGAGGACTTCTTTGAGGTTGACCTGGAGCTCGTCGAGTGTGGCGCCTTGGGTGTGGGCTCCGGGAATGCCGGGGACGATGCCGACGTAGAGATTGGTCTCCGGGTCGTACTCTATGTATGCGGTAAATGTTTTCATGGCTCACCTCGTTTTCTATTGTTGCGAGAAGTGGGCGATCTGTGGTCATTTTACACAAAATCGGCGGCGGCAGGTAAGAGAATACTGGGGTGTGATTACCCTGCTCCGGTTTTGCCGGTGCGGCTTTTGCGGAGGCTGACGAGGACGCCGCCCGCTAACAGGAGGAAGCTGAGGATGGCGTATCGCCAGCCGGCCATTCCTTCGAGTCCGATGTAGATGCCCCGGATCAGAGGAACGAGGAGACTTGCGGCGACGGCGAAGTCGCGTGTGCGCAAGCACAACCCGACGCCTAACACAGCGGCAATCAATCCGCTTGCGATGGCGTGATGCCCGGTGATGGCGCCTACCTGCGGGCCAAAGCATACCATTACGCTGAGAGAGAGAACCGCGGCGCCGGCGAAAGCTATCGCTCGCGGCAGTTTTTTGCGAAAGATGGCGTGAACGAGTACGGTGCCGAAGCCCGCTATGAGTCCAACGATTCCAGCGATGGGAAGGGCATGGGCGTCCGCGAAGGCGCGCAGGCCGCTGGAAGCCCCACCTGTGACGGAGAATAGTACAACGGCGAACATTGCCAGAGCTACCTTTCGCAAGAGAAGGCTCAGGATGAACAAGCTCGCGCCCACGAGCCAGCCGGACCATTCCCAGTTGAAGGTTTCGGGATGGCCGGATTCGCCCCCGACTGTCAGAAGGGCGCAGACTACGTAAGCTCCGACGACGGGGAGGAGTTTTTGCCAGCGGTTTCGCAGAGAAATCCACAGGATTGCAGGCCCCAATACGGCTATGAGTACCGGGGGATGCCAGAGAAGTCCCACATCGAGGGAGAAGCCTCGGTCGGTTGTTCCCGTGAATACGGCGAAGAGGACGGCTGCCAGGGGCACTACCGAAACGACGATGTGTTCTTCGGCGAATTTCTTGCCGTAGTTGCGCATGAGCTCGAGGGTGAGCAACGCAGCGAGGCCGACGATTGGCAGAAAGTCTCCGAAACTGACGCTGAGGTCGAATATGAACGTCAGGGCGAGTTGATGGACGTTTGCCGCGGCGAGGAGGATGAGGGCGAACACCCACGCCATGCCGCTTGTTCGCAAGAAGGGGATGTGTGTGTCTGGCGGGCGCGCTGCCCCGGTTGGCGTTCTGACGGAATGGACGAGCATCAGGACGCCACCGCATAGCATCACCAACCAGCCGATGAGCCAGCCCCTTTCGACGGCTATGGCGCGTTCGTGGGCGTTTCGGACAATCACCGCGAGAATGGGGGGAAGGAGGAAGTTCCACGCCAGGAGGACTGCGGCTGCTATCATCAAGAGTCGTTCGAGGCGAATCGCGATGTATCGCCTCATTGCCCAGAGTTTCATGCCGCCGAGTACGAAACAACCGACGCCGACAGCAGCCGCGACGGGGGGATTGTCATTGGCAATTGTGTCTAAGGTGACACCGCTGGCGATGAGGAATAGGGAGATGAGGATAACGAGAAAGACAGCGTCGTCGGTGACGTTGCGCCACAGGACGAGCAAAAGCAACGCCGCGAGAAGCGCCAGCTCGTAGAGGTTGAGGACTCCCAGACACGGAAGCGTTTTCGCCAGGGCATTGGTTCGGGCTAATACGGGTCCGACAATCTGGGCGATGCCGCAGAGGATCGAGAGGGCGCTGAGGCAGTACAGGAAGCTGCCCGTAGCGAATTTGAAGAAGCGCCGGCGCTTTCGCCTGAGATGTTCGCTTTGAGGGTTAGGTGGGTGGTCCCGTTGCTGCATTCCGATAGGGATGTTTTCTTTTTCCGAGTTTCCTGCATTTGTGTTCATGAGTGAATCCCCTCCTTTCCGTGTTTTAGGATTCGTTGCAGGAGTTACGTAGCGCTGGCGTCTTGGCCGTCAAGGGCAGCACGGCAAGGCGCGGCAGAGAGGGCCGCCGAGGCGGCAGCGTTACCAAGGGGGGGCTCATTGGCAAAGACAAAAAAGCTCCCTGCGGTACATCCACCCCAGGGAGCTCCGGCAGTTCATGCGAGTCAAAGCATTTGAATGGCTACAAAAAGTAAGACTTGGTCCGCGATGTGACGCATCGGACGTATGAAATCAGGCGCGCATGAAGAGTGCTCGTCTCCGGTTGAGTCACCCCTTGTTAATCTCCGGCGATCATCACCTCCTTTCCTGTTGCTTCTCTGTGTCCATATATTCTTATACTATCTGGAGGCGATTTTGTCAAGGGGGCCGCGCACTGGGGTGCGGCTACGGATGAAGGGTATGGATGAATCCGTTCATCGAGAAGCCAGGCTGAAGCCTGCTCAGAAGATACCCGCCGCATTGAAGTTCCACGGGCTGAAGCCCGTGGCTAACGGAAGGGGCGCCGGCTGAAGCCCGGCGTGGGGGATTGGACATGGAGGAGTAGAAGTGGCACGGGCTCTTAGACCGTGAGCGTACCGCAGGCGTCCCCGCCTGCATCCCTTCAACATGGGCAGGATGCCCATGCGACCTCATCGAACGGGTCGAGAGATGCGCTTCGGGGGCGCCGACATGAACCACTGAAACGTCGCCGCATCACGCACGGACTATCGCGGGCCAGGTTTCGCCCACTCGGGAGGAGCTATTGAAAGAACACAAGTTTCAAGACGCGAGGGAGTTGGCTTTCCACGTCTTGTCGCAGGTGAGCAGGCCCAGTGCCAGAATGCGTAATCTCTCAGCGACGGAGCTGCTCTCGCGCGCGATTGAGGCATCCGACCTTTCAAAACACGACGAAGCGCTCGCCACGGAGCTTGTTTACAGCGCCGTTCGCCGGCGCCTTACCCTGGACTGGGTCATTGAGAGATTCTCCGGCGTCGAAATCAAGAGAATTGAGCCGACCCTTCTTCAAATCCTCCGCCTCGGCGTTCTGCAACTGCTCTACATACGAAGCGTGCCGGAATACGCCGCTGTAAATGAGTCCGTTGAACTCGCGCGCGCTGCCCTGAGCGCCAAAGCCGCCGGCTTCGCCAACGCCGTCCTCCGCAAGGTCCCCTCGGATGTCTCCGCCATCCCCTTTCCTCCCCGCGAGAAAGACGCTGTCCTCCACCTCTCGATTGTCCACTCGCATCCGGCGTGGCTTATTCGGCGGTGGGTTGACCGCTTCGGAGAGAAGGAAGCGGAGTCTATATGTCTCGCCAATAACGCGCCCCCGCCCATCACCGGCCGTGTCAACACCCTCAAGACCACGCGGGATGAGCTGGCTGCGAAATTGGCCCGAGAAGGAGTCGAGGCGGTCCCTCTGGACCAGGAGCAGATGTTCGAGATCGTCAATTCCCCGAAACGGCTTTCCCAGCTTGTCTCTTTCCGGGATGGGCTGTTTTACCTTCAGGACGTCTCGGCGACGATTCCGGCGAGGTTGCTGGCGCCTCGACCCGGACAGAAGGTGCTTGACTTGTGTAGCGCGCCGGGCGGCAAAGCCACACATATCGCCGAACTCATGGGCAACCGCGGGTTAATCGTCGCCTGCGACATTGACGAGGGCAAAATGTCGCTGCTTCGGGACAACATTCAGCGGCTCGGAACGACAGTCGTCCGTCCGTTGCTGGCTCAGGGGACGCAGATTGAGTCTGTCCTCAAGCCGGGGTTTGACCGCGTCCTCATTGACGCGCCGTGCTCGAATACGGGTGTGCTCAGGCGCAGGGTGGAAGCGAGGTGGCGGCTAAACGAACGAGACCTGAAGGCGCTTCAGCAGTTGCAGCTTCGTTTGTTGTCGAGCGGGTGCCGCGTTCTCAAAGAAGGCGGGCTGCTCGTTTATAGCACGTGCAGCATTGAACGTGAGGAGAACGAGAACGTGGTCAGGGCGTTCCTCAAAGGCGCGACCGACTTCGTCTTGCTCGAGGAGAGAAACCTTTTCCCAGAAGAAAAAGCCGGCGACGGTGGGTACGTCGCTCGGCTTGGAAAATTCTGAACGTTCGTTCGCTGCAGCGTACAGGCGTCTCTATTTATTCGTGGACCCGGCTCCTTCCGACGGTTTGTCGGCTGGCGGGGCGGGCGCCGGGGGCGCATCAGGAGCGTCCTTTTTCTCTTCCTCTGGCGGCTTCGCGGTCTCCGGCTCCGCCGGCTTCGCCCCTTCCTCCTTCTCTGGCTTCACCGTCGGTTCTTTTTCACCTGGCTCTCCGGGCGAAGGTTTTTCCGTCGGAGCCCCTTCCGGTTCGCGAGGTTTCTCTTGGTCTGGCGTCGTGGGGGCTTCCGGTTTCGTCTCTTCCGGCTTTTTCTCCGCCGGGGAAGCTTCTTCCTTTGGCGGCTCCGGCTTAGGTTCCGGCTCCTGTTCCGGCTTCACGGACGGCGTTTCTTCCACTTTTCCAGGCTCGCTTTCGGGGGAAGGAACCGGCTTTTCCACACCCTCGCCTTCCACCGGCTTCACCGCCGGCTGGGCGCCGGCCGGAGGTGGTCCCTGCGCAGGCACCGGCACAACCGCTTTCGCCAGTTTAATCGTGAGCGTGTAGTTCTCCGGATTCGGCCGCTCCGCCCCAGGTTCCGGGGTAAAGGAGTTCTGGCTTTCCCTGTTAACCGTGAGCGTCTGTTCGCGTCCCAGGTTATCTGTCCGAATGACTTCGACCTTGAACGGGGTGTTGTTCGTGACCGACGAGAGGTCCGAGGAAACAATCACTCCGGTCGTCTTCGCGGTCGCGTAGCCGCTGACGCTGATCTTTGTGTACTTCATTCCGGCGCTGTTAGACTTCAGGTAGAAATCGGTCTCGCACTTTCCCGCGTACTTCGGGTTCACCGAGATGATAAAGTCAGCCTCTTCGCCCGGAACGACCGTCTCCTTTGTGATGTTGCGAGTCACCTCGAACCTGGGATCATAAACCTGAACCTTCTCGACTTTGAGGTCGGCTGTCCCCGTGTTCTTGCAGCGAAAACTCATTGGGCGGCTCTCGCCGACGTTAACCGTCCCGAAATCCCACTCGGCGGGGGTCACCTCCAGCCTCGGCTCCGCCTTGGCGTACACCTCCCCCTTCACTGTCAGCGGCACAATCTTTCCATCCGACAGGAAGATGTAAGCGTACTGCTGGAGTTTCCCAAGAACCGCGCTCGAATCGAACGCAAACTCAACTTCGAGTTCCCCACCCGTCGGAATCTCTTTATCTGCCAATTCGGGTTTTGCCGAGCAACCTGCCGGTAACTCGGTTTTCAAGATTTTCACGGCATCCGTGCCGGTGTTCTTCAGGACGATTTTCTGAGTTGGGCTGTCGCCCTGCTGAATGCTGGCAAAATCCCAGACCACTCGGCTCAACGTCAGCTCCGCACTTTCTGTGAGCGGGCTGACGGCGAGAAAGCACACTCCCGCGAAAAGTCGCACTATCATACCCCTCAACCACACGCCCTTTGACACGTCCACCTCCTATTTCTTCGCACTCATCTTGTTGTACACGACGGCGAAAACCAGCAGCACCACGCCCCCTAAGACGATGTACCACTTGTACTTGTTGACTTTCCCCATGAACCCCGGCTGTTCATAGTCGGAGGGCTCACTTGCTTCGGTTTCTTCCTTGCTCGATTCCCGGGCTCCTTCGCCTCCGGAGGCGTTGGGAGAGCTTCCCGTATCTCGACCTGGAACCTCTTCCACGACTTCCTCCGCCGAGGAAGCTCCGCCACCCGCAGCAGGGTCCACCGACGAGGGGTCCTCCACAAGGGTCGGCGAAACCGGGCGAACCCCCGACGGCCCGATGGGCCGCGTGGGCTGATTTCCGGAGGCGACATCTCTCGCCCGATCCCTCACAATGTTGTAGGTGCCCGTCGGCCCTGTGGTGGGCGCCGTTCCCGGTGGTGGTGAGAAGCCCACGACCGCCGGGGTGGCGCCGTCGGCTCCTGGCACTTCCTCCGCAGGCCTCCAGGGTGTTTTCACGACGCCGCGACCGGCGCAACGCGCGCAGATTTCCATCTTCATAGAAAACCCGCCCTCGCTGCTGGACCTGCTGCTGGACCTGCCGCTGGACCTGCCGCTGGACCTTCCGCTGGACCTTCCGCTGGACCTGCCGCTGGAGCTGCCGCCGGAGCTGCCCTGGCCCACCGCCGCCCCAAACCCCCCGCAGTCCGAACACAACTCGTATCCCGGCGGGATTTGCAGTTCTCTAAACCCTTTTCCTCCGCAGAGGGGACACGGCCGCATACGCTGCACATCGCTGATGCCGCTGGAGGATGTAATCTGTCCGGTGCCCGAGCACTCGCTGCATTGTAATTTCACGACTTGACCCTGCGATTCCGGCGGAAGGACGACGGGGGTTGTGCCCGGGGTTCCTGCAGTGGAAGTTGTCGGCGCCGCGGCCACGGTTCCGCCCGTCAAGGCAGCATTGCACTTATCGCGATAACTCGCGTCGTACTGCAGACACCGCTCGAAGATTTGCCTCGCCGTGTCGCGCTGGCCTTTGCTCATCAGTAGAACGCCAGCCTGGTAGTAGCTCTCCGCCTCCATCCCCGGGTTCGTGAGCCAGAAGTTCGCCACTTGCTCCCGCGTGAAGAACTGGTCGCCGAATTCGGTCGTCAGCTTGTATCGTCCGGAGGCCGCCGTCGAAATCTTCCCGACGACAACCTGCCCGTTGTTCAGAACCAGGATGTCCGCGGCGACCGGACTCGCTGCGAGCAGGCAAAGCCCGAGGATAATCCCAAACATCGCCATAGTTTTCATCGTGCGCCTCCTCTGCCCGAATCTACGCCGGGCATTCTTTCATCCAGTTGTTGGGCAACGGCCAGAAAACCTGTTTGTGGTCGTGCCGCGCTGTCGCGCCGTCAGATTTCTTCGACTACAACACGGATTCGTTTGTTCCAGCGAATACCGCCTTAGATATATATCATCTGACGCTGAGGGAGTCAATGCGCATTCTCGTGCTTGTCTTTGACGTGGCGAAACCGAAAATGCAGGGTGAAAACATGTCGTCGGTTCCGTATCTGTGGCGACATCAACAACATCCCACCGAACAAGCAGACTCGTCTCCGCTTACACGTCGCGCTGCCTCATCACGGGTGGGGGGGGCGCCACAAATTTTCCCCAAAAAAACACTTGACATACTGCGGAAATTCGCGCACAAGTACCTTATACTATGGTATTCATATTAGGGGCAAGACTTGGGGAGGCTAGGACCTCTTATGCTTTTCCAATCGCAATTCTTGGTTTTCCTTCGCGCTGTCAGCGGCTACGGGTGGTCGAGGCCGCCAAACCTGCCTATCCGCATTGTGCATTCCTGGGGAGCTTCTCTCGCGCATTTCTGCATAAGTGTCTCCCGCGACTGTCCTGAACAACCAACAAAGGAGGGGCTATGAGAACTCTAATTTGCGGCTTTCTCGTCTTGTTCATTCTGTCACCGGTCTTCGGCGCCACCAACCTGCTGAGGCTCGAAAGGTCGGAGGTGCCCGGCGGCCCGTGGCAGGAGGTGCCCGCGAACGTGCTTCCGATCACAGTCGAAGGCGCCTTCGAGGACACCTATGAGTCTGCCACGGGCTATTATCGCATGCGCATTGACCCGGGGGTCGAGTGGGGTTTCCCTCTGAACATTCCTCTCGAAGATGTCTCGCCCATGGCCGTTGGGATTGCGGAGGAACTCCTGGGAAGCTCACGCGACCTTGAGGGATGGGAGGACGCGCTGCTCGGCCCAATAGCGTTTCCCATGTACACGCCGGGCATAGACGGTCCCTCCTACATGGAGTTCGCTCTGCTCAGTCCGGGGCCGGAGTACCCGGATTATCCGTTTCAGGATCAGGTTCCTTTGAAAGCGGAGACTCAGGCTACCCCCACGGGCTTTGATTGCCTTTCGGCCACGCCGCGCGGCTTCATCCTGGTCTCCCTCACTGAAGACGACTTCCCTGTCGTCGAGTATTCCACTGAGGGGACGACAAGGACAGAATGTCTCCGGAAGCGGGCGAGAACATCGGCAGTCCGGATAATCGCGATTACGGATAGCCTGAAAATTGCCGAGAATGGCAAGGAAGAGGTCCTGGCGTATGAAGGGGAGCCCCCGCTCTGGTACCCCGACGAGATCCTGGAATACGACAGGGTGTTTGAAGGAGAGGGAAGCCCCGACGGTGAAAACAATCCCGATCCTCCGCCCTTCGAGGGCGAGCCCTACACGAGCTACGAAGCCTTCAAGAAAGATTATATGGAATCCAAGCGCTTCGAGGAGGGTCGCAAGCGCCGGAGAGAAGCGGCAAGGGAGGAGTGGGACGTTGTCCTGAATCGGTTGCCGGAGGTTCTCACGGTCACTGTGGGCGAGGAGAAAGTGTTCCTCGAGCAGGAGGTCATCAAGGGATTCTCCGTTGATGACCCCGCTCTGGCGGATATCCAAATCTTAGCTACCCCGCCGGGCCTTCTGATCGTCGGCAAGCAACCGGGGCAGACGCCCCTCCAGGTGATATTTGAGAACGGCAGCGAGACGGACTACATGCTGCTAATCACCGAGCAAGGCGCTCTTTCTCCGCAACAACCCACGGGCTGGTCGCCGTGGGAATACTGGTACACAGATGCCATGGGGTCGCAAAGGTGCTACGACCAGGAGTGGGGAGGGATGTGCTGGAGTGGATGCGGCCCCACTGCCTGGGCCCTGATTTATGGATGGTGGGACCATTCCGGCAAAAACACGGCTCTGATTGACGGTGTCGCTCCCTTGTACAACAACGACGCCGTCAGAGCTTGCATCTGGTACATCGTGGCCGCAACCGACACCTTTTGCTTTGGCACGAAAGGAGTGACCTTCCCCTGGAAGGAGCATAAAGGTTACAACTGGGCCAAATACCGCCATTCCTTTTGGAGCTACCACTACAAGTGGACCTGGCCATGCTTTGGGTGGACGTGGAATGGCCCACGCGACCTGGCCATCAACACCATCAAGAGTGATAGCAGGCCCGTCATCATTGGCATCGGCTGCGCTTCCGCGCACTACGCCGTCGCGTATCAGTACAAGTACCGGCGGTACACACTGGGGGGCGTCACCTGGTGCAGACAACGCCGCTTCAAATGCAACATGGGATGGGGTTGCAGCAAACTGTGGAAAAACGCCAAGGGCACCTGGTACGCCTGCAAGGCGAGTTTCTAAAAAGAGACGCGTTCGAGATGAGAATTGGCCTGGGCTGACAAGCGAGGCTATCGGACGGGGCTGCCTGCGTATTGCCGATATGATCTGAGGAGAAGAAAGCCCCGGGCTCCGAACAAAAGATTCCCGGAGTTTTCCCTTTGGGTCGCCCTTCTGAAGCAGGCGGTTTACGAAGGCCTCCATTGTGCGAGGATTGCGGTGTCCTGCCCTTCTCATTCGGGCAGTAAAACAAGACCTTCGTCGAAAACCGGCGGAGTGAGGATGTGACCGTCTGGTAGCCGGATAGAAATCGAGTTTAGCAAGTGTGAAGGCTCATCTCGGCCGAAAAAGCGGACAACTTCATTTTGGGCAGAGAACCGACCATGCTGCTCACCAATGTTGCGCGAGCCAAAAGCCGGTAGTCCCTTCTGCTCGTTGCAGGCAGCTCCCGTCGTCGGTGGCAGATTGAGGAGACTATACGGTTTGTCAAGCAGCCGCTCCGAATCGGGCACATCCGCCTCCGCTGGTACGAGCGTCTCCAGAACATGATTCCCATTGCGGCCGTGGCTGTGCACTTCGTGGCGGTGTGGCTGAGGGAGGGACTGAAGCCGGGCGTCCTTGCCCACCATGCGCTGAAACGGCGCTCTCGGCGGGCCCCTTTGTGGTCCTCAACTTCGGGTACCACGCCTTAGCCGATGGCATCAAGGCCTTCCTGGAGGGCAGTGAGACCCCATTTCCAGGAGGAAAAACTCAACCGCGCCCCGAGCCGCAACCCATGTTCCCCATATAGCTCAAATTTTTGTGGAGACTCCTGCAAGAAAACAGTTGATGTACTGCGGAAGTTCGTGCAGAATCGCTTTGTGTTGGGTCACGAGTGCCGGCCGGAACAGTCATCTGTTCTCGGAAACGCTCGAAAATCTCAAAACGCTGTATGGTTTTCCATTTTCAATCGTTGATTTCCCTTTCCCCTGCGGGCGGCCGCGAATGTTCGAGGCAGGCAGACTCGGTCATCCGCATTGCGTATTCCTCGAGAGCTCGTCTCTCGGGTGCTCGTGTAAATGTTTCCCGGAACCGTCTCGAACAACCGCGAAAGGAGGGTCTATGAGAATCGTAATTTCCGGCTTTCTCGTTCTGTTCATTCTGTCACCGGCCTTTGGGACCACCAACCTGCTGAGGTTGGAAAGGTCGGAGGTGCCCGGCGGCCCGTGGCAGGAGGTGCCCGCGAACACAATTCCGATCACAACCGAAGGAGCCTTCCAGGACACGTATAGCTCTGCCACAGGATACTATCACATGCGAATCGAACCCGGTGACGGATGGGGTTTCCCCCTCAACATCCCCTTTGAAGACGTCCCCGCCACGACAAAGGGGATCGCCACGGACCTTCTCGGCAGTTCGCGGGGCCTGGAGGGATGGGAAGACGCCATGCTGGGTCCGATAGTGTTTCCCGTGTATACTCCCGGCATAGACGGCCCCGCTTACATGGAGTTCGCGTTGCTGGGACCGCAGCCGGAGCCGCCGGACATGCCCTTCGGCGGTCCGGGCCAAAAACCTGATCCCACTTCTCGAACCCAGAAGCCGTTGATGATAGGTGACAGCGGAATGCCAAGAGGGTATATCCTCGTCTCCCTCACCGAGGACGATTTTCCGGTGGTTAGCTTCGCTACCGAGGGCTTTACACGCACGGAGCGCCTCCGGAGGATGTGCGGCACGTCGGCAGCGCGCATCGTACGGTACCTCGGCGGGTTCACGGCGGCCGAGGATCAGGGTGGAAACCTCATAGGGTATCTCGGGGACCCGCCGATCCGGTTCGCGTCCGGCATTCTCGACTATGCCGATGAGCACTATGTGGAATGGGTTAACCCCAAGGATAGCTATCACCCGCCTGCCCCGCCGGTCCAGTTCGGGCCATACGCAAGTTACGGCGAGTTCAAAAACGATTACCTCAGCTCCGCGGTCTATCAGGAGATGCGCAAACGGCTCAGGGAGGCGGCGAAGCCGGAATGGGATGCGGAGCTGGGGCGTGTGCCAGAGGAGATTGTCATCCCCCTCGGCCAGGACGTCGTCATTCTCAAGAACGAGGTTGTCAAATCGCTTACTCTCGACGACCCCAGTCTTGTCGACTACAAGATACTGGCGCTGGGCGTGCAGATGCACGGCCTGAAGCCCGGCGTCACGCCGATGCACGTCGTGTTCGTTGGTGACAGAAAAGCGGAGTACATCCTCGGGGTCAGTCAAATGCCCTTGGGCGCCGAGGAGCCCGCGGGCTTTGTGTGGACGGCGTGGGAGTATTGGTATGCGGATTTCACCAGTTTCCAAAGGAATTACTCGCAGGAGGACGGAGACGATTGTTCCAGCGGCTGCGGCGCAACCGCCTGGGCTATGATGTACGGATTCTGGGACATGTGGGACTGCTTCGCGGAGTGGTTCGGGTTTCCAGACATGGTTCCCGGCGACCTGATCGCGGGGGAGTGTCCGACGCCTTTGACCAACAACGCGGCGGTGCGAGACTGCATCTGGTACATCGTGCCCCGCATCCAGACGTATTGTTCCGGGAGCCAGGGCGCCACAAATCCCTGGGATATGGACGCGGGATACGAATGGGCGGACCATACAGGCGGCGTTATTGACCATTACGCCAGATACACCGCTCCGCTCCTTGCGTGGACATGGAACGGGCCCCGGGAACTCGCCGAAGACGAAATCAAGAACGATCGCCCTTCCGTTGTCGGCTTCGACTGGCACTATGCCCTCGCCTACGGATTCCGATACCGGGAAAAGCGAGGCGAGAGAACCGGCTGGGTCGTCTCCCGCAAACGAGAAGTGCTGTGCAACATGGGCTGGGGAGGCACGACCCCCGAGTGGCACAACGCGGAAGACCTCTGGTACGCGGCGAGAAACATCCTGTTCTGGCCTTGAGAAGCACTCGCGAGCGCCGAGCACAAGTTCAAATGCAATATGGGCTGGGGCGGCAGCAGTCCCCAGTGGAAGAATGGCGACGTCTGGTACGGCCAGAGGAATAACTTCTGGTGAGATGTTTCGCTAAACGGTAGAGGAGGCTCCGCTCGCCCGCGGATACGGGTGACCGGGGCCTTCGCTTTTTGCCGAGAAGTTATCCCCTCCCGCCAGGACACCTCGATCCCCACGATGGCAGAGTGTACCTGGGTCCACTGTGCGCCAGAGGGCTGTGCCGAGTGCCCCGCCGTGGCGGGGACGGTTTTTACCCACAGGGTCGCATTGATGCTTCTCCTGGAAGATAGTAAACTCAATACGGGGCAAGGAATTGAAGTATATGGCCGCTCGCAAGGATTGGTGTCGCATGATTGACCGCGCGATTCTCGAGGACATACCCAAAAGCCCCGGCGTTTATCTCATGAAAAACGCCCAGGGGAAGATCATTTACATTGGCAAGGCTCGCGACCTTCGCAGCCGCGTCCGCTCGTACTTCTCCGGGACAGACTCCCGGCAGTCGGTCCCCTTCATCGCGGAAAAAACCGAGAATATCGAATGGCTCATCACCAACACCGAAAAAGAAGCCCTCATCCTCGAAAATAACCTCATCAAGATTCACCGCCCGCGATACAACATCGTGTGGCGGGACGACAAAACCTACATCAGCCTCCGCATTGACCCGACGGAGAGATACCCGCGAATCTCCATTGTTCGCATTCGTGGCAAGGTTAAGGACAAAGCCGTCTATTTCGGCCCGTATTCGTCCGCGGGTTCCGTAAGAGAGACCCTTCGCCTTCTGACCAAGACGTTTCCGCTTCGCACGTGCACCGATGCGAAGATGCGCGCTCATAACGAGCGCCCGTGTCTCCAGTGCCAAATCCGGCGATGTCCCGGCTGCTGCGTCAATCTCATCAGCGAGCAGGAATACGGGGTGATTCTTCACAGTGCCCTCTTGTTCCTTCAGGGCAAGAACAGGGAGTTGCTCGCTTCACTGACGGAGAAGATGAACCGCGCCGCTGAGAGCCTCGACTTCGAGGAAGCCGCGAAAATCCGCGACCAGATTCGCGCCATCGAACGAACTATCGAAAGGCAAACCGTCGTCTCCGCGATGTCCATTGACCGCGACGTCTTCGGTCTCGCCCGGGAAGCGGACGAAGCGCAGCTCTCCATCATGTATATCCGCGAGGGAAAGCTCTTGGAAAGCTCCACTTACCCATTCTCGAACGTCAAAATCTCTGACGAGGAGGTTGTCTCCTCGTTCATCAACCAGTTTTACAGTTCGGGCCGGCCCATCCCCGGCGAGATTATTCTGCCGAGTGACATTCCTGAACGCGACGCCTTCGAGGAGATGCTCACGGAGAGACGAGAGAAAAAGGTCTCAATCATCCACCCGCAAAGGGGTGAAACGGCGAACCTCCTCGAGA
>JAUYEE010000122.1 GCA_030691545.1 bacterium | reverse complement strand
GCGGGACGACCTGGAACGAAGTACCCGACCCTTCCGGGGACATTGTGACGGAGGGATCAAACGGCGGTTGGATGACCTGGACGGACAAGGGCAACTCCCCCGGAATGAACGGAAAACCACCCGGCGACCCGAGCGTCCTGCAACGGTTTTACATGGTGAAAGAGGAGCCGGAATAGGCGGCCAGCCTGTTGCCGGTTTGCCATTTTGGGGGTTGCAGACGGAGGATTGCGCGAGCAGAGCTAATTTCTCGAACGCAGAGACGCAAAGCCGCAAAGGACTGCATCCCGTGTAGCGCAGGCGTCCCCGCCTGCATCTTCTTGTCCTTGAACGTTCGTGCCCTTCGTGTCCTTCGTGGTGAATATGGGCCCCGGTGTGACCACGCCTGCCCGCGCTCGCGCGCAGACCACGGGGTACGCGCAGGGGGGGCCGCCCGCGCATGTACGGTCCATTGGCCCCAGCGGCCAGGGAAGAGCACGAACATGAGGAAGATAGACAAAAAGTCCGACCCCTGCGCCTCGGCGCCTCTGCGTTGAAGGAATAGCTCAACCAAGCCTCCAAACTCTCCTCATGTTGCCCGCCAGAGAACGATTCTATATACTACCGTCGTTTTTTCATTACCGAACAAAGCGAGGGTGAACGAATTGAGGCGAAACCTCTCGAAGTTGTCCAACAAGGAATACGATTTACTCGTCATCGGCGGCGGAATCAACGGCGTCTGCATCGCGTGGGATGCCGCGCTGCGAGGACTTTCTGTGGCGTTGGTTGAGAAAGGGGATTTTGGCGAGGCGACCTCCTCGGCGACGCTGCGGATCGTTCACGGGGGGCTGCGTTATTTGCAACATCTCGACATTCGACGAATGAGGGAATCCATCCGGGAGCGGACGACTCTCATGCGCATCGCGCCGCACCTTGTGCACCGCCTTCCTTTCCTGATTCCGACGTACGGTCAAGTGCGCCGGGGGCCGGAAGCGATGGCCGCAGCGATGCTAATCAACGACCTCCTGAGCTATGACCGCAATCAGCCCGGCGACCCGGAGAAATTCATTCCGCGGGGGAGGGTGATTTCCGCGTATCGGTGCTCGCGCATTCTCCCCGGACTCGACAGGAAGGGTCTTACGGGCGGCGCCGTCTTCTACGACGCTCAGATGTTCAACTCAGAGCGCCTGACCCTCTCCTTCGCTCGCTCGGCTGCGAAAGCGGGTGCGGACCTGGCGAACTACGCGGAGGTTGTCGGATTCAATCTCAACGGCAGGCGAGTGGACTGCGCAAGGGTCAAGGATGTCCTGACGGGTGAGGAGTTCGAGGTGCGGGCAAAGATGTTTGCAAATGTCACGGGGCCCTGGTCGGACATCGTGGTGGGATTGCTGAGGTATCGTCCGCCGGAACGGAGGGTCGTCCGCTCGAAAGGAATTCAGATTGTGGCGCCGCTTCTGTGCAAGGACTATGCGTTCAGCATCCCCAGCCAACAGAGGGATGCCGAAGCGGTGCTGAGTCGCGGCAAGAGGTTGCTCTTCGTGACGCCATGGCGGGGTCGCTCGCTCATCGGGACAACAGACACGGTCTATCGAGGCGACCCCGACGATTTCTCGATCACAGAGAAAGACATCGCGGATTTCATTGCGGAAGTCAATGCCGGCTATGCGGGTGCGAATCTCAAGCGGGAAGACGTGACGTTCTGGTATGGGGGACTACGCCCCATTACCGAGAAATGTGTCGAGGCAGGCGTCTCGAAGGCCTCTCGGAAGTATGAGATCACCGACCACGCGAAGCTTGACCGCATCCAGGGGCTGATCAGCGTCGTCGGTGTGAAGTACACAACGTGCCGGTTTCTCGCAGAGAAAGTGGTTGACCTCGTTTTCCAGAAGTTGGGTTACCGCAAGCCCCCGAAAACGCTCACGAGGAGAATGCCGGTCTTCGGCGGATGGATCGAGCAGTTTAGCAGTTTCCTTCGTCGGGCGATTCGTGAAAAGCCGTCCGGCCTGGATGAACGGGTGATAGAGCATCTCGTGTACAACCATGGCTCGCAGTTTCGCCGCGTAGTTCGATATATTGAGCGAGAGCGCGCTCTGGGCGAGCTCTTGCCGGGCTCGAAAGAGGTTCTGAAAGCGGAGGTCGTTCACGCCGTCCGGGAGGAGATGGCGTTGCGGTTGAAGGACGTCGTGATGCGGCGGACGGACCTGGGTTCCCTGGGGCATCCCGGCGAAGAAGCGCTGCGAGTCTGTGCAAGCCTTATGGCGGCGGAGTTAGGCTGGGACGAAGCTCGCAAGCGCGAAGAAGTGACCGAGGCAAAGCGGCTGTTCGTGCCGAGCGGTGGGAAATGAGGGTCAGGGAACTGTCCAACACGTTCAGTTGCCCATCTCCTTCGGAGCTGGCGTCTGTTCCGTGGGCAGTTATGCTTTTTCGGAAATCCGTGTTGAAGCAAGAGAAGCTGCGAGAAATCGAGCGACTTCTCCCTCACCTCGAAGGAAAGACATGTCTCGATGTCGGCGGCGACAATGGAGTGATCAGCTACCTGCTGCGGCAGAAAGGTGGAACCTGGCACAGCGCGGACATGGCGGAAACGGTGGAAGCGATTCGGGAGATCGTCGGTCAGAATGTCCATCCATTGGAAGGGGCGAGCCTCCCTTTTCCGGACAAGCACTTCGACCTGGTGGTGGTGATTGATTACCTGGAGCATATTCACGACGATCATCTCTTTGTGGAGGAGGTGTTTCGCGTGCTGAAGCCGGGCGGCGAGCTCATTGTGAACGTTCCGCATACCAAGCGGGGGTCGGCCCTGAGGCCCGTTCGCCTGGCCCTCGGGCTGACCGACGAACAGCACGGGCACGTCCGCCCGGGCTACCGCGAAAGCGAGCTGCGCCAACTGCTCGATGGGCTTTTCACGATTCGCGCCGTCAGGACATACTCTCGGTTCTTCTCACATTTGATTGATACGGTCTTCGGATTGGTACACGCCCGTTTCACGAAAGGCGAGCCGAGAAAGACATCGAAGGGAGCGGTTGTGACGCAAGCGGATTTTGCGCAAGGCACGACAGCGTCCTTGTTCTCTTCGGTTCTCTATCCGCTCTGCTGGTTCCTGGTCCAGTTGGACCGCCTCCTGTTCTTCACAAAAGGATACCTTCTCATCGTCGGCGCGGAGAAGGCGGCGAGAGGATCAGAGTAAAGGGGGCAGGCCCCTGTGCTTGATGCCGGGAGAAGTCGCCGTGTGTGGCGGCATCGTCGTGCAATTTAGAGAGTCCGGATGAAAAAGACGAACAGGTTCGTGTCAACTCTATTATCAGGAGGGTAACCATGAGTAACGAAGAGCACATGGACAGGCGCGAATTCCTCAAGAGGGCTTTGGCCACGGGCGCGGCTGTGGCAGGCACACGATTTGCCCTCTCACCCACACGAGCCGAAGAAGTCGCCGACGCTGGCAAGTCGGGGAAGAAAGTCAAGGTGGGAATCATCGGGTGCGGAAGCGTCTCCCGGCACTACCTGCGGGACCTCAGCGCTTCTCCTTTCGTGGAATTGGTCAGTTGTTGCGACAGGATTTATGACCGAGCCAAGCAGGCGGCCGCGGAGTACAAGGTGCCGCACGATTACCCGAACATCGGGGAGATGCTTGCGGGGGCACAGTTCGACCTTCTGGTGAACCTCACCGACATGCAGGAGCATTATCGCCTCAACAAGGAAGGGCTTCGAGCGGGCAAACACGTCTGGAGCGAAAAGCCCATCGCCGCGAACTACGAACAGGGCATGGAGCTTCTGGAGCTGGCGAAAAAGCGGGGCGTGCGCCTCTGGGGGGCGCCGACGGTTGTGACGAGTCCGCAGTTCGCCTTTATGGCAAAGACTCTTGCGGCCGGAACGCTCGGGCGACTCGCCGCGGCTCACGCGTCCTACGGTCATCTCGGCCCGAACTGGTCGCCCTTTTTCTATGAGGAGGGCGGGGGGAGTCTGCCGGACCTTGGCGTGTACAACATCACAACGCTAACGGGACTTCTCGGGCCTGCGAAAGAAGTTGCGGCAATCATCAGCATCGTGACTCCGACGCGGGACATTCGCGGTAAGACCATCAAGGTCGAAGCGGAGGACAACGCGATGCTTGTTATGGACCACGGGAACTCGGTTCTGTCGCACGTGCAGTGCGGGTTCAACTACTTCACCCCCTTTGAGCACGACGCCACGCAGCAGAGCCATCACACCATTGCGATTATCGGGACCGGAGGAAGCATGCATCTGGCGGGGTACGATTGGGCGCCGCAGGGCGTTGACCTCGCGACGCAAGAACAGCCGAAATTCCAGCGCCACGCCTCTGACACAGGCAAATACACGTGGCAGTACGGGGCATCGCACGTTGCGGAGTGCCTTGCAACAGGCAAGGAGTCGCTCATGACGCCTGAGCAAGCCGTGCACGTGGCGGAGATTATTCACGCCGCCAACGAGTCGCAAAGGACAGGCAAGCGCATCACGATAAGGTCTTCTTTCAAGTGGCCGATTATCGGCTAACACGCTTACGAGGCCGAGCGATTCCGGTGACCTGTTGGCGACCTCGCCGTCGCGAATCCTCCAACGATGCCTCATTCTGCGCGAACGCCGCGATGGTTGTGATGGCGGATGTCCTACGGGCCTGGCCGCCCGTGCGTGGCATACGGCGGATGAGTCCTTTCATCGAGAAGCCCGGCTGAAGCCGGCTCCAGGGGTATCAGAGGGGGCGGACAGCACCACCCGCTGAAGCGGGTGGCTAACAAGAGCGCCGGCTAAAGCCCGGCTGCGTGCTGGAGGGAGTGAGTGGGACCGCGTTGAGGAAACATCCGGTGCCATGCCACCATTCTGCAGCCACATCCTGTCCTACCACCTCATTGACACCGGCCAACTCACCTGTTAGCCTTTTGCGGTCTTTCTCAAGCCAAAATCACAGATAAAGGAGGAAGGATGCAGAGAAGTCTACGATCGAGTGCCTTTTTGCTTGTCTCACTTGTTCTGGTTGCCGGTGCGGTCGAGTTAGCCTTTGCCAACTCCTACTTGTTGTACGAGGACTTCAATGACGGAGTGGCGGATGACTTCACGACTGTCGGGGGAACGTGGTCGGTCATCGGGGGTCAGTATCACCAGACGACGGCAACCCCGGCGGGTCCCTACCGCTCGCGGGTTGATGTCATAAGCGCGTACTTAATTGACGTTGACTGCGCGATTGTCTCAGGGCAGGAGGCCAAGGTCATTTACGCCCATGCCGCAGACGGCGAGGACTACCGCGTTGATTTCTGGCTGAACCAGTCTCGCCTCTCCATTCCGGAATGGGGGCAGCCCGCGAGCACGAGACAGTTCACAGTTGGGGGATTGAGCCTTACCTACGAGGTGCCATTCCACGTCGAGATTGCGGTGAGTGAAACGGGTGTCAGGGTATGGGTGAACGGTGTTCTGCAGCATAACCAGCCCTGGGCGGACGGCATCCCGCTCGGTGACGGGAAAGTCGGCCTGGGGACATACGCGTCCGTCTCGTGGTTCGACAATCTGAGAGTCTATGCCGGCCCCGCGATTGGTGTGCTGCTCTACGAGAACTTCGACGATTTCGTCGCAGACGGCTTCACGGAACTCAGCGGAATGTGGGTGACCATTGACGGCGTTTATACACAGCTCACCTCCTCCCCGGCCGGCCCGTACCGCACATGGGTGGATGCGGTCAAGTACATAATCGAAGTTGACTGCACCCCCATCTCCGGCCAGCAGACAAAGGTCATCTATGCCCATGCCGACGCCGGGGAGAATTACCGCGTTGACTTCTGGCTGAACCAGTCCCGGCTTTGTATGCCGGCGTTTGGGGAAGACTGGTCCACACGGAATGTGACCCTGGGTGGGCTGGAGCTTTCGTACAACCGGACTTATCGGGTAAGGATTCAGGTTGACCAGAGGGGCGTGAAAGTCTGGTTGAATGACATCCTCCGGCACGATGAGCCGTGGGCGAACGACCTCCCGTTGGGCGACGCAAGGATTGGACTCGGAACCTACGAGGCGGCCTCCAGCTTCGACAACCTGAACGTCTATGCGGCGCCGCTGCCATCGGGAAGAATCTGGTACGTTGACGGAAACATGGGAGTGTCGGGCGACGGAACAACCTGGGCTAAGGCCTTCGCGACCATTCAGGAGGGAATCAACGCCGCTTCCGACGGCGATATCGTCATCGTCGCCGTGGATACCTACTTCGAGAACATCCGCTTCAAGGGAAAGAACATTACCGTCCGCGGTACGGACCCTCTCGACCCTGCCTTCGTCGCCAACACCATTATTGACGGCCATCTTGGCACCGGTCCGGTAGTCACCTTCGCCGGGACCGAAAATGAAACCTGCGTTCTATCGGGCCTCGTTGTCGCTTATGGAAAGGCTACCGTCGGCGGCGGAATCTGCGGCGGAAGGGCCGACATGCACACGCATGCCACGATCAAGAACTCCGGCGTGGGGTCGAACTCCGCCGATGACGGAGCCGGAATTGCGTGGTGCGACGGCCCCATTCACAACAACGGCATCGGGTCCAACTGGTACCTCTCGACATACCCCCGCGGAAACGGCGGCGGCTTGTTCCAGTGCAATGGCGATATCCTGAACAACGAGATTTCCAAGAACCGCGCCTACGCTGGCGGCGGATTGTGCCAGTGCAATGGGAGGATCTGGGACAACACGATTGAGGAGAACTTGGCGACTGAGGGAGGAGGCATCGGCTATTGCGCCGGGACGATCCGGTATAACGAGATTGCCAAAAATTACGCGTACGCGGGCGGGGGACTGGCTTATTGCCACGGCATCATCGAGAATAACACTGTGGGGGGGAACACCTCCTACATCCCCCTCGGGTTCGGCGGCGGTCTGTACCGCTGCAACGGAACCATCAGGAACAACACGATCACTGGCAATATCGGCGGGCAAGGCGGCGGGCTTGCTTTCTGCGACAGCCTGATCGAGGGCAACCTCATCAGTTCCAACGGGGCTGACGGGGACGGGGTCGGGTACTCCGGCGGCGGGCTGTATGCTTGCTCCGCTTACATTCACAACAACACGATCATCAGCAATACCTCCAACCGACACGGCGGCGGCTTGGGCCATTGCGGAGGCGCCGTGATTGGCAACCTCATTGCCGAAAACAGTGCTGATGATATGGGAGGCGGACTCGCCTACTGCGACGGCCAAATCCGGAATAACACCATCACAGCGAACAACGCCTATGATGGGGGCGGCCTTGGCCGATGCCCCGGCACGGTCCGAAACAACCTGGTCGCCGTGAATACCGCTCGCAACCGGGGGGGCGGGTTGTTCGACTGCGATGGACCCATCTACAGCAACACAATCGCTTACAATTCTGCCCGCGGAGACGGCGGCGGGCTTTGCTCGTCCAACCTCATAATCAAAAACTGCATCATCTGGGGAAACACCTCCACCCTGAGCGAGCCGCAGCTCTATGCCTCATCCACGCCCACGTATTCCTGCATCCAGAGCTGGGGCGGCGGCGGCGAAGGGAATACCACATCCGATCCCGGATTCGTTGACGCGGATGGACCGGACAACGACCCACTGGGATGGCGGGACAACAACTACCGTCTGAAAGAGGGGTCGGCGTGCATTGACCGCGGCATCAACGAGAGTTGGATGTGGACTGCCGTTGACCTTGACGGCAATCCGCGGGTCTTTGTCGGCGAGAAGTTCCTGACGGTGGACATGGGCGCCTATGAGTACGGCTCATTCCCATTCCGAATCGTGAGGGTCGAGAAGACTGCTCTCGGCCAGCAACGCCTAACGTGGAACAGCCGTAGCGAAGACGTGTACATGGTCTGGTCCTCTGAGTCGTCTCCAGGCCAATCGTGGACACCGGAAAACAAAGTGGCTTCGCAGGGTCAATTCACCACCTGGACCGATCCCAACAAGATGAAGCAGCAAAAGTTCTACAAAATCGAACTCCTTCAATAATCGCCAGACCGGACTGCGAAAGGCGAGAGATGAGCCGCACAAAGCGGTGGCAGGAGAGTGTCAACAAAGGGAATTGGTTAAGGGGTGCGACGCGCGAAGATTGGCTTGACAGTCGCTGATGTTGTGACCGGAGCAACTCTTGAGGTGCGGAGAAGCTCCAGCAGGGGCGGGGTCGAAGGGGGACGCGAACAACAATCGAGAAACTGGGCAAGTGCGTCCACGACGAGCGCAGGTAGCAGTCGGTAAATGCGAGGAAACGCGAGCTTGCAATCCGCTTCCAAAGAAGTCATCCGACCATCTTTGTGGCTCAAGCGATGGGCGGTCTTGTGGTCGGCGGGATTCGCCCTCGGCGTGACGATTTTCTTCGGGAGTTTTGTGTATCGGGCGTGGCGCGTCGCGGGGCTATCCCCCGGTCAACGAATCGAGCAGGCGAAGGCGATGTTGCGGTTTGTGGGGGACCAACTCAGAAACCACAACGGCGTCGAGCAGATCGAGAAGCACCTTCCCGACGCCGGTTTTGTCGCTTACATGGTTTACGGGGAAGCGATCGTGAACGTGGCTTTGGCGAACCCCTCCGACATCCCGAAACGCAGGCAACTCGCCGAAGAGGTACAGTGGTGTCTCGAGAAGCTCGCCGAACGGGAGGTCACGGACACATTTCCGGACACGCAGGTACCGCATGGCTTGTTTTTCCTATCGCGGCGGACAGTTCTTCTCGCAGGCTTGCATCTCATTGGCGACACCGTTCCCTATGAGCTTTCCGAGGAATACCACGACAACTCCCTCTTGATGGCAGATGCTATCGAAGCTTCTCCGCACGGTCTTCTGGATTCATTCCCCGGTTTCTGCTGGCCGGCGGACACCTTGGCCGCGCTGCGCTGCCTGCGATTGCACGACGAAATGTTTGGAACAGAGTACAGTTCCGCTGGGGAGAAATGGAAGAACTGGGCGAGTGGACTGCTCGCTTCGGCATCCAGCGTATTTCCCCTTCGCGTGGATTCACAGACCGGGGAGGCTGTGGCGACCGGGCGCGGCTCTTCCCAGGCCGTCTGTCTGATCGCACTCAGGGATGTGGATGAAGAGTTGTTTCGCCAGCAGTACCAGAGGCTTCGGAGTCGCTTCGGCAACTCGTTCCTGGGGCTTCGCACATGGCGCGAGTTTCCAGGAGGAGAGGAACCGCGGAACGACATTGACACGGGTCCCGTGATTCACGGGCACAGCGTTCTGGCGACGCTCATCGGAATGATCACCGCAAAGCTCGCCGGTGACGAGGCTGCGTTTTGCGGCCCAGTGGCGTTGATCGAGGCGGTTGGCCAGCCCAGCACAAATAACGGGATGAGACGCTATCTCGGCGGCCGGGTGTTAGTCCTTGACCTTCTTGTCGCATACGCCCTGTCCGCAAGGCCGTGGGCGAAAGCTGCCGGGAAAATCCGCCGATTGGCTACGTCTCCGAGCCGCCCATGGCTTTTCGCAGCGGTTCTCCTGTCCATCCCGTTTCTGACGATTCTTATGGCGGCCCTCCGCTATCGCAAAACGTTGCGGAAACTGCAACCGCTATCTCTCTGGCACTCCCCGAGCCCGTCCCCTGACGGCATCGTTCTTTTCTGGACCCAACTTCTGCTCCTCGTCTCGCTGTTCTTCTCCTCGCCGTGGTTTCCCGTGATCTGGACGGGATATGGAATCGTGGGGCGTGCCGCGTCATAC
>JAUYEE010000047.1 GCA_030691545.1 bacterium | reverse complement strand
CGGAACCCGGGACCTCGACAAGCTTGGCGGGCTGGCTCGTTCCATGCCGATAACTTTCTTCGCGTTTCTGATTGCCGCCCTCTCGATCTCCGGAGTGCCCCCGCTCAATGGCTTCTTCTCGAAGTGGATGGTCTATCAGGGAGTGATTGAGGCGGGGAAAGAGGTCTCGGCACTCTGGGTGGTTTGCCTGGTTGCCGCCGTGTTCGGGTCGGCGCTGACCCTCGCTTCCTTTGCGAAACTCACCCATGCAATTTTCCTCGGCTCAGCGAAGACACAAGAACGCCAAGTCACGGAGTCGCCGCTGCCGATGTGGCTGCCGCCTGCTCTGTTGGCGGTGCTTTGTATCGCCTTCGGCATATTTGCTGTTCCGTTGCCGTTGAGGCGATTGATCTATCCGGCTGTCAGCGAGACAGTGGTTTATCCCGGTGTATGGAATCCGACTCTCGCAACCTTGCTCATCATCGCAGGGATTGTCGTTGGGAGCTTCATCTACTTGTTCGGCGCTATCCGCTCGGTGCGCGTGGAACAGCCCTACCTCGGAGGCGAAGTTATGCCCCCCGAGACCAGCCCTTCGGGCGTGGATTTCTATCAAACGGTGCGAGACCTCCCCGCCCTCAAGCCACTTTATCGGCTCGCTGAGAGAAAAGTCTTCGATATCTATGACGAAGGAATCAAGCTTTCGTTCGGGTTTAGCGGTCTCCTGCGAAGGCTGCACACGGGTGCTCTGCCGATGTACGTGTCGTGGTGTCTTGTCGGATTGCTGATTTTGCTTTTCATAATACTGAAGGTGTGAGGAAATGCTCATCATACTGTGCGGGTTAATCGTTCTGATGATTTTGGGGGCGTTCGTAGCTCTCGAGGCGGCGAGCCTCTTGTCGTCGGCGGTTTTGTTGGGAATCATCGGCTTCAGCCTTACGGCGATATTTCTGATTCTTCAGGCACCGGACCTGGCAATCGTCCAGATTGTCGTCGAGACGTTGTCCCTCGTGATATTCATTACGGCGATTTTGAAAACGACGTCGGAAGATGCGACGGTTCGGGCGCGTGCGCGAGTGCCTTTTCTCGTGATAGCAGGCGTGTTTGTTGTCCTGTTCATGCTGGCGATGTACTGGGCGCTGGGGTCCATGCCGCCCTTCGGCCAGCCGTCTCTGAGGATGGCGGGGCCGTACCTGACGCCGGAGGCACTTCCACGAACGACCGGTGCGGCGAACTTCGTCACGGCCGTCGTCCTGGATTTCCGCGGTTACGACACGCTGGGAGAGGCTGCGGTTCTTTTCACTGCGGTCATGGGAGTCCTGGCCGTTTTGAGAAAAATCGGGAGGAAGCACTAAATGCGCGGGATGACGAGCATCGTCAAGACGGTAACGCGTGCGTTCGAAGGAATTATTTTTCTCTTCGGAGTCTATGTCGTCCTGCACGGGCACCTCACCCCGGGCGGCGGTTTTGGAGGAGGGGTAGTGATAGGGGCGGCGTTCGTGCTGCACATCTTAGCGAATGGCTCGCGGGAGGCAGAAACGGACGCGAGGAAGTCGCGGTCCGCGCTGGTGGAATCATTCGGAACGTTTGCTTTCTGGACGCTGGCGATTGTCGGGCTTATCGGCGGAACCGTTTACTTCTACAACTTCATATCCAAGGGAACGCTGTTTCGGCTGCTGAGCGCCGGGTTCCTCCCGCTGGCCAACATTGTCATAGGGGCGGAGGTGGCCGGGGCGATAGTGCTCGTGTTCATCACGCTGGCCTCTCTCAAAATCGGAGGAGAGAAATGATCCCCCTTTTGCTTGCCATTTTCCTGTTTCTCATCGGTCTCTACGGGACGGCGGTGAAGCGAAACCTGATCAAGATAGCCATCGGCCTGAGCATCATGGAGTACGCGACGTTTCTTATCCTTGCCCTGATAGGGTACAGGGAGGGTGGTAAGCCGCCCATTTTGGTCAAGGGGATTCAGGAGAAGACGCTTGTTGACCCGCTTCCTCAGGCGCTAGTTCTGACTGCGATTGTGAGTGGTCTGGCGACGACGGCGCTGCTGCTCTCAATTGCAGTGCGAATCTACCATAAGTATGGGACGTTCGATGTCAACGAGATAAGAAAGCTCAAGGGATAGATAACGAGCGATGATGAAAGAGCTGCTTCCACTGTTTGTCGCAATACCGCTGGGCACGGCGTTCCTAATGCCGGTTTTTGGGAGGATATCGCGTTTTCTCCCGGACATTGTTGCGAACGCGGCGACGCTCGCGCTCGCGGTTCTCTCGTGCATGGCGATAAATTCGCCGACCGTCGTCTATAAGGTGGGGGGATGGGAGCCGGTCAAAGGAGCGGTTATCGGGATTTACATGGTGCTCGACGGGCTGACGATTGTCATGCTTTTGATTGTGAACATCGTGGGATTCCTTGTGTGCCTCTATTCCGTCGAGTACATGCGGAGATACACAGACAAGGCACGGTTCTACACGCTCTTCTTGCTGATGATGACCGGGATGAACGGCATCGTCATTACCGGCGACATGTTCAACGTCTTCGTTTTTCTGGAGATCTCGGCAATCGCTTCGTATGCGCTGGTTGCCTTTGGCACGGAAGCGGAGGAGCTGGAGGCGGCATTCAAGTACCAGGTGATGGGGTCGGTGGCGTCGGGATTCATCTTAGTGGCGTTGTCGGTGTTCTACTGGCTCACCGGGACGCTGAATATGGCGGACGGCGGGAAGGTGCTCCTCGAACAGGGGCAGTCGGCCGGCGCCCTATTTGCCTGCGCGCTTTTCCTGATGGGATTCGCTCTAAAGGCTGCCATCATGCCGTTTCACGCATGGCTGCCGGACGC
>JAUYEE010000303.1 GCA_030691545.1 bacterium | reverse complement strand
GTCGAGGTCCCGGGTTCCGGCGGCTTTCTCGGCGTTTCCCGCTCCGAGGAAAAGGCACGACTTGTAGATGGCGTTGTTCACCATGTGAAACAGCCCGCCGGCAATTCCAACGGGAGTCCCGGTTCCGATGCCCAGCACCATGTACCCCACCTGCGACACAGCATGGTATCCGAGAAGCCTTCGGAAGTCGTGCTGGACAAGAGCCATCATGACGGCGCCAATAATCGTTATCGCTCCGATTGCCATGAGGAAAATCTGCACACCCTTCGTCATGGGGAAAAGATTAAGCGTGATCCTCGCCAGAAGGTAAATGCCCAAGAGCTTGTCAACAGCGGCCGGGAGAAAAGCTGTCACCGGGATGGGCGATTTCTCAGCGGCGTCGGGAATCCAGGTGTGCAGCGGCATCGCTCCCGCCTTGGCGAAAGCCCCTGCCGCCAGGCAGGCAAACGCGATCACAGGCAGAGTTCCGTCGAGAGGAACAGAGATGCCGTCCATGTCAAGCCGCCCCGTCAGGAACCACAGGATTGCTATCCCGAGGATCATGAGGCTGTCGGAGCCGCCGATGATGATGAAAGTTTTTTTGGCAGCCGCCTCCGAACCCTCTTCGCCAAGACTGATGAGGAGGTATAACGTCAGTCCCAGGAAGCCCCACATGACAAGGAGAAGGATCAGGTCGTTCGCAAGCGCCGCTCCGCAAGCGGCCCCCAGCGTCCAGAGAAGACAAACGTAATAGCGCCGGGGATCCGGAATGTCAGCCGCTCCCTTCACCGAATATAGAGCGATCAGTACACCGAAGAACCCCACGCCCAGTACCACCATTCCTGAGAGGCTGTCCAGCAGGAGAAGCGGCGAAGGGATACCGTTATCTTGAGGTTGGGCAAGACGGGCGTCTGTCCAGCTCAAGGGCCTGGCTGTGTAAGCCACGATCGCCAGAACGAAAACCGCCACGCATGTCAGGAGCGCCACGGTTTCCCGAATGTATTTCGCCTTTCGTGGGACGAAAAGGCAGGCGATCCCTGCTGCGACCGGGACAGCGATTAAGCTGATCAGCACGCCTTCCATCCGATTCTCCGGTATCCCTCCGCCAATTTCTTCTCCAGCGTCGTTTGGGCGACTTTTCCCGCCAGCGAACGAAGCATTTTCTGGCCCTCTCTCTGTGAAACAGCGACCAGGTCATATTGCTCAACAGGACGTTTTCCAGCGCCCGCGTCAACCACAGCCATCCTCTCCGTGCAGCTATAACACGGGTCAACCGCAGCAAGAATAATCGTCGCGTCGGAAACCGTCTGCCCGATGCACGTTGCTTTGAACGTCGGCACGTTCACGTAGCTTGGCGCCCGTACCTTGTGCCTGACCGGACGATTCGAGCCGTCGGACCGGACGTAGTGGAAAGTCTCGCCGCGGGGGGCCTCGACGCGGCCAATTCCCTCCCCGGGAGGGATTTCTTTGACCTTTGTGTCTATTTCCCCCGGTTTCATCTGGTCAAGGCACTGGAGGACGATTTTGATGGATTCGGCGATTTCAAGCAGCCGGACGGCGGCCTTCGCAAAGACATCACCGCTTTCCCCTGTGATCACCTTCCAGTCCAGACGGTCATAAGCCGCGTACGGGTCGTCCTTGCGGACGTCAATAGCCAGACCGGAGGCTCTGGCCGTCGGCCCGACCGCTCCGTACCGGCGAGCATCCTCCGGGGTCAGCACGCCAACGCCTTTGGTCCGGGCGTGAATCACCGGATCGTCCATGACCGCTCCAACAAACATGTCGAGCACTGGACGGAGGTCTTCGGCCATTTTTCGTATTTTCGGGAGGTCCTGCTCGAGGATGTCTCGCCTGACGCCGCCGATTTTCATCATGGCGTAGTTTTGGCGGTTGCCGGTCATCTCTTCCATAATGTCGAGAACAGGCTCCCGATACCGCCACGCCCACATGAAGACAGTGTTGTACCCGATGAAATGCCCCGCGAGACCCAGCCACAACAGGTGGCTGTGCAGCCGCTCCAGTTCCGCGATGATCGTTCGGATATAGAGGGCGCGCTCAGGTACCTGAACACGGGCAATCTCTTCGACCGCTTGAACATACGCCAGCGGGTGGGAGGTCGAGCAAATGCCGCAGATGCGTTCCACGACAAAGGGGATTTGGTCGAAGGTCCTCGCCTCGCAAATCTTCTCGATGCCCCGGTGGTTGTATCCGAGGTCCACGTCTATATCGAGGACCTTCTCTCCCTCGACCTGCAACTGGAAGAATCCGGCTTCTTCCTGAAGGGGATGATAGGGACCTATGGGGATAATCGTTCGTTTCATGTGGTGTTCTTCCCGTATGACCTTCTGAGCGGATAAACTCCTTTGGGCCAATCCTCCGCAAGGATGAGCCTTCGCATGTTGGGGTGCCCGACGAATTCCACACCGAGAAGCTCGTGAATCTCTCTTTCGATCCACTCGGCTCCCCGGACGATGGGCGTGATGGAATCTATCTCCGGTTTGTCTTTGTCGAGCAGAACCCTCAACGTTACGACCAGTCCCACCCGGTCAAAGCTGAAGTGATATAGCACTTCCACGCCGACCGGCGTATCCACACCGGTCAATATGACGTAACGCCCGGACAGTTCGTCGAACAGAAGCCTGACTGCCTCGGGCAGGTCTTCACCCTCTATATAGACATACATCCTGTTCGGAATGTCTCTGCGAGAAGAGACAGCTTTTCCGGCAAGTTTTTCCTCGATCTTCGTTACGAGCTCTTCCCTCTCCTTCATGGTGTTTCTACGCCACCTTCTTCAGGAGTTTCACAACGCCGTCAATGATTGCCTCCGGCTTGGGGGGACACCCCGGAATGTAGATGTCCACAGGGACGATCTGGTCCACTGGACCCGCCATGTGGTAACCGTCGTGGAAGATTCCCTTGCTGCACGCGCAGGACCCACAAGCGATGACGAGCCGCGGTTTGGGCGCCTGTTCGTACAGCCTTTTGAGGCGAGGGGCAGCCTGACGTGTCACGCCCCCCGTGACGACGAGAGCATCCGCGTGCCGGATACTCCCCACCAGCAGGATTCCAAAGCGTTCCACATCAAATCGCGGCGTCAGCGCGTCCACAAGCTCGATGTCGCAGTTGTTGCACGCTCCCGTATTGACGTGAAAAATCCACGGCGACTTGCACAGAGCTTTCAATTTCAAACTCATGTCATGCTCCTAAGAGGGACAAAACGACCGCCAGCACCGCCATCCCTGTGACGAAGGGTCCCCAGAAGAAACGGATTGCCTGGTCTATGCGAATTCGCGGGCTGGTGTTTCGCAGGAGAATCACGATGACCAACAGGAGCAGAACCTTCAGGGAACCCACAATTACGCTCAGCACCCCTCCTTCTGTTGTTATCCCTCCCCAGAAAACAGTTATTAAGAAAACGGGCATCACAAAAAGCATCATGGACCGAGTCAGCCGAATCGCAGCCAGGGGCGCCCCGGAGTACTCCACGAACGGCCCGCTCATCAATTCCGTTTCCGCCTCCGCAGCATCAAAGGGGACAAGACCCAGCTTTGCCTGCATGCACAGGATGGCCGCGATAAAAGCTAAGATTCCGGACGGATGCGAAACCGCAGATTGCCCCAGGAGAATTTCACCAAGCCGGATCGAGCCTCCGGCATTAACGATGGGGACGATGAGAGCAACGATGAACGGGAGCTCGTAGGAAAGAATCATTTTCATCTCTCGACTGGAGCCGAGGGAAGCGACCCGATTGTTCGAAGCGAACCCCCCAAGGATCACCGATAGGGAAGGAATGGTCAGGAGATAGACAGCAACGATCAAATCTCCGACGAAGCCCCGCCCTGGGCGGGGCCAGAGATTTGCCTGCCAGACCAGGGTCGAGGCAAGCGTTGCCGCAGACAGACCGAGGAGCGGGGCGAGCAAGAAAAGCACCTTCGCCCCACCCAGGGGAACGATGACCTCCTTCCCTAAAAGCTTGACGAAATCGTAAATAGGCTGGAGGAACGGGGGACCGACACGCCACTGGACCCTCGCGGTGACTTTCCGGTCAATCCAAGCAAACGCCATCGCAAAAGCGAAAGTGAACGCGAACCCCGGGAAGACCAAAATCAGAAAAGCCATCCACAAAGGACTCATCTTTTCGCACCCTCCTTCTTCCAGGGAAGGGCATGTGCGACAAGGTGATCGTCAACACGAACCCCGCGTTCCGCGGGGCTCGGAATGTCTTCGTCCACCTCCTCAAAGCGTACGGCGTGCAAGGGGCAACTCCCGACACATACGGGAACTTCGTCTTTCCGGAGGCGACCGGCGCAGTAGTCGCACACAGATACCGCGTACGGGATGATTTCCGGGAAAAGCGTCCCAAAAGGGCAGGCGATGCTGCACGATTTGCACCCCACGCAGCGCATGGTGTACCGCCGCAGAACGCCATCTGCGTCCTTCTCCAGGGCATCTCTCGTGCAGACCGAAACGCACAGCGGATTCTCGCATCGGCGGCACACGACGGACATGGTTGCCCGCTCGCGAACCGACAGCATCCCGTTGTTCTCCGGGTGGTAGAAGTAGTCGCACCTTGTCACGCACTCGGCGCAACTGGCGCAGACCTCGAGGTCAACGAGGAGCCTTTTCTTTTGGGGCGTCGTTGAGCTGGCTGTTTTCTTACCCGCTTTCGCCATTTAGTCCCATGTCTCCCGTGCGTCTTTGATCTGGTCGTAAGAAAAGACGGGACCGTCCCTGCAAACGTAGTACTTGCCGAGTTGGCAGTGCCCGCATTTGCCGATGCCGCAGCTCATATTCTTCTCCATGGACAAGTAAATCTGCTCCGGCTGGTAGCCGAGGGAGAGGAGCTTGAGGGTGCTGAATTTCATCATGATGGGGGGGCCGCAAACCACAGCGACGCTGTTCGCGACCGAAACATCGAGATTGTCGAGCGTCGTCGTCACCAGCCCCACATTCCCCTTCCAGCTATCATCCCCTTTGTCAACGGTCATGCGGAAGACAATCTTGGGATCGAGCTTTGGCCATTCCTCTAAGATCGCCTTTCTGTAAACGATGTCGGAAGGAGTGCGTGCCCCGTAGCAGAATACGATGCGCTCGTACATATCCAGACGGTGCACCAGAGCAAAGAAAAGCGACCGCAACGGCGCCAACCCCACGCCGCCGCCTACAATCAGAATCTCTTTCCCGACGAAATCTCCAATCGGGTATCCCAGTCCAAAGGGCCCCCTCAACCCGACCCACTCGCCGGGCTGCACCCCGTGCAGAGCGGCGGTCATCTTCCCGGCTTTCATCACCGTGACGTCCATCTGCTCCTCAATCTCCGGAGACGACGAAGGCGTGAAGGGAGCTTCCCCAAAACCGGGGACAGTCAGCTCGATAAATTGACCCGTCTGAAAGACGATCGGCGTTCTGGGTCGCAGGACAAAGGTCCTGATATTCGGCGTTTCCTGAATCACTTTCTCGACCTGAGCGCGGATAGGTTGGTAGGGGTTTGTCAAGTTCGGCGTCACGCTTTCACCCCGCAGTAGCGGGCGGCCCCAGTGCCGCCGAGTTTATAGAGGACTTCTCGCATATCTATTTTGCCCATGCAAACATCAACGCACCGCCCGCAACCCGTGCAGCCAAAGACTCCATACGCCTCCTTGAAGTCAACAAACTTGTCGGTATAGCGATGGAGGAATCGTTCGCGCACTGATTTCCGCGGGTTGGCCCCTCCTGCAACCCTCGCAAAAGCAGGGTACTGGCAGCTATCCCACGTCCGGATAATTTCATACCTTCCTTCGACTCTCGCTTTCTCCTGAGCCTGCTCGTGCAGGTAGAAACAATGGCACGTGGGGCAAATCTGTGTACAGGCGGCGCATCCCACGCAGCGCTCCGCGCATTCTTCCCATACCGGTGAATCTGCCGCGTGTTTCACCAGTTCCTCGTACGGCTCTTCCGGCTGGAGGTCCGCGAGCCCGGTCCTCACAATCTCCTGGACCTGGTCCCTTCGCTCATGTCTTTCCTCGAGGTGGGACGGCGCGACTTGCTGGGCGCCCTCAACAATTGTCTCGACGAGCTTGCCGCCGCGCTCCGAACCTGCCTCCACAATCAGCCCCTCGGCAACTTCTGACACGTTCAGGTCAAACCCCTCTTCGCAGAACGGACTCAGTCCCATCAGCACGCAGCTACACGAGGGACCGGGGTTGGAACAATCGGACGTGACGATCAGGGTGTTGTCTCTAACTGCCTTGTAAAAGGGGTCAATAAAGTCCCCCTCGAGGAAAACTCTGTCAAGAGCATCCAGGGCCTGGAGGTCGCATCGTTTCACGCCCGCGATGACTCGGGCATGCTCCGGGGTTTCCCCGCCGGACACGATTTCCGACCACGCGGACGGATATGCGGCCACCCTTCTGCGGGGATCAAAGAAAAACACTTTAAGCGGGTCAACCGGCCTTATTTCGCCCCATAGGACCTCTTCTTCAGGGCATTGGCCGGCGAGCGAATACCGCAACCCTTTCTCCCTGCGTCGAGGAACATATACATCCCGCCCGACCCCCTCGATTATCTCGCGGAAAGCAGCCCGGCCTACCAGGACGGACGTTTTCTCACCGATAAGTTCCCGCCGTTCCAGGGCGACAGCCGCTCGCTCGGCTCGCCGCTCGAGTGCCAGCGCAGCGGCGGTAGCCAGTTCGTCCGGCGTGAAAGGTTTTTCGATATAATCGGCGGCCCCGAGTTTCATTGCCTCGATCGCCGAGCCGACGGAGGAGTAACCCGTGATTACGATCACGGCTGTTTGAGGGGAACGTTCCTTGACCTGCCTGAGCACCCCGATTCCCCCCGTACCTGGCATTTTGAGGTCGGAAATGACCAGGTCAAAATGCGATTCGCCGAACTGCCTGAGGCCTTCCTCCCCGTTCAGCGCGGTTGTGACCGTGTGCCCTTTCTCGGATAGAATCCGCGCGCAGCTTCTGCATACGGTTTCTTCGTCGTCAATGACCAGAACGTTTGCTTCTGCAACCATCTGAGTCACCTCCTCGAAGGCGCCCGGGCAGAACGACCCTCTCACCCTTGAGCCAGGCTAACACGGCCCGCGTCACTACCAGCTTTGAGGACTCCTATCGGGCGGGCCATGTTGCGCTCTTCTATGGAGAGACGAGCCGCAAGCGCATCGCGCCATCTTTGACTGCATTGATTGTTACTGCAAGGGGGATGCCGGAGAAAGGCTGGGAAGACAATCCGACGGCGTGCCCCGTACTAATCCACAGAACGGAAACGGGTTACATTCGGAGAAAAAAAGTGCCGCGCGAAGAGGAATGGCCTGTTTGCAGTGGCCTATTGTATGAACCACGCATATATCCCGCCGCGATGGACGCGTTGCGGCAAAACAACAACGCGCTCTGCTCACACGAAGCAGTGCCGAGGAACATAGGCGCCGACGAGGCAGGAGGGTGAAAAGTGAGGGGCGGGTTGCTGTGTATCTATCACAAATACAGGCTATATTTCGCACATAGTTAATTACCGGGGCGGGCGTTTCATCCCGTGTTTTCTCATGAGCGCATGGAAATTGGGGTTGAGAAGCCCCGCTTTTCTGGCAGCCTTGCTGATATTCCAATCGTTCCGCTCGAGAGCTTGAAGGAGAAAAGACTTCTCGATCTGGTCCACCGCGGCCACCCTCAGACGCTTCTTAATCTCCTTCAAATCCTCCCAGCTTTCCGGAGTCCGGGGGAGAACGGCGCCGTTTGCCGCCGTCGAAAACGAGCGGGGCAAATGCTCCACCCCGATGGTCTTGCCATCGGCGGTTATGGCCAATCGCTCAATCATGTTTTTCAGTTCGCGCACGTTTCCGGGCCAGGGGGCGCTGACCAGCCGATCCATCACTTCTTGAGAGAACCCTTTTATATCTTTGCCGAGTTGTCGCCGATAACTTTTCAGGAAATGCCACACTAACAGAGGAATGTCGTCTCTTCTTTCCCGGAGCGGGGGGAGGCTGATCGGGAAAACGTTGATGCGATAGAAGAGGTCTTCTCGGAATGAACCCTGGCGGGCCATCTCCTCCAAGTTTCGGTTCGTGGCAACGATGAGGCGGACGTCCACCCGTTCATACTCCGTTCCGCCGACCGCCTTGAACTCCCCCTCTTCGAGAACTCGCAGGAGCTTCCCCTGGATTTCCAGACTTACGTTGCCTATCTCATCGAGGAAGAGGGTACCCCCATCCGCCAATTGGAAAAGCCCCGGTTTGTCCGTGATTGCTCCAGTGAAGGAACCTTTGACGTGCCCGAACAACTCGCTCTCTAACAGGGTCGGCACGAGGGCACTGCAATCCGCGGGGAGGAATTGCTTGTGTCTTCGCGCGGAATTGTGGTGAATGGCTTTGGCGAGCAGTTCCTTGCCGGTGCCGCTCTCCCCAAAGATGAACACCGTGGTGTTGGTCGGAGCCACTTTTGTGACCAGTTTGTACACCTCTCGCATGGCCTTGTTTTGCCCGATCAAACCGTCAAATGAGAACTTCTCTTCAAGCTCTTCCCTCAGATACTGGTTCTCCGCGACCAGCTTTCTCTTCTCCATCGCTTTGCTGACTACCACGACCAGTTCGTCCGGAGTGAAAGGCTTCGGCAAATAATCAATGGCTCCCAGCTTCATCGCCTTCACCGCTGTGGATACCGTCGAATGGCCCGTGATGACAATAACCTCCACCTCCGGCTGGGCCGCCTTCACGTTCTGAAGGACCTGCATCCCGTCCACCTGCGCCATCTTCAGGTCCACCACCACCACGTCAAAATGGCCGCTGACGCCCTTTTCGATTCCCTCACGGCCGCTGTATGTTGTCTCGACAGAATAGCCTTCTGGAGTGAGCGCTCTCGCGCAGCTCTTGCAGACGACTGGCTCGTCGTCCACCACCAAGATTCTTCCGGTTCGCTCCTTGTGTTGAACTGTGCGGGTCTCACTCATTTACTCGGTTTCCTCAATAGATTTGAAGTTGTGCCTCTCGGAAGGATCGGCACGTCCTTGACGACCCTTGGCGAATGGGCAACACAACCCGTGAACGCCAGAAACGCCTCTTCTGGCCGCCAGCGGCGATAGCCGAAAAACCTGCCGCCTTGGCAAACCGGCTCCTTTTTGAGAAGACCACTCGTCCTGCGAGGCAAATAAGCCAGACGTTTTGCAGTCACAATATTAAACCGAAAAACTCGGGAAAAAGCAACCCCCAATGAAAAGGGGCGAACGCCGCGATACGGCAGCCGACGACGGGCGGCAACCTGCGCGGCGACGCGGAACCAAAGCCTTGCAGGACATGTTGTCTTGTTTGAATCGCAGGTCACTGCGCCATGTGCGCCGCTGATCGAGCGGTAGAACGACTTGCCTGCCGAGGCGGCCGACTCGTGAAGAGACCGGGCGCTCAGGCGGCTCGTTGTCGCCAATCGCTCAAAGAGGAAAACGACGATCCAGCCGAAAGGAGGGCCATACGTGATTGTAGAACTGGCGAAGGGAATTTACTGGGTAGGCGTCGTGGATTGGGCGATCCGACATTTTCACGGGCGTGAGCTCTCTACGCACCGCGGCACGACGTACAATTCTTACCTCCTGGTGGACGACAAGGTCGTGCTGGTGGATACCGTCTCGACTCCTTTTCAGGACGCGCTCATTGAGAACATTCGTGAGGTCGTTGCCCCCGAAAGGATTAACATCGTTGTCGCAAACCACGCCGAAGTTGACCATTCCGGCGGTCTTCCGGCTGTCATGCGGCACGCCCCAAATGCGACCGTCGTCGTCTCGAAACGGGGTGTGGAAAGCGTCGAGGGACACTACCACAAAAACTGGAAGTTCCAGACAGTTCAAACGGGCGACAAGATTAACATTGGCAAGAAGGACCTCGTTTTCGTGGAAGCTCCGATGCTGCATTGGCCCGACAGCATGTTCACGTACCTTGCGGGCGACGGAATCCTGATGCCCAACGACGCCTTCGGCCAACACTATGCCACCTCGCACCGCTTCAACGACGAAGTGGATCAAGAGGAGCTTTACGAGGAGGCGTTGAAGTACTATGCCAACATCCTCACTCCCTTCAGCAAGCTCGTCACCAAAAAGATCGAGGAACTTCTTGCGTTGCACTTGCCCGTGCAGATGATTGCCCCGAGCCATGGCGTGATCTGGCGAAAGAATCCCCTTCAGATCGTTACGAAATACCAGGAATGGGCCGCGCAGGTTCCCGAGAGGCGTGCGGTCATTCTGTACGACACGATGTGGGAGGGAACTCGCCGGATGGCGGAAGCGGTCGGTGACGGCCTGGCTGGCGAAGGTATCCCCCACAAACTTTTCCATGTGGCCGCGTCGGACCGCAACGACATCATCACCGAGGTCTTCAAATCCAGGGCGATAATTGTTGGGTCGCCGACCCTTAATAACGGCGTCCTCCCGACGCTGACCCCGATTCTGGAAGACCTGAGAGGCTTGAAATTCCAGAACAAAATCGGCGCCGCCTTCGGGTCTTATGGCTGGAGCGGCGAGGGAGTGAAGCTCATCGAAGAGCATTTGACCCGCTGCAACATTCGGGTAGTTGCCCCGGGCGTGCGTGCCAAGTGGCAGCCGAAAGCTGGAGACCTCGCGGAGTGCAAGAAGCTCGGTCGGCTCGTTGCTGCCGCGGTCACAACAGCGTAATCAGATCAAGTCGTGCAGCCAGAGCCGGTCCACAAGGATTCGATGCCCGTCATCCGGTGACGGCTCATCGTAAACCCGTTTGATTTTGACTGTCATAATGTGTGCTCCGGCGCCCCTTCCTGTGCTCCCTCATGATGTCCGACGGGCTGCACCGCATCCTCATACAGCCGCTCTGCGTAATGAACGAACTCAACGTATGCCGCGACAAACTCCCGCCCCGCCTCCACGCTTTCTTCGGCATGCCGTTTTGTCTCCGCGGCATGGGCAAATCGCTCCTGAATCCCTTTCGATACAGCACCAGCGACGAGATGCACAAGGTGATTGGCCTCTCCCTTCTCCAGCGCTTTATCGGCTTCGACAACGGCCGGACTCAATTCACTACCGGCAGGTTTCAATCCCGTGTACGGAGCGCCTTCTCCCGCCCGGTGAATCCGCACAAGGGTCTCAAAGAAGTACATGTCCGCCAACTCCCTGGCTTCCGGTCCCTTTGTTCTCACCGCGAGTGTCTTCCCGAAGGCTGCTCGAATTTCCGCCTCGGCGCTCTTCTTTACCCACTTAAGGACAGGGGTCACGTCGCCCTTCTCCAGGGCTGCTTTCGCAGCGGCTACTACTGGCCCGTCGAGCGTGTCGCAGTGAGAGCTGGCGCGCCGAGGGAGAAAAACCGACGCGACAAGAACGACGACTATTACGGCGAGCGCTTTCACACAATTCCTTTTCCCGCTCATGGCTGACCTCCTTTCTGACCTTGTTCTGCTTCTAATTCCCGGCTGTCCAACGCAGAGCTGGTGAGCTGAATCGCTTTGCAGAAAATCCGCCATGCCTTCCTCACGTGCAGGGGTGAGGGTACAGGGCCAGACACTAATCCGCCATCCCCGTTGGGTGCTTTGATTGCCCGGCTTCTTGTTTCTAATGGCCACACTTTGCCCGCCATTTTACACAGCTACGAGACGGTCGTTCAAGAAAACGAGACTGGGAACGATTATGAGGCACATAAACGTTCTTTGTTGTAAAATGTGGGGTTGCCAAACGGTGTAACGGGCGGCGTGCTGAACCCAGTTTCGGAGTGTCGAGAGTGAAAATTCTGATCGTCGAGGACGAAGAGCTAAAGCGGATCACGCTTGAGGATGACCTCAAGGACGCCGGGTATCAAACGGCCGCTTTTGCCTCGCCAGTTTCCGCGCTGAGGGTGCTGTCCCAGGAGTCCTTTGACGTGGCAATCACGGACCTGCGAATGCCGGAGATAGACGGGTTAGAGTTCATGGCTCGGGCCAAAGAATTAAGGCCGCAGATGGAGATCATCCTCATAACCGCCTACGGGACCGTGGACACCGCCATGAAAGCCCTCTCCCTGGGCGCCTACGACTATGTGACCAAACCCTTCTCGACGGAGGAGCTTCTCCCGGCTCTCAACCGAATCCGCGCGAAGAGAGCCGCCTCTTCCCAGGAACAGGTCTCCCCGGCGGCCCGGTACGGCTGTTGCCAGATGGTCGGAGCCAGCAGGGCGATGCTCGAGGTTTTCCATCAGATTGACGAGTGCCTTGCCTCGGACAGCACCGTGTTGTTGACCGGCGAGACGGGGACCGGCAAAGATATCGCCGCCTGCATCATCCACCACAACAGCCGCCGCAGTAAGGGCCCGTTCGTGAAGGTCAGTTGCGCGACCCTTTCCAAAGAGATCATCGAGAGCGAGCTGTTTGGACACGAAAAGGGCGCCTTTACCTCCGCATCGAGGGAGAAGATTGGCCGCTTTGAGTACGCGGATAAAGGCACCATATTCCTCGACGAGATTGACGATACGACCACGGAGCTTCAGGTCAAACTTCTGCGCGCGATCGAGGAGCAGGTGTTCGAGCGCGTCGGCAGCTCCACTCCGATCAAGGTGGACGTGCGAGTCATTGCCGCGACCAAAGTGAATCTCAGGGAGCAGGCAGAAAAGGGGCTGTTCCGCAAGGACCTGTTCTACCGGTTAAACGTCATGCCCATTTACATCCCTCCCTTGCGCGAAAGGAAAGACGACATACCTCTCCTCCTTGAACATTTCCTGAAAAATCCGGACGGGACAAGCAGCAGAATCCGCATTGACCCTATTGCTATGGATATTCTCAACAGCTACTCCTGGCCGGGAAATGTCAGGGAGCTGAGAAACCTCGTGGAGCGGCTGAAGAACACAAAGGGCGAGGGAGTCGTTACGCTGTTCGACCTCCCGGAGGAAATCCGGCTCGTCTCTCTCGCCTCCGCAGAAAAAGGCGATTCGACCTTTCACGACGCGATGAACCGGGTCGAAAGAAAACTTCTCCTCGAGGCGATGAGAGCGTGCGGCGGCAACAAGTCCCGCGCCGCCCGTGCCCTTGGCCTGAGACTCTCCACTTTTCGTGATAAGCTCGCCAAGCACAACCTTCAGGAACTCACCTTCTGAGGCTGCGTGTTCCTTTGTTTGTGATTGGCTGCCAGCTTCTCGAACCCAATTTTATAAACGGGATATGCTTTCTGATCCCCTCAAAACTCTGCTCACGCACTGCGTCGCAACGCTCCTCGGCCGGGCAGGCAAACGCCTCCACGCCGTTCCCGACGGATAATCCCGCCAGCGGGGGGACTTGGCGTGCCACCCGCCTGAAAACGAATTTGGGGTAAGGGGGCAGTGTCTCTCCACCCAGCCCCACGACCCATATTCCCGCGTGATTCCCAACGCGGTCTCCGACAAAAGCTATAGATGCGTCCACTAACACTTCTCCGTATGTGTTTATGAATAATTCAGGTTAACGGGTCACGGAAGAGGGCGAGCACCCAATTAAGCGCGCCCCTTCTCGATCGCCATACCCCTGTCGGAGCAGGCCTCCCGCCCGTCGCCGGGGGCCTCCAATACCTCGGCGCTTCCCTTGGGCCTCGCGCCAAACATGGTTCAGCAACCACATTGGGTACGCAAGCCTCAACAGGTTGTCCCTGGACGAATGTTGTCGGAGGGTGGCTGAATTCCGAGGGGCGAGATTGAGGCCCTTGCACGAGACCGCGATGCGTGGTACATTACAAGTAAGTCTGGAAATACTTTCTGCTTTATCCTTTCACCGCTCAGGTGCGAAAGGGGCTCGGGCATCCCTGACGGAGAAGGAAGGGGTTATGGCAATGCACAGCCTGCCCGCGTTCGCGCACGAGCGTCAAACCCGGCGCTGTGGAGTGTGCGCGCTTCTGAACGGCGTTCACCCGAATGGCCAGGGGATGCAGACCCTACAGGTTTGGCGAGGTAGGTGTGTGCCCTTTTATGGTCGCCAGGCGCCGAGGGTGCCTTCCATCCATCTTTTCTCCCCCACGTCACTTTGGTTAGTCACGTACGATTCTCCCGCGCCGTCATGCGCTGCTGAATGGAATGTCGAGGGTTGGATCCCACAACTGGGAAATGCCACGAGGTGGGAAACAGCCCCGAGGACAATCCAGCAGGCGATCGGTTTTGCCTGTCATGGGGACGGGATGACCCGTTCCCGCATCCAGCTTTCATCGTTTCTCGAGTCGGAGAGATCGGCCGAAAGCGCTTCGGAGTGCCTATTGCAGTAGGAGGGGACACAAGTGGGTGTTCGGATTGTTATTGCCGTTGCAGGAGCACTATCGGTCATCTTTGCTCCCACCAGAGCACATCCGTCTGGATGGTACGTTGATGCCTCAGTTGCCCGCTCTGGCGATGGCAAATCCTGGCAGACCGCTTTCAAGGCTATCCAGGAAGGAATCAACGCGGCATCCGCTGGCGACACGGTGACTGTCGCGGCAGGCACCTACCTGACGAACGTCCGCTTCAACGGCAAGAATATTGTCTTACGCAGCCGCCAGCCATCTAATCCGGATGCCGTAGCCGACACAATTGTTGACGGGGGGCGGTTTGGCCCCGTCGTGAAGTTTTCGGGAGGAGAGGACCACACCTGCGTGTTATCCGGTTTCACCATTCGCAATGGGAGTGCCGACAACGGAGGGGGAATCTGCGGAGGCACCGCGCAACAACCGACACACGCCACAATCTCCGGCAATCTCATCACGGATAACCGGGCGACCGCCGTGTGGCCGGATGGCCAGGGAGGGGGCATTGCCTACTGTGACGGCCTGGTCGAGAAAAACCGGATCGTGGGAAACCTTGCTCGTCATGGGGGCGGGCTGTACCAGTGTAACGGAACCATCCGCAACAACGTCATCGTCGGCAACTCCGCGGAACAGAATGGCGGGGGACTGCATTTGTGTGGCGGAACGGTCGAGCTTAACACCGTAGTCCGGAATTTTGCCTCCCTCGGTGGAGGGCTGGACAGTTGTCGCGGCGTTATCCGAAACTGCATCATCTGGGGCAACGGAGGCGGCAGCCAACTGTGCGATTGTAGTGTGCCGGATTACTGCTGTATCGGCTCATGGACCGGCGGGGGCACGGGGAATCTCACGTACCACCCGTACTTCGTGGACGCGTCACATGGCGACTATCACCTGACCAGTTGGTCTCCCTGCATAGATGCTGGCGATCCAGGCTGTCCCTTTTCCGAAGAACCGCTGCCAGATGGCGGGCGGGTCAACATGGGGGCCTATGGGAATACCCCTGAGGCGACGTGCGCCTCGTCGGACCTTGACAGTGATGGACTGCCTGATGCCTGGGAGTTGAAGCACTTCGGGAATCTCGCTGAGAACCCGGATGGCGACCCGGACGCTGATGGCATTGCCACAGTGGACGAGTATTTCCGGGGACTCGATCCCGCGAATCCGGCGGTGACGTGGTATGTGGATGCCTTCACGGGGAGCTCGGGAGACGGAACCTCCTGGGAGACAGCCTTTTGCAGCATCGAGGAGGGCGTTGACGCCGCCGCACACGGCGACATGGTAATCGTCGGCCAGGGGGTGTACGTCGAAAACATATTTCTGAGCGGGAAGAACCTGATTCTCCAGAGCAGCGATCCCCTCGACGCCGCGGTAGTCGCCAACACGGTCATTGACGGAGGCTTTGCGGGTTCAGTGGTGGCGTTCGACGGCACTGAAGATGAGCGGTGCGCGCTGGCGGGCTTCACACTCCAGAACGGCCAGGCTTTCTACGGAGGCGGCATCCGCGGAGAGGGAACTCGAGCCGCCATCCGCAACAATATCATCGCCAACAACTCGGCGGAATGGCACGGCGGAGGCGTCTCCGGCTGTGACGGCGTCATTGAGAACAACACCATCTCCGGAAACGGCGCTTTCGAGGGAGCAGGGTTGGCCTACTGCGGCGGAACAATACGAAGCAACATCATCACCGGAAACACAGCCGAGGGAGATGGCGGCGGGTTTTATGGGTGCAGTGGCACATTCGAGGAGAATGTCCTCTCGGTCAATGCGGCGATCGGGGGCGGCGGGCTGGCTGCCTGCGAGGGGGTTTTCCGATTCAACCGCATCAACGACAACTCCGCCACGGAAAACGGCGGCGCCTTTGCCTGGTGCAGCGGCACGTTCGCAAACAACGTCATCTGGGGAAACGCGGCTCTTGGGGAAGGAGGCGGATTCTTCGGTTGCGACGGAGAGTTTCAGAACAACACCATTGTATGGAACTCGGCTCAGCTCGGCGCCGCGCTCTCGCAGTGCTACGGAACCGTTCTCAACTGCATCGTCTGGGGCAACTACGCTGAACCTCCGCTTTACCTTTGCGACACGCCGAGGTATTCCTGCATCGAGGATTGGTCAGGCGGAGGCGAAGGGAACATCAACTACAATCCTTACTTTGTGGATGAGGAAAATAGCGATTTCCACCTGAAGCCACGGTCGCCCTGTATTGACGCAGGGGATCCGGCTTCCCCCTTCTCGAATGAACCCCTTCCGAATGGCGGACGCATTGATTTGGGCGCTTACGGAAACACTTCGGAGGCAACCTCGAAATCCCCGGATACTGACAGCGACGGACTCCCCGACGATTGGGAGACGGAGTGGTTCGGAAACCTCGCGCAGAATGGCGACGACGACCCGGATGCCGATAACATCCCCAATCTCACGGAATACTACTATGCGTGGGATCCCGACGAGAAGTTTGAGAGGGTGGTCAGAAATGTCACCCGGGGAGGCTGGCATGAGACGATTCAAGATGCTCTCTCCGCTTCGAACGAGGGGGATGAACTCGTCGTCTATCCTGGCCACTACGTTGAGAACATCCACTTTGACGGCAAGAACGTCATTCTGCGCAGCCTCGATCCTCAGGACCCTGCCATCGTCGCCGATACCGTCATAGATGGCAATCAGAATGGTCCCGTCGTCACATTTGCGGGTACGGAGAACGAATCCTGCGTCCTTTCTGGTTTCACCATCCGCAACGGAGCGGCCTATTATTCTGGCGGCGGCATCTGCGGGGGCGCGGCCGAAAGCCACACCCATGCCACGATCCAGGGCAACGTCGTCTGCGACAACTCTGGTGCAGGGCTTTATTGGTGCGATGGCATCATCCGGGATAACGTCATTTCGCGCAACGTGACCGGCAGCCTTGGCGGCGGATTGGCTTACTGCCACGGCAGAATACAAAACAACCTCGTCGAAGACAACAGGGCGGGTCACGATGGCGGCGGACTGGGCCGCTGCAATGGCCCGATCGAGGACAATATCATCCGAGGCAACAGGGCTGAGGGGGTGGGCGGCGGGGTGGCTTCTTCCTCAGGTGCGATTCAAAACAACATCATCGAAGCGAACTCGGCTGGGGGAGATGCCGGCGCCCTTTATGATTGCGACGGGACCATCCAAGGAAACAGGATCGCCGGCAATTCCTGCGACTTCCTCGCCGCTGCGCTCAGCTTCTGCGACGGTACAATCCGGAACAACGTGATCAGCGGCAACGCGGCAATAGGCGTTTTGAACTGTAAGGGGACCATCGAGAACAACACGGTCGTGGGGAACGAGGGCAGCTACGGCCTGCCGGGCGGGCTGGCCAACTGCCCCGGGATAATCCGCAACTGCATCATCTGGGGGAACAAGGCGCCAGATGGCTCCCAGATTCACGATTCGGCGGACCCAACTTACTCCTGTATCGAGGGTTGGGCAGGCGGCGGCCAGGGGAACATTGCCTATCACCCGTACTTTGTTGATGCGCAAGCGGGGAATTACCACTTGAGGAGCTATTCTCCCTGCATAGATGCGGGCGATCCGGCATCCGATTTCTCGAACGAGCCGGAGCCGAACGGCGGACGGATTAACATGGGAGCTTATGGCAACACGCCCGAAGCAACCTGCGCCTCACCGGATAGCGACGCCGATGGCTTACCGGACGATTGGGAAATCGAGTTCATAGGAGACCTTGCCCAGGGGCCAGACGACGACCCGGATGAAGACGGCCTGTCGAATCTCGAGGAGTACAGGCCGGGAACTGACCCCACTGCCGCGCCGGGGTGGTACGTTGACGATTCTGTGGCGCAGACGGGCGACGGGACGAGCTGGAGAAAGGCGTTCAAGACGATTCGGGAGGGCATCGCCGCTGCGGCTGACGCGGAGACGGTCGTGGTGGCGCCGGGGACATATTATGAGAACATCCATTTTCAGGGCAAGAACATCATTTTGAGGAGCACCCGCCCGGATAACGCGGAAATCGTCGCCTCCACGATCATAGATGGTCAACGGCTTCGCGCCGTGGTGACCTTCGATGGCGCAGAGGACGAAACGTGCGTTCTGTGGGGCTTCACGATTCAGAGAGGAAACGCGCCTTCGGGCGGCGGAGTGTACGGCGATGGGACGAAGGCGACCATCCGAGGCAACGTTTTCACCTCCAACTCCGCCACCGCCGGCGCCGCCGTCGCGTCCTGCAAAGGAACTATCGAGAGGAATATCATCTCCGGCAACTCCGGGGGCGGGATGATATGGAACTGCAACGGGACCATTCAGGGCAACACTATCTCTGCCAATTCTGGTCCGGGACTTGTCTCGTGTAGTGGGACGGTGCGCAACAATGTCATTTGTGGAAACACCGACGACGGGCTTTATGCCTGCCACGGGGTTATTGAGAATAACACCATCTTGCACAATAAGACCGGGATAGACTCCTGCAAAGGCACGGTTCGCAATTGCATTGTGTGGGGGAATAGCGAACGACAGATCAGCTACCACTCTTTCCCGACTTACTGCTGCATCGAGGGCTGGGACAAGGGGGGCCAGGGGAACATATGGGCTTATCCATCCTTTGCGGATGCTGAGGGTGGGGACTTTCACCTGCTCAGTTGGTCGCCGTGCATTGACGCAGGCGATCCTTCATCTGATTTCTCTAACGAGCCGCAGCCCAACGGCGGAAGAATCAACATGGGCGCCTATGGCAACACGCCGGAGGCAACCTCGCGTTGCCTGGACACGGATTTTGACCTCTTGCCAGACGATTGGGAGCTGAGATGGTTGGGGGGACTCCAGAGCGATGGCGATGAAGATGTGGACGAGGACGGCATCCCAAACAAGATTGAATACTATTACGGCTGGAGTCCACTGGAACCGTTGCAGCCTCGCGTCGAGAATCTATCCAGAGGCACAACCTACGATAGCATCCAAGCCGCACTCGACGAAGCCGTCGGCGGGGCGGAGATCGTGGTTCATCCGCGTTTGTACCGGGAGAATGTCCGTTTTGACGGCCTCAACGTGATTCTGCGCAGCGCGAGTCCGCTGGACCCGACCATCGTCTCGATCACAATCATTGACGGTGGGCAGAACGGGCCCGCTGTGACTTTCGGGGGGGCGGAAAGCGAGGGCTGCGTATTGATGGGGTTCACCATTCGCAATGGCGATGCCCTGGCTGGCGGCGGAATCTGCGGAGGGACCAGAGACAATCGCACCCGCGCCGCCATCGGATACAACATTATCTCCGGCAACTCGGCGGTTCAGGGAGGAGGACTGGCTTTCTGCGACGGACTCATCCAGGGCAATACGATTTGTCAGAATTCGGCTGAGGAGTGCGGCGGAGGATTGGCCTTTTGCGATGGCGTCGTCCAGAACAACTTGATCCTTGCAAACCGTGCGAGGGACGGAGGGGGCGTTGCCTTTTGCGGCGGCGCCATTCGCAACAACACTATCTACGACAACACGGCCGAACGGTTCGGTGGGGGCCTTTACGACTGCAACGGTTCCATTGTCAATTGCATCGTCTGGGAAAACCGTGGTCTGGAGGGAGACCAGGTCGGAGGTGCCTGCTCGCCTGTTCACTGCTGCATTCAGAGCTGGACCAGTGAAGGGGATGGGAACATCTCTCTGGACCCCATGTTCGTCAATGCGCATGACAACAACTACCGTCTTGACCCCGGTTCGCCATGCATAGACTCGGGGACAAGCGAGGAGTGGATGGAGGGAGCGGTTGACAGGGACGTGAACCCTCGCCTCATCTACGGCGCCGTGTCGCTG
>JAUYEE010000046.1 GCA_030691545.1 bacterium | reverse complement strand
GGGCTTTAAGGTACTTGCATACCGTAGTGACTGCATCGGCGTTCTCCAGGCACAATCTCATAACCGGCTTCAACGTTCGAACCGAGGCGAGGCGGTGTACGTCTGTCCCGTGCAGCGTCAGGACGTAGGGAATGCCGCAGGTCTGCTTCGCAAGATAAGCGGTCAGTCCGTAGGGCAGGGCGTAATGGGCGTGGCAGAGGTCTATGCTCCCGTTCTCGTACAGCGAAACGATTTTCCCCACCTTCACAGAATGGTGGGAGATGTACTCCATGAAGGTGATTTTGAACTTCGGGGCATAAATCAGCTCGATGTTGTGTTTGTCGTGTTCGAGAACCCACGACTCGGGATGAGTGATGAGCTTGCATAGGTGTCCTGTTTTCCTGAGGGCTCTCGCCATGCGGATAACGACCTCGGTCGTGCCACCCAGGTTGGGCTGGTAGTCGTGTATCAATGCGATCCGAAGATGCTCTTGAGATGGCTTCACTTCAAAACAAGCCCTTCCTGCCGTACCTGAATTATCAGCGGCCTGATGGTCGCCTGGCCCTCGGAACCCTGCCGCCCAGACCCGCCGGTTCCCGATTATCGTATTCGCCCCACTCAATCTTATGGGCCAGCGGCGGGTGCAAGTCAAGGATTTCGGTCGGTGCGGCTGTGTTTCTGTCGCAGAAAGGAGCGCTTTGATTTCAGGCTCGGATGAGGCTATTCCCCCCTGGAGCGGCGCAGTAGAACCCCTGAAATACGGCCATACCCCTGGCCGCACTAACGCGAGGTTCTTGACCGGGGCCCTGCGTCGCCCACGGCAAAGCGGGCCCCGGGTACCCGCAGGTTCCTGCGTAATGAAACCTACCACAGGGTTATTTTGCGATAATTCGATAAAACTTCTGTATCAGACCGCTGCCGGGATCGCTCCAGTGGCTTATGGCCCCGTCACAAACGACGGTGGCCTCCTCGACCCAGTCTCCGCTCAAGAGGTCAGCGCAAGACCAGATCCCGTAGGATGTTCCCGGTTGGCTCGTCCAGACGAGCTGGATGCCGCCGAGGTCCCCACGTATGTGAGCCTGAAAGGTAGCGGAGACCTGCTCGTATGCCCCTATGTCCGCATTCCACGACGAGACTGCGGGGAAAATCCGCGCGTTGCCGTCAAGGTCGTTTGCCTCCCACATCCAGACGTCATTCCTGCCAGCGTCAAGGCATGGGGAGCCCGCTAACAGCCGGTAATCGCGAATCATATAAACGTGGCCTACATGAGTGGCCTCCCAAGCGTTCCCCCAAACGGTGATGGTTGTCTCGGAGTTGGAGGCGATGACGAACTGCCGCAGTAGAAGAGGGCTCGGATCGAGAAGAAGTCCCGCGAGGGCGCCTGGCTGATAGGCGGCGGCATCGTCCACCAGCGTCGTCTGAAAGGTCTCTGAGTCAAACAAGGGCGGCGCCGTCCACTTCCCACCACCCCCGCTGGCTGCTGCGAAAAGCGGGTCACTCGCTGTATTGCCCTCGCCGCCCCCGCTCCAGTCTTGAATGCAGGAGTACGTCGGCACACTGGAGAAGGCAATCTGATTGAAGTTGCCAGCGCGGTTCCCCCAAAGGATGCAATTTGAAATGCTGCCGAGGCACTCATATAGCCCGCCGCCGGTGTACTGCGCCGAATTGAAAACCACGGTGTTGTTTTGAATTATCCCGTTGCACATCGCCAGGCCGCCGCCCCGGTTGGGGCCTTGGTTCCCGACAATCAGGTTGTTCAGAACCATCCCATCGCACTCTTCAAGCCCGCTTCCGCGAACATTTCCGGCGATGATGTTGTTCGTGATTTTTCCGTCACAGTTGAACATCCCCGCCCCATACAGATGGTCGGTAACGACATTGTCCCGGATTGTCCCGTCGCAATCGGCCAAACCCGTTCCGAAGCCGCCCGCGACGATGTTTCCCTCAATTGTCCCACTGCATTCAAACAGTCCGGCGCCTGCCCAGTTCACCCCGTTGCCGATGATGGTGTTGGAGCGGATGGTGCCCTGACAGTGCGTGAGCCCGCCTCCACGCTCTCCGGCGTTATTGTGCGAAATGGTGTTGTTCTCGATCAGCCCGTCGCACCACGCTACACCGGCGCCGGTTGCCAGCGCGGAATTGGCGGTGATGACGTTGTTGCGGATGGTGGCGAGGGTGCGCCGCTCGCCGCTCCCCCCGCGGATTCCGGCTCCGTGGTCTGCGTGTCCGTTGCGGATAGTGAATCCGGCGAGAGCACAATCCGCTGTTTCGCATCCAACAAACGAGACGACCGTCCCCGCTCCTCCCCCGGCCAAAATCGTCGCGGCGACGACGTCGGGGTCCGCCGGTTCTGTGCTGCGAAGAACGACATCCGTACCACAGAACTGGATGTTGCCTACATAGGCGCCGAGCGCGACGACAATCTCGTCACCCGGCACCGCTAAACAAAGAGCCTTCTGGATGCTGTCCATGTCGGAAGGCACCTGAACGGTCCCGGGAAGGTTGGGGACCATTGGCTCAGTCCCGCGCAGAACTTCGAGGCCGTCGCGGAGACCATCTCCGTCCGAGTCCGGTAGGCTCGGGTTGGGGCAGAGGGGGCCGAGGCACGACTCCGGCAGGTCTGCAAGCAGGTCGCCATCGGAATCCGGGGATGAGCCGAACTCATAACATCCCATGTCCACTCGGCTCCCCGCGAGTCGGCAGTTGCCGTCGAGGTCTCGCTGGGGCCAGGCGAACCAGTAGAAATTCACTCCCGCATCCACGCAAGGTGAATCTTCCAGAATCCGGTAGTTTCCGGAAAAGGCATCCACGAACTGCGGAGTGAAGTTGATATTTCCCGGCCCGCCCTCCTCCCACTCCTCGATACAGCTAAACGATGGAGTGTTTGACTCATGAACCTGGGGGGAGTAAGTTCCCGTGTTCCCCCAGATGATGCAGTTGCGAATTGCCCCGTAGCAATATGCCAGTCCGC
>JAUYEE010000024.1 GCA_030691545.1 bacterium | reverse complement strand
GCCGTCGTCGAGCCAGGAGGTGGTTTGGTTGCCGGAGGAGGGGAATGCGGCGATGGCGGTGTGCCAGGTGAAGAGGTCGTCCGTGTAGAAGACGGAATAGGTTCTGTCCTCGAGGGAACTCCAGGTGAAGATGGCTTCATTTGTGCCGGGCACAGGCTCGAGTTTGTTGATGTAGAACTCGTACGCCCCCATATCAACAGTGAAGCTCTTTCCGCCGAACATGATTCTGCGCACCCCCGCAATGTCCATCTCGGGCAAGCCTGTGGCGTTGTTGTCGCCTGCGTCTATGCAGGGCGAGGTGGGCTGCAGCCGAAAGTCGAGGGAAAAGGGGTCCCTGAATTGGGGGTCCTGGTCAATGTTGCCCTCGCCGGGCCAGCCCCCCTCAACGTTGCTGTACGATATCGCCACGGACCCTAAGGGCCCGAAGTGCAGATCCACCGAAGGCCCGCCGCTGTCCCAGATGATGGAGTTGGACAAGGTTATAGCTGTCGGATGCTCATCCCACGTCCTGAGCGTGTAAGTGTTGAGCCACAGCGTGCAGTTGAGGAGCCGGGGGTTTGAGTGGGCAGCGGAACGGAGAGCGGTCCCGTTCCCCCGGAACGTAGAGTTGGTGACCAGGGGGTCGGAGTCGAACGTGTCGAGTCCGACCACATTGGATGCGATCCAGCATCGGGTTATCCTCGGCGCTGCCCCTGTGAAGGACCCCAGCCCGAAGAAGTTGCCGTGTAGATCGCATTGGTCGATCTCCCCGTCCGAGGCGTCGACACTCACGCCCCTCCAATTTCCGGTGAAAGTGCAGCGACGGATCTTGGCGTCCTGGCACGTGTTAAGCACCAGGCCTGTGCCGTTCCCGGCGAATGCGCAGTTCTCGACGTTCGGACCCTGGTCGTAGGAAACATAGAGTCCTGTTTCCCCGTCGGCTATCGTCAGGCCAGCGATTCGGGTGCCTTGGGACGCGACCACGACGGGGCCGAACCGCAGTGCGCTTATCGTCGTTTTGTCAGGTCCCGGACCCAAAAGCGCGACGCTTGGCCTCATGTAGACGTTCTCCACGTACAGGCCGGGACACAAGGCCACTGTATCGCCCGCGCGCGCGACATCGATGGCCGCTTGAACGCTCGTCCCAGCAGGGACGTTGATGAGGGCTGCGACAGAATGGGTCGGGAAAAAAAGGCCGGGCGCGGCAATTCCGATTGCGACACGGATCAACCTTCGGCGAAGCATGGAACATCCTCCTTTCACGGTGTGGGGTAGAGCTGATAGGGGTCCTCGATGAGCTCTCCTTTGCCTTTTTTGCGAGCCCTCAGGGTCACGGTGCCTTGGACATTGTCAACGTCTATCTGACACCAGTGGTAAAACGCCCCTTCTGCTTGCCAGTAGAGTTCCCCGGAACCGTTGGGAGTATGCGGGTCTGCTCCGCCCCCGCCGGTGACCACATAGTCAATTAGCTGGGGGACGTCATCCTTGAGAAGCCTTTGGTAATAGTGGCTGTGGCCGCTGAAGACAGCCACCACTTTGGAGCGCTGCTCAAACTCGGGGATCAGATAGTTTCTCACCGCCGTTTCGCCGGGGTGGTGCGGACCCCCGTAGGAGTAGGGCGGCTTGTGGAAAGCGATAAAGACCCAGTCAATCTCGGCATCGTTCTGGGCCGCGTTCAGGTCAGCGTCGAGCCAGACCCGCTGCGGGTCCGTCGGGTCGTCGTACCATTCCGAGTTCTCGACGTCGAGAATCACGAAGTGGCAGTTGGCGAAATTGAAGGAATACCATCGCTCGTTATTCGGCAGGCTGAAGTACCGCCTGTAATTGTCTGCCTGATCATCGAGGTTGTATTCGTGGTTGCCGAGGGAAGGGAATATCGCGACTCTGCCGATGAGGGAGCTGGCCGGAGCAGCGGTGTGCGGCTGGCTGTACTCAGTCGAGGTCATCTGAGCTGGGCCGAAGAACTGGGGATTCCACTCATAGTTGTGGCCGCCATTGTACGCGAAGTCCGCGACATGCACCACGAATCGCACAGGGTCTTGCTCAGTGTGGCTATAGGTGAGCATAGTGGAAACCACGGGGCGGTGGTCCGTTTGGTAGCTCGCATCGCCATCTCCGCCCCTGTTGTCGCCGTAGACCACGAAGCGGAACTTGTCGGGAGGGGTCTCCGGCGCGGTAGTGAGGCTCAGCGAGCCCTTGTCTTGGGAGGGGCGCCGCTGCGGACCCGATTCGACGTAATAGCTGTGGGTTGTGTCGGCCGCAAGCTTCCAGAGGGTCACTTCATGGACCCTCTGTGCGACCGGGTCGGTGACGCAAATTTCCGACCCGCCCGCCGGCGTGAACTTGACGGCCCCAAGGCACGGCGCTGCTGTCCACCACATGACCGTTATGCGGTCGGTGCGGAGGTTCTGGAGGTACGGATGAACGACGAAGTCTGCCCATGGGTAATGGTAGCCGATGTCCACAGTGGCGCTGTCCTTCTCAAGCGGGTCTTTCCACACCGTAGCCCGTTCATCAAGTCCCGCAGAGGTTGCGAGTCGCGAGCCCTTGTTCTTCAGCAGGGAAGGGTCCTGTGCGTACCAGCGGTCATTAGCGTCTCGCCAGCCTCCGCAGTAGGGGGAGGAGCCGAGGACGACATTCGTCGAGTCACCGTTCGGGTCCACTGACTGCCCGTTTATCCATATGTGCGGATTATTGTTGTAGTACCCGTTGTAATGGTGCGTGAACGTGGAACCGCCCCCCGTGTCGCCGTAGATGCCGTAGCCGTTGTTCGTGAACAGGGAGTCTTTTGCTGTAATGAGGGTGGACTGACTGTTCCTTGTGTAAACGAAGAATCCGTACTCGTTACAGTCGAAGGTATTGTTGTAGGCGCTGCTGTTGTTCTGGTCCCCGGATCTTGTGGTGTCGGTGAAATAAAGGCCCTTTGTGTTTCCCCAGAAGAGGTTACTCAGGAAGGTGCTGTTTTGCCTGGCAGCCGAGGCGCCCACCGGGGAGAGAAGGAACTGGTTCCCGTCAATGTTTGCGCTCAGCCTCCTGTAAGTCACCACCTGGTACAGCCAGCGGAACTTCGTGAACTTGAGCTGGCAAGCATCCGACGCCGAGCTGGAGATGACCAACTCACCCTGCTGGTCACCAAACCTCGGGCTTTCAATATGCATTGATAGAGCCTTCTTCCGGGTGATGACGTTGTAGGTGGCGTTGGTCGGGTCCCCGGCGCAGATAAGCTTTCCGCTATTCTGGACGTGGAGCCGGGAGCTGCTTGAAGTCCCTGTGGCCAGAACGAGGCCCGGACTCAGTGTGAGTTGTGCATTGGTGCCCGTAACGTATGTGGCCGAGGACGAGGACAGGAGATAATCAACCCTGTTGTGGTGGTAACCAAGGTCCACTGCGCCTTTATCGCCCTCTACTGGGTCCCATGTCGTGCTGGTCGTTATCGAGGTTAGAGCATATTGGGGGGCATTGACTGTGAACGCGGCAGCCCAAAGTTCGACCTCGCCGGCATTGAGCGTGCCGGCGTCGGCGGATAGACCTGCCTCTGACACAGACTCAAAGCCAGCGTCCCTCAGAAGAGCCCCCTGGTTCTGGTTATCGTTAAGGTAATAGACTCCGACCTCCGCGACACTATTGTCGTAGGGACTCCCCGTCATGTCGTAGTCGTCTATGGAGTGGCCTCCATCGTTGACCCCCTGGGTGTTGACTGTGTTCCCATAATAGCAGTTGTAGTCAACCCAGGCGGCGCCTGTCTCCAGATAGACTCCGATGCCGTTCTGGGTCAGAACATTGTCAAAGACGTCAGCCGAGCCGTCGGGGATGTGCAGAAAGACACCGTAGCTCGAGTAGTCAACCGTATTGTTCGCAATGACCACCTTGCCATACCCCGAAGTCCCATCGGGATAGATGGCTCTGCCGCAGGAGGCGAAGAGGTTATTCCGTATGGACGCGTCGTGAGAGTTCCACAGGTACACGCCTGCCCCGCAGGAGTAGAAGATGTTGTTTCTGATCGGGTTCGCAAGGGCATCCACCTCGCTCCAGAACCCTTTGCCGCCGTAACCGAACTTGCAGAACGACACCTCCGATTGACGCGAGCTATTGAAGAGAAGGCGTATCGCGTAGAGGTAGGGGCCAGGGATAGGCGGAGGGTAGGTGATGGGTTCCCCGCAGTTAGAATCGGATTCCTTCGTGAAGGTGATCCAGAACCACGGCTCGCCCCTCGCGACTATCTGCCCCGACGGCCCCGAGGCGGTAATCCCGGGTTCATTCGCCCCCTCTTTCGGCTTGATCTTGACCGTTGTCCCGGGGAGGATCGTAAGCTTTGCCTGCACGGTCAGCGGACCAGTCACCCAGTAAGTGAAACGAGGGTCCCAGATTTGGTCAGCACTTATGGACCCTGCTTTCGGAACAACCCTGTCCACATAGTCCCATACGACGGGATAACGGGCGCCAACGAAGAAGGCGAGGGGAACCCTCTCCAGCAGATAAACTTTGCCGTCTTGCGACGAACGGTAGAGGATTTTCTCGGCCAAAGTCTCCTTGCGGGGCGCCCCTCCAAAAGGGCTTTCGAAGACGCGAGATTCGCCAAAGGTGTGAACCGCAAGCTCGATTAGTTTGCCGTCAGGATTCTCGCATGTGGACACCAGAGATATCGCCTCGCGCGCGGCAGGCGCAGTGGAGAAAGTCGCCGGGGAAACATAAACTTCCTCGTCACCCACTTTCACTGTGGCGCCAGTCTGACGTAGGTACGAGTCCAGGGAAACCTCGGTTTCTATGCACAGGAAGGCCCTTTCCAAATCGCAGCCCTCCGGCGTCTCAGGGGGACTATTGAGAATCAGCGTCTGCTCGAAACCGTCCCTGTAAACCCTGTATTCCAGGTCATTGTTCCCGAGCGCGGACCGGAAGATCACTGTTGAAGAATCAGAAGCGTCCATTTGGCCCGCGACCTGCCTGTCCGTTTGGGATAGGACCCATACCTCGTTGGCCTGCCTGATGCTAAGTCGTTGCGCCCTCAGTTCAAGGAGAGCGTCGTCCGCAAAACACCTGACGGGCTTGGAGAGATCGGTCCCGACGTACAATTGAAAGCAGTTCCTGTCCGCAGCGAAATCGCCCCCTCTGGCCTCGAACTCCGCCACAGATTCGCGAAACTCGCCTCCCTCCTCATACATCAGGTTGTTCGCCTTCTCGGCTATGTACCCGGGGATTTCCTGGACTTCGGTCTCGCCGGAGGCGTCCGTCAGTTCCACCTCTCGAAGGCTCATCCACACCCTCGTGTGACCGTCCCTCCACTCAGGCAGTTCAACTGGCGGATGCTCCGCAATCACGCGGGAAGAGGGGACGGCTTCACCCATTGGCTCATCCGAGGTACTCGCTGTAAGTCTCCCCCCCCCAGAGAGTTGGAGAATGAGAAGTGCAGTTGCGGTGAGAGAAATCGAAAGACAGACCCCTGACTTGATGCAGTTCACCCTTTTCCTCATTCCACCCTCCTGTATTGGATACGTTTTGAAGGGTTTGCCCGTGCATCTCCATATTTCGCACCACCACCGCCGAAAGTCAAGGGCTTTTTTGAATATTTCCGAAGTCCGTCAGTTCGATCGAGGACTCACGACCAGGAAAACGACGGGCGCGGGAACAGAAGGAGCGCTCACCACGAACACACAAAGGCACGAGGCAGACCGTCCGCCTCGTCGTGGCATTGCTTGTGGCGCTTTCGGCTGTGAGCGGAATTCTGCTGGTAGCGTGAGCACCACCCCCTGACAACAAACCAGTGTTCCCTTCAAGCAGAAGGTCGCCCGCTTCTCGCGGCTTGACAGGAGGAGCCTCTCCATGACAGAAAACCCGGAAGATGACTTCTGTCACTTGCTGAAACGGAAGCTGCGGCGGTCCGCCTGATTCTGTGCTGCGGGCAAAGGCGACGATCGCCTCCACACGCGTACATGCGCCCATTCCGTACGAGAAGAACGACTGAAAGGAGAAGAATGGTGAAAAGGTTTTCCGTCATGTTTATCCTGACTATTCTTGTGGCCATAGCCCATTCGGCGGCAGTCGCCGAGGCTGGCGACAAAGCGGGCTCGCCCGAGCCGGTGTTCAAGCACTCGGACGTGGTGTTCATGTACGCTTCGGATGAAGCGGCTTACAAAGCCTACGGAGCAACGTTCGTCGCCTGGGGAGGCGCGAACTCGAAGGAGCGTGTCAAGATGCACCACGACTTAGGCATCCGGTGCACGGGTTCCATGTGGTGTCTCACAGCCGGGGCGAAGACACTGTACGAGAATGCGGAGCTGCGCGAAGCGGTCGCGCGGGACATCGAGGGCAAGCCGATCGAGGTCTCCTGGCTCTTCGATCACACGTACAAAGACATGAAAACGTATTTCGGCTGCACGAATCATCCCGCTTTTCGCGAGCATTCGAGACAACAGGTTCGCCAGGCAATGGCGGGGGGCGCCGATGGATTGCACATAGACGATCACCTGGGCGTGGCGCAGGCGGCGACGGCGTTTGGCGGCGGGCTGTGCGACTATTGCGTGGCGGGCTTCCGGGAGTACCTGAAGAAACACGCTACCCGCGAGCAACTTGCCGAAACGGGCGTTAAGGAGCTGGAGAATTTCGATTACCGCGACGTCATCCGGAAGGTCGCGAAGACCAGAGACGAATACATGAAAGTCCAGAGTAAGATTCCGCTGATTGACCTCTTTCGGCAATATCACCTCGAGGCGGTGGCTGACTTTGTCCGCGAACTGCACAAGGTGGGCGAGGAGGCCGCTGGGCACCCTATCCTTTTGAGCGCGAACGCCTGTCTCCCGGAGAGGCGGCATGTGGTCGTCGTCAAGTATCTCACGCACGTCGTGTGCGAGGTTAGCTTCAACGCCAGACAGGGGACCGCGAAGCCGGATGATGCGATCGCAGCTTTTGAGATGGCTCGGAGTCTCGGCAAACCGATGGCGGCAACCGCCTCTGGCTGGGACTGGTCTCACATCAAGGCGAAGAATGTCGAAGAACTCGTGCGATTCTGGATCGCGCTGACGTACGCGCACGGGCAGTGGTTCATGGTCCCGCACCCGCAGAGGCAGTGGTGCTTCAACAACGAACTGGGAACGCACTGGTATCAGGCGCCGATCGAGGCGTTCGCGCCGGTTTACCAGTTCATTCGCAAGAATGCCCAATGGTTCGACGGCTTCGAGCCGATAGACGCCAGCGAGATCAAGACGCCGGCAAATGTGCTCTGCACAGCCCGCCGGAAGGGCGAGTCAGGGCCCATCGTCCTCCACGTCCTCAACCGCGATTACGATGCCGAGGCCGATCGGATGCGCTCGGCGAAAGACGTTCGGGTCAGCTTCCCCAAAAATATGCTGGAGGGTCTGAGCGGTTCGGCGCGGCTGCTATCTTATGACGGCGATGGGGAGGACGCACGCATCGAAACCGACGGCGACACGGCATCCGTAACCATCCCCGAGCTGCGGTTGTGGATGCTGGTGGTAATCGAATGAAAAGGATCATGAGGCAGACGGGTTTGCTCTCAGGCGCACTCCTGGTGACAAGAGAGTCCGATCCCGGGGAAGACAACCGCCCCCACCGGGCGAGTCAGTCGGTCACAGCTTCCAGCGGGAGGACGAAGGCTTTGACTCCCTGGTGGCCGAGGTCTCTTCGGAGCTTTCTTATCCCTTCGAGGACAGGGTCAACAACGCTGTCGTCGGCGGACACGGCCACGACATTGTTCGCCTTCGGCCAGACGGACGTGCCGAGGTGCGGCCCGCTTGAAGTCCCCTTTCCAAGAACCTGGGTCCACTTGGTGTAGTTCTCCAAGCCGCATCCCTTCAGCACCGCCAGAACCTCGTCGTCGAGGGCCTGATTGTAGGCGATCAGGATCATCTTCATAGTGCAGTTGCCTTTATTTGCTCCGCGGACGGGCTTTCGCCTCAAAAATCGTGTAGAGCGTTGGGACGAGGATCAGGGTTACTAACGTCGAAACCAGAAGTCCGCCGAGGATCGTCGCGCCGAGCGGGTTCCACATCTCGGAGCCCTGCCCTTTGGCGAAGGTCATCGGGAGAAGCCCGGCAGCCGTGGTGATGGCGGTCATGAGGACCGGTCGCACCCGGGTCTTTCCTGCCTGGAAAGCGGCCTCTCTGATGCCAAGCCCCCTCGCTCGGAGGATGTTCGTGTAGTCAACGAGCACGATGGCGTTGTTGACGACGATGCCGATGAGCAGCAGCACCCCTATGAACACGACGATGCTCAGGTTGAATCCTCCAAGGAACAAAGCCCAGATGACGCCGATGAAAGCGAACGGGATCGAGAACATGACCACGAAAGGATGGAGCAAAGACTCGAACTGCGACGCCATGACCATATAGACCAAGATGGCGCCGATGACAATCGCAATCCTGAGCCAGAAGAAGGATTCTTTTTGCTCTTCCGCCTGCCCTGCCATCTGCCACTCCACGCCGGGGACCCTCTCCAGGCCGCGGACCTTCTTCTCAACTTCCGCCACGATCTCGCCCAGGGAGCGATTGCCAACGCCGGAGCCTACGTTAACGATACGGTCGCGGTCCTTTCGCTCGATCTCCACGGGACCGGTGCGGGGGACGATTGTGGCAAGATTGGCCAATTGCGTGGACTCCCCGGTCGGGAGGCGAATGTCCATTTCCCGGATGTCATCGGGAGTCAGCCGATCCTTCTGGTGGAGGCGAACGAAAATATCGTACTCGTTGCCTCCGATCCTGTATTTGGATGCTTCGCGCCCGTAGAACGAGGCGCGAACGGTGTCCGAAATAGACGAGACGTTCAGCCCCATGGAGGAAGCTTTGTCGCGGTCAATCTCGATCCAGAGTTCCGGATTCCCTTTGACGCGAGAGATGTCCACGTCGGTCGTTCCGCGAACGGACCGGAAAATTTCCTCGACCTCAGCCGCGAATGCGTCCGTCCTATCCATATCTTTTCCGAAGACGTTGACCGTGACGGGGCGTTCCTCTCCGAGGAGCAGCCCTGCCATGGGATCCGAGGTCTCAACGCGATATTTGTCAATCTCCGGGATCTGCGCGATTTTTCGACGGAGCCTTTCGGCGATGTCCTTGAAACCCTCTTTGCGCTCGGTCTTCGGAACGAGCTTCACCCCGAATTCGCCGATGTGGGGACCTTCATCGCCGAAGACGCTCGCTATCCCCTCTTCGCTCTGGCCGCAGCGAATGTACCTGACCAGCAATTCCTCCGGAGGGATTTCCCGTTTCATGATCTCCTCGACTTCGGCCATGATCCGGTCAGTTTCCTCGACCCTTGTTCCCACCGGAAGCTGGACTGTTCCCTGGACAAAGCCCTGGTCCTGGTCGGGGGTGAACTCGCTGCCGATGAATGACATGAGGCTCAGGCTGCCCCCGAAAATGGCGACCGCCAGTATGATCACGGTCTTGCGATGATTCAAAGACCAGGCAAGGGTCCCACCATACGCCGCGTAGAGAGGGTCGAGAAGCCGCCCCGACCATTGATAAAGTTTTCGGAAAATCCCTTTGGACCGAGTCTCATCCCACGCCCCTGGCAGTATCTTTGAGGATAGCATCGGGGTGAGAGTAACGGCGATGAACAGGGAGCCAAGGATCGTCACGCACAACACCACCCCGAACTGCGTGAACAGAATCTTTATCACTCCTTTGACAAAGATGAGAGGGAGGAAAATCACGACGGTGGTATATGTGGATGCCGCCACAGCCAGGGCAACTTCGCTCGAGCCGTACAGCGCGCCCTCTCTCCTGCTCTCTCCTTCCTCCCGATGACGCGAGATGTTCTCCAGGATGACGATGGAGTTGTCCACGACCATCCCGACCGCGATGACGAGTCCAAACAGGGAGATCATGTTGATCGTGTAACCGAAAACGTATGTGAAAATGAGAGCCAGGATCAGAGAAAATGGGATGGACAGGGCAATGATGAATGTCGCACGGGCCTGCCGCAGGAAGAACAGAACAACCAGGACGGTCAGCAATCCCCCCTTCCATAGCGTGTTCGCAAGGTCTCGGAGCATTCGAACGATGTCTTCGGAGTTGTCCCAGACACTGATGACCTTTACGTCGTCCGGCAAACGTTTGGCGAGGGCTTCTATCTTCTTGTGAACAGCCCGGGCGACCTGGACGGTGTTGGCGCCGGACTGCCTCAGGACCATGAGAACCAGGCCCTTTTGACCGTCAATTCGGAGAGGTTCTTTCTCTTCCGCGAAGGCGTACTCGACCGTGGAGGTCACGTCTTCGAGACGGACAATCTTTCCTCCCTGGTTGGACACGACGATTCGCTTCATTGGCTCGACCTGTTTGAACTCCCCCGGAACACGGATGGAGTAATCCTTGACGCCAACTTTGAGATTGCCGGCGGGGTTTGTCTGGTTCTCGTTGTAGATGGCCCGGACAACGTCCTGGGGGGTGATGTTGTGGGTCGCCAGAAGCTGGCGGTCGAGGTCAATGTTGAGCTGCCGACGCGGCGCGCCTCGGATGATGACGGAGCCCACGCCCGGAATCCGTTTCAGGGGGTCCGCCAGCTCGTCCTCGGCGATTTCCTTGAGGTCAGGGTAGCTTTCCGTCGCGGTAACGCCGAACCCCATGACGGGGAAGTTCGAGATATCGAATTTGAGAACAAGGGGCTTTTCGGCGTCCTCCGGCAGAACGATTTCCGCAAAACCGATGGCATCCCGCACGGCGTTCGCCCGCGTGTCGAGGTCCGTCCCCCATTCAAAGCTCAGGGTGATCACAGAGAGGTCTTGTTTCGAGGTGGACAGGATGTGCTTGAGATCGGGGATCGTCGTCAAACGGTCTTCGAGTTGCTCGGTAACCTGCGCCTCAACGTCCTCCGCACTCGCGCCCGGATACCGAGTGATTACGCTAAGGGAGGGGATGGTCATCTCCGGAAACATGTCCACAGGAAGGCGAAGGAGCGATATGACGCCGATGAGAATGACCCCGAAGAAAATCATGAGGGTCGTTACGGGGCGTTCAACGCAAAACCGAGGAAGGTTCATGGCAAGCTAAACTCCCAACTTTGAGGGGGAAACGCATCCTCGCTGCCTGCGAGCTAAGCAGCGAGCCACCCTGTCTTTCTCCTTACTTCTGCACCTGGACGGACTGTCCTTCCGACAACTTCTGTTGCCCTGCGGTCACGAGCATTTCTCCGGGCCGGAGTCCTTCTACGACTTCGACCATGGGCCCCTCTTCCAAGCCAAGCGCCACTGTCCGGCGGTGAGCAGCGCCCTTCTCGACGATGAAGACGTATCTGCCGGACTCGTCTCTCAGAACAACCGCCTCCGGAATAACCGGGACTTCCTTTTTCTCCAGAAAGACCAACGTCACTCGGGCAAACATCCCGGGCTTGAGGGCATGGTCTGGGTTGGGGACCGCAATCTCCAGTTCCGCGGTCCGATTCACAACGTTTAACGTGGGGCTGATTTTGGCGATGGCGCCCTTAAAGAGTCTCCCCGCAAAAGCATCCACTTCCATCGAAACGTCGGCTCCCGGGTGAACCTCGGTGAGGTATCGTTCCGGCAGGTCGGCGGTGATCTCGACGCGGTCAATGTCGGCGATGGCGAAGAGGGGCCGGGTCACCATCGCCATATCGCCCGTCTCGAGGTATCTCTCAGCTACGATGCCCGATATGGGAGCAGTGATGAAGCATTCCGCCAACTGAATCTGTGCCTGGACGAGGGCTGCCTCGCTTTGCTTGATTCTCGCATCGGCCACGTTTTTCTGCTCGACGAGACTTTTGTGTTCGGCCTCCATTTTCTCGAGAGCCTGTTTTGAGGCGGCGCCTTCTTTTTCCAGGTTGCGGGTTCTCTCCAGGTCCTTTTCTATCTGCGTAAGGGCAACATCCGCTTGCCCAAGCTGAGCTTGGGCAGTGGTCAAGGCGGCTTTAGCCTGGTTCACCTGGGCGTCCGGGTTTTCGTGGTCAACGACAGCGATGATTTGTCCCTTTGTGACGAGGTCTCCTTCATCCACCTCCTCAATTTTCGCCACAGGTTCCTCGGAGACTGCCCCGTCTTCGTAGAGTTTGCGGACTTTATCGAGGTGCTTCTGAGCTGGCTCGATCAGGCGACCGGGGCATTTAGGAAAGACTTGGACACTGGTCGAAGCGTTGACGTCCCCCGTAAGCCTTATCCCCCACCGGATGGCGCCGAGTTCCACTGGAGCGGCTTTCACCACGATCACCGCCGGGTCTGATGACACGGGTTTCTTCTTTTTTTCCGTGACGCGGCGATACACCCGGTAGCCGCTGCCGGCCGCCAGAGCAAGAACGATCATCAGGACAAGGATTTTCTGTTTCTTGCGCACTTCTTTTGTCCTCTCATTGTTCAAGGGAGCGGGATGGCTCCCATCGCTTTCTTCAAAGAGAGTCTGGCAAGCATATGGTTATAAACTGCCTGAGCATAGTTGTTGCGAGCCTGAGTGAGGGCAAGCCTCGCGTCGAGAACGTCGAGTTCGGTGGCCATATCGTTGGCATACCTCACGTTGGCCAGCCGCAGACCCTCTTCTGCCTGCCGGACGTTTTCCTTCTGAGATTCGACGAACTCCGTGGCGTCCTCAAGGCTCAGAATGGCTTGCTCGACTTCCAATTCCACCGTCTGAAGAAGGTCCTGTTTCTGGAACTCAAACTGGCGAAGCTTTGCCCTTTCCTGGACTAACCTGCCCTTGGTCCTCATTCCCTCGAAGAGGGGAAAGGAGACCATGACGCCTGCGTACCAACCCTGGTCCCAGCCGGTGCCGCCGAACGCGAACCGACTGGCATTGCCCCCTTCCCAGGTTCCAACGGCGGAGACGTTCGGGTAGAGGTCCGCGGCCGTGGCGCGGATGTTCTCTTTCTGCATGGCAATCTGGAGGTCGGCTTGCTTGACTTCCGGCCTCTGGAGCAGCGACACAGACAGGCTCTCGCCCATCTTCGCCGCCGCTGGCTCATAGCCGAGCTTATCCGTGAGAGCGAATTCGGTCGTCAGCGGCAGAGCGAGAGCTTTCAAAAACGTCGTCTTCGCTAAGTTGAGGGCGTTACGTGCCTGGATCATTTTCGCCCGCATGTTCGAGACCTCGATGGTCGCCCGGAGAAGGTCATAGTCGGAAACCACGCCCTGCTCGAACCTCTTGCGGACGTCGGATTGATGGCCTTCCGCCAGCTCGAGGGCGTCGCGGCTCACCGCATAGAATTCCTCGTTCAGGAGGACGTCGTAATACGCTTTCTCCGCCGAGAAAGCGATCGCCTGGGCCGTAGCCAGCAGCTTTTGCTCCGCGAGTGTCCGATAATACTTGGCGGCCTGGATTCCGGCGGCGGTGCGCCCGCCTTCGAACAGTCTTTGCGACAGGTGAACGCTGGTCAGGTATTGCCCCTGCTCGCCGAGACTGAAAGAGCTTCCTTCAAAGGTGGCGCTGGGGACACGTTCCAGCCAGGTGTAAGTCCCTGAGACGCTCAGATTCGGGTACGCCGGAGACCTCGCCTCGGTCACCCTGCCGCGAGCCACGTGCTGCTCTTCCCTGGCAATCTCGACCAGAGGATGGTTCTGAACGGCAATCCTCACACTATCCCGAACCGAGAGAGACAGGGGCGCCTCGCTCTCGCCCGCGCAGCGCGCTCCCGCCAAAGAGAACAATGCGGCCGCAACCGCCGCGAGCAACGCCACTCTTGTCGTCGTATCGTGTCTCACGTTTCACGCTTCCTTCCCACTCGGGCGAATACAAATCCCCCGCAGGAATATCTCCAGGATCACAGGCATTTCATTTCTCAGAGAATAATTTCTTTCAGACAGAAGCCACCGGAAAATGACCGAATTGCATATCCCCACCAGGGCAAACGTGGCGCTCCGGACATTCATCTTCTTCATTTTCGCGTTCTTCATTCCCTCGCGAAGGATGTCCTCGAGAATCCGCAAGTGAGAGAAATACTCGGTCCGAAATCGCTGGTGAATCTCTTTGGCGAACGAGCTTTCCTCGTGAACCAGGAGACGATAAAAGCTGCGATGGGCGGCGTGGAATTGCACGTACGCGGTGATAGCCGTCTCGAGCCGCTTCAGGTCATCCGTGATCGCGCCGACTGCGGATTCCACGCTTTTCCCAAGGTCCGCGGCAAAAGAGTCCACAATCCCCAGGAAGAGCTCTTTCTTGTTGTCGAAGTACTGGTAAACGGTGCCCTTGCCCAGGTTTGCCCGCCGGCAAATCTCGTCAATCGTCGCCTTGTGAAAGCCCTTCTGGGAAAAGACCGCCATGGCCGCGTTCAGCAGCTTTTTTCGGTTGTGCTCGGCGCGCTTCTCCCTTTTACCTGGCTTCTGGGTCAAAATTCCATCTCCTGTCAAAAACTGACTGACCAGTCAGTCTCTTATCAATAAACCATAAGACGCTGATCCTGTCAAGGCCCTTTTTCGCAGAACGGTACGCCTCTATTGTAGGGGCATCGGATTCCTGCGCCCTTTCAGGGCTTTGTCCCGGAGAAGATGCCAAGCGGGAGATGGCGCGCATAGTCAACCCCGTCGCAAAAATGCGCGCTGTCGGTTGGTAATCTTGGGGGAGCGACCCCAACGGGATTTGAACCCGTGTTGCCGGGATGAAAACCCGGTGTCCTGGACCAGGCTAGACGATGGGGTCGCCAGGAATATCGTTACGTCATCCCCGCCCTTTTTCGGCGCTCTGCCGGGAACAGGCTATCTGGCGGCGCCTCGTCGCGGTGAACACCCCCCTCTCGTCGCGGCCCGCGGAAGGACCCGCGGGAGCATGTTCGAGTGAGCCGGGAAGGACTCGAACCTTCGACCCATGGCTTAAAAGGCCATTGCTCTACCGCCTGAGCTACCGGCCCACCGAATTCCTATGATATGGGAAAAATCCTCCTCGGTCAAGAATCGTATGTTTGCGAGCGAGGAGTTTCGACGAGGAGGCACGCCGTGAAATGCCCTCCGGTAACGACAAAGAGTCCGCGACCGGGAGACTAAACCTCCATGATTTCAGCTTCCTTGTGCTCGAGAAGCTCGTCAATCTTCTTGATATGCTCGTCGGTGAGTTTCTGGACCTCATTCTCTTCCCGGAAGCTCTCGTCTTCCGGAAGAATCCCGTCCTTGCGCATCCGCTTGATTTCTTCGTTGGCGGTTCGCCGGATGTTGCGGACGGAGACCCGCCCGTCTTCGGCCATTTTCCGGACGACTTTGATAAGGTCCTTCCTTCGTTCCTCGCTCAGTTCGGGGATGGGGATTCGGACGTTCTTCCCGTCGCTGATGGGCGTGATGCCCAGGCCGGACTGTTCGACAGCTTTGATAACGGCCCCCACGGCCCCCGGGTCCCACGGGTGGATAACCACCAACCGCGGCTCCGGGGTGGAGATATTGGCCAGCTCCCGGATGCGCGTTTTCGTGCCGTAGTAGTCCACGGCGATGTTCTCGACGAGAGACGCCGAGGCCTTACCCGTTCGGATCGTGGCGAATTCGTTTCGAACGAATTCGGCCGTTTTGTCCATTTTCTCTTTGCTTTCTCGCAGCAACTTGTCGAGTGGCATCGTGTCAACCTCTGATGATGGTTCCCACTTTCTCACCGAGGATCACTTTTCGCAGGTTCCCGCTTGCGGTCAGGTTGAACACCACAATCGGAATCTTGTTGTCCATGCTCAGCGCGATGGCGGTGCTGTCCATCACCTTCAACCGTTTCTCCATCACATCCAGGTATGTCAACTCATCGAATCTCTGCGCCTGCGCATCCACTTCCGGGTCCGCCGAATACACGCCATCCACCCGCGTCGCTTTCAGAACAACATCCGCGCTCACTTCCACCGCCCTCAACACCGCAGCGGTGTCCGTGGAAAAGAACGGGTTTCCCGTGCCCCCCACGAAAATGACGACCATGCCGTTCTGGAGTTGCTTGACGGCTCTTCGCAGGATGAATGGCTCCGCGAGTTGCTTGATCTCAATGGCGCTGTGCACGCGGGTGGGGACTCCGGTTTTCTCGAGGGCTTCCTGAAGGGCCATGCCGTTCATCACGGTGGCGAGCATCCCCACGTAGTCGGCGGTCGTCCGATCCATCCCTTTTGCCGCGGCCGAAACGCCTCGAAAGATGTTCCCCCCTCCGACGACAACCGCGACCTCCACCCCCAGACCCCGAATGTCCTTGATTTCCGACGCGATCCGGATGCAAACGTCCGGGTCAATGCCGTAAGCCCTCTCTCCTTTCAGAGCCTCACCGCTGAGCTTCAGGAGGATTCTTCGATAGCAGGGCTGCTCGCCGTGTCCCTTCTCCTTCACAGGCTCAGGCATCCTCTCCCATGCTGTAACGGACGAATCTGCGGATGACGATGTTCTCCCGGAGCTCGCCGATGGCCAGCTTGAGATATTGTTCCACGGTGACCTCCGGGTCCTTGATAAAGGGCTGGTCCAGGAGGCAGACTTCCGCGAAAAAGTGTTTATTCAGCCTTCCTTCCACGATTTTCTCGACGATCTGCGGAGGCTTGTCGGCAACCTCCGCGGCGTAATTTCCCTTCTGCTCTTCGATGACCTCCGGGGGAACATCTTCTCTTCGGATGTAGCGGGGGTTCATCGCGGCGATGTGCATGGTGATGTCTTTCACGAAGGCTCTGAATCTCTCGTTGCGAGCCACGAAATCGGTCTCGCAGTTGACCTCCACCAGGACGCCAATTTTGCCCCCCAGATGAATATAGGACGCAACGATTCCCTCCGGGACCTTCCGCTGGGCTTTCTTCTCTGCAAGGGCCAATCCTCTCTTCCGCAGTATCTGGATGGCCCCGTCAAGATCGCCCTTCGACTCCTGGAGAGCCGATTTGCATTCCATCACTCCTGCATTCGTCTTTTCTCTCAATTCTCTTACCAGGGACGCCGGAATCTCCATACTTTTCAGTCGCCTTTCGTGTCAGTTCTCGCTTGCCGCTCGGCCCCGGGCTACGGCCGTTCCGCTTTTGCCGCTTTCTCGGAATCCGGGCTGGATTCCCCTCGAGATTCCGAGCGCTTCCCGGAGTGCGGCAATTCGGCGGGTTTCCGTTCCTGAGGCGCCAGCCGGCCGCTGGGGGTTCCTTTTGCGCCGGAAACGTCATCTCCCGGTTGCCCTGTTCCGCGGGCCTCTTCCGGGGCAACTGGCCCGCCTTCCCCGGGGGAAGGCGCCGTCGCTTTCGTCAGGACTGCCTCCGGCTGGGACTTGTAAAGTTCGTGCTGGGCCTCCGCCACGCAGTCGGCCATGAAGTTGGTGATCAAGGAAATGGACTTTATCGCGTCATCGTTCGAGGGAATCGGGTAGTCAATGACGTCGGGGTCCGCGGTGGAATCCACCATCGCCACAACGGGGATGCCGATCTTTTGTGCTTCCGAGACAGCGATCTTCTCGCGGCGCGTGTCCACCACGAACAGCGCCGCGGGCAGCCCATCCATCTCCTTGATGCCGTCGAGGAATTTGTGGAGCTTCGCCTTTTCCCGGAGGAGGTGAGCGACCTCTTTTTTGGGGAGTATCTCGAAGGTGCCGTTTCGGGACATGTCCTCGAGCTCTTTGAGCCGCCCGATGGACTTTCGGATGGTTCGATTGTTCGTGAGGGTTCCCCCGAGCCAGCGCTCGTTCATATAGAACATCCCACAGCGGGTCGAAGCGAGATAGATGGTCTCTTTCGCCTGCCTCTTGGTCCCCACGAAAAGAACAGACCCGCCCTCCAAAACGGTCTTTTTCAGGGCCTGGCCTGCCTTGATCAACTGGCTGATGGTCTGTTGAAGGTCCAGGATGTGAATCCCATCTCGCTCCTCGAAGATAAACCGCCTCATTTTGGGATTCCATCTCCTGGTTCGATGTCCAAAATGGACACCCGCCTCGAGGAGAGATTTAATTGTCACGTCGGGCAAGCTTTCGTGTCCTCCTTACATTCTTGTCATCGGTTCATTCCATCCGCCGCCATTACGACGCACTCACACCACTCAAACCGTCTCCTATCGGCGGATTTTCCGTTACTTATACCTTTTCAACGCGGGCGAGGTCAAGCATTTATCGGTGGCCCAACACGCTTTTTCGCGCCGTGCGAAAATAGTCTGAGACCTCTCACCCGCGGTACAATCACACTGGAGCGGGCGATGAGAATCGAACTCACATGGCCAGCTTGGAAGGCTGGGGCTCTACCATTGAGCTACGCCCGCTCATCGAGGGCGAACAACAGACAGGGACTCTTGGTGAAAGCCGAATCGAAGAAACCCTCGCTTCATCGCTGCCACCTGCCTCCCCATCGCCCCGTTTTATACAGTATAACGCCTCACGAATGCAAGCAAAAAACAAACGGTCCCCTGGGTTGACGGACCCCGCGGCTTCCAGGCGCACTCGGATCCCCCGAGAGCCAACCATGCGCGCGGCGTCCGCGATTTGGAGTTGCGGGGAGGTTCAGGATACCGTACAGTTTGACAAAAACAGCCTGCAAAGTGATGGCCATGATAATCCTGGCTGATGAGAATATCCCTTACGCCCACGAGACATTCGAGACGCTCGGCGAGGTAAGTACCCTCCCCGGACGCGGCATTAATGCCGCTTCTGTGCGCGACGTGGACCTCCTTCTGGTTCGCTCGATAACGGAGGTGAACGCTCCGCTCTTGGAGAATAGCCGTATCGTTTTCGTCGGCACGGCGACGATCGGGACGGATCATATTGACGAAGAATACCTTCGGTCGCGGGGGATTGCGTTCGCGAGTGCCCCGGGGTCGAACGCGAACTCGGTTGCGGAGTATGTCATAGCGGCGTTGCTGACCCTCGCGCGAAGAAAGAGCCGTCTGCTTAAAGGAAGGACTATCGGAGTCATCGGCGTTGGCAACTGCGGAAGCCGCCTCGCAAAAAAGGCGGAAGCCCTGGGCATGAGAGTCCTGCTGAACGATCCGCCGCTTCAAAGGCAGACCGGCGAGGCGAAGTACCGCCCCCTCCAGGAGCTTTTCGGCGCGGACGTCCTGACGCTCCATGTCCCGCTCACGCAGGAAGGCACTGATGCAACCTATCACCTCGTTGACGAGCCTTTCTTGCGCGAGCTCCGCCCCGACTGCATTCTGATTAACACGTCCAGAGGCGCGGTTGTGGATGGTGAGGCCCTTCTCTCCGCTCTCAATTCCGGCGGGATTGCCGGGGCCATCCTCGATGTATGGGAAAATGAGCCGAATATTGATCTCAATCTCTTAGACCGCGTGGACATCGGCACCTCGCATATCGCGGGCTATTCCCTCGACGGAAAAGTGAATGCCACGGCGATGTTGTACGAGGCAGCCTGTCAATTCCTCGGCGCCGAGCAGACGCTGGACGTTCGGTCCTTTCTCCCGGACCCGGAAACTCCGCGGATTGAAATTCAGGACCCGCCCGACGACGAGAATACTTTCGCCGAGGCAGTCCGGTCGGTCTATGACGTTGAGCGAGACGACGCGGCATTGCGAGAAATCCGCTCTCTTCCACCGCAGCAACGCGGCCCCTTCTTTGACCGCCTGCGGAAGGAATACCCAGTCCGCCGGGAATTTCAAAACACAGAGGTGGTCTTGCCCCGCTCAGGGGAAACGAGAGAGCCCGCCAGAACCCTTGCCGGACTGGGCTTTCGTGTGAAGGAACCGGACGCCCTTCGCGGCGAGTTGTCGGATAGGAGGAAAGAATGGTAGCCAGTGCTGGATACGAAGATAGAGTTCTGACCGATAAGGAAGTCCGCGAGGTCTGCCAGCGAGCGTTCGCAAAGCTCGGTCTGGCCGGAAAACGAGTGCTCGTCCTTCTTCCGGACGCAACTCGCACGGCGCCCGTGCCCTTGTTCTTCCGCCTTCTGTGCGAGCAGCTTGTCCCAACAGTCAAGCAGCTTGACTTCATCATCGCCCTCGGCACCCATCACGCCATGAGTGATGACGCGATAGACAAGCTCGTCGGGATGTCCGCCACAGAGCGGAAGGCCCGCTATCCGCGTGTCGCCATCTTCAATCATACATGGGACGATCCGGACACTCTTGAGCAGATCGGGACAATCGGCGCCGATGAGATTGCTTCGCTCTCCAACAACCTCATGCGAGAGGAAGTCGCCGTCACCATCAACAAGCGGATTTTCGATTACGACCAACTTATGATTGTCGGGCCGGTTTTCCCTCACGAGGTGGTTGGCTTCTCCGGCGGGAACAAATATTTCTTTCCGGGCATCTCCGGCCCGGACGTTCTCAACTTCACGCATTGGCTCGGCGCCGTCATCACAAATCCGGTCGTCATCGGCACGAAGGACACGCCGATCCGAAGAGTCATTGACCATGCCGCCTCCATGATTCCTGTGCCGCGTCTGTGCCTGAGCCTCGTCGTCTCCGAAAAGGGATTGCACGGATTGTTCATCGGCGCACCGGAGGAAGCGTTTTCCGCCGCCGCAGACCTCTCGTCAAAGATTCACATCGTTTACGTCAAGAAGCCCTTCGGAAAAGTGCTTTCCATGGCGCCCGAGATGTACGATGACCTCTGGGTCGGCGGGAAATGTATGTACAAGCTCGAACCGGTTGTCGCCGATGGTGGCGAGCTGATTATCTACGCTCCGCATATCACGGAAGTCTCCTACACGCACGGCAGGTTTCTCGACGAAATCGGCTACCACACGCGCGACTACTTCCTCAAGCAGATGGACAAGTTCTCGCACATTCCGCGGGCGGTTCTGGCGCATTCGTCGCATGTCAAGGGAATCGGCACGTACAAGGGTGGCGTGGAGAGACCGAGGATCAATGTCATTCTGGCAACGGGCATCCCCGAAGAGCGGTGCCGCAAAATCAACCTCGGCTACCGCGACCCGAGAACCATTGATCCCCACGAATGGGAAACCCGCGAGGACGAAAGCATCCTCTGCGTCCCCGACGCCGGCGAAATCCTCTACCGCCTCGCCTGAAGGGGGCCGCATTCTGAATGGGTATTGATTTTGAACCGCGTCCGCGATACATTCGTTCGGCTGCACGTAGCAAATGATCGCTCACCGCCCCAGGAGGATTGCTCATGATCCGCCGAATTCGAATTGACGGCTACAAATCGTTCAGGAAGTTCGAGGTCGAACTCGCACCCCTGTCGGTGATTCTCGGTCCGAACGCCTCCGGCAAGAGCAATCTCCTCGACGCGATTTATCTCCTGTCCCAGCTCGTCTCCTGCAGGAGCATCGAGGAAGCCTTTCGAGGGCATAGGGGGTTACCTCTCGAAAGCTTCTTTTACAGCGATGCGGGATACGAGGAGTTATTGAAAAAGCCGAGCTTGACGCTCAGCTTGGAGGTTGACGTAGAGTTATCGGAGTGGGTACGACAGCGCGTCGGGGATATTGTCCGGAAGAAAAGAGAAGGCGACCGCCAGGGCGGCGACGACAAGGGGAAAGAACTCGTCGGTGAGAAAGTTCTCCGCTACCGCGTCGTTCTGGAGGCTTCCCCGCAGACAGGGTACGTCAAGATTGTGGACGAAAGACTCGCCGCAATCAAGCGCAACGACGAAGAAAAGAAAAGGAATCCCTTCATCGAGCGCATGAGCAAGGACGGCACCGACCGAATTCACTTGAGGATGGAGCGGCAGGCTCACCCGACCTACCACGACGTTGGTTTGGAGCACACGATCGTCTCAACAGCCCCTTACGAGCCTTATTACCCGCATGTTGCAGCCCTCCGCATGGAACTGGAGAACTGGCGAATGTATTACTTGGAGCCAAGAAACCTAATGCGAGAGGACGTACCGATCGCCTACATCAGGAGTGTGGGCACACGGGGTGAAAACCTGGCAGCCTTCCTCAATGTGCTGAAGAACAATGAGGACAACAGCTTCCGAAATC
>JAUYEE010000282.1 GCA_030691545.1 bacterium | reverse complement strand
TTGTGCCCCAGATACCAGTCAACGGCAAAGAGCAGGTCACCCGGCTGCAAGGTACTTTCGCTCACGATTTCCTGCAAGCTCTACAACTGCTGCGTCAAGAAAAAGGGACTGACGACGTGCGCGGAGTGTGGGGATTTCCCGTGCGACAAGTACGAGGGGTTTTTCGAGTGGGATAGTTTTGTCAGTCACGCCGTCTGCCGTCCAAATCTTGAAAGGATAAGGGAAGTCGGCCTGGGGAAGTGGTTGCAGGAGCAGACACAAAAAAGGGCACTCCTTGAGAGCGTTCTCGCCAACTACAATGACGGAAGGTCGAGGGGTTTCTACTGCATCGCTACCGCGTTGATGCCCCTTGATTTGATGAAAGAGGCTGTAAGCGGGGCCGAAGCGGCGATCTCCGAGAGCAGGAGTGACCCCTCCGACATAAAAGCGAAGGCGAAAATCCTGAGGTCGGTCATTGAAGACCTGGCTTCCGGGTCCGGCATCAGTTTGAAACTCAGGAAGAAACCGAAGTGAGACGGGGGCGCGGCTACGCATAAGTGGTTAGTGCGCGAGCCGGCCCTCCACGGTAGCCCGGCCGCGGAAGCGAGGACATCACTCGTCGTACCGCCGGCATCTTGCCCCCCCCTAATTGCGGTCTGCCTCGGTCGAGCCACTGGCTGTGGCTGTCAGTCTCTGAGGGCGAGACGCCCTCAGGACAGCCGCCGAGACGGCGGCGTTACCTTTCCCAGGCCCTTTCCCTGAGATGCCAACCACCCACTGAAATGTAGCCGCACCCTGAGACCGCATACTTCCTTTCTCGTGCGATCTGCCTATCTCTCCGCTGGAAGGGCGCCGCATTCTCTGGCCGGCCGGGCCAGGTCGGCGTAGATCTGGCGGGCTTTGCGGTAGATGGAGAGGGCGGTCTCGCGGTCCTGTTCGTTCTTGAAGAGTGTTGACGCTTCCGTAAACTCGATGATTTTGTCAATGTTGGACTTGTAGTAAGCGGCGGCTTCCCGCGATACGACGGGCTTGCCTCCGACTTCGATGTAGATGGGGCTGGTGTGGGCGAAGCGAGCGGTTTCATCATTTCTCTCAAAGGCTCGCGCGACAATCCACTTGCTGTCACCGGCAGGTGTTCTCGTACTCAACTTGAGCTTCGTCGTTCGCGGCGGAGCGTCAATGCGGGCGGCAACCCGTCCTGACACAACGATCTCCAGGTACGCCAGAGGGACAGGGGAGCGGGCTGCGGCCTCGATGGTAACCGACCCATTCGGCTTTTCCATCCTGATGACGTCTCCAATCTCGTGTCCGTCCACCTTGAGGGACAGCATGGGGCCATTCGTGGCGAAGCTTCGACCGCCTTTGAATCCTTTCACCCAGTTTTCGTAAGAGAATTCGCCAGGGACTTTGACATAGACGCGGCTGTATCCGGGGGGGCTGGGCATGATGCCGCTGGCGGTTCCGCCGGAGACGGGGATGCGGAATCCGCAGTTGAGAAGGCGGTAGTATAACTCCATACACCAGAGCGCCAGACCGTCATTTCCCTCGAATCCCTTCTCCGGGACAATCTCGCCCCAGTTGCCGACGCAGGGAAGGACGCTCCGGGGATGGAAGTGGTTGTTGACGATGCCGATGGAGTCAATCTGCCCCAGTGCGGCGGAGACGGCAACGCCGAGCCAGATGGGTTTTTCCGCATCCACGAAGCCGCCGGCTTCGTGACACCTATCCGCGTACTGGGCGAGGGTTGGATACGCGGCATTGCTGTCCCCAATGGGGATGGGCTTTTTCATCCCGATGAAAATGAGGGCTCCGAGGGTGTTCTTGCCGAGGTACTCGACTTCCTCGTCGAACTGGCTGATAACGTGCGTCTCGTCAACGTGAATAAGGTGGCTGTCGGGAATTTCCTTCCCCTGCCAGTAGTCACGCTGGTTGTGTCGTGTGATGACCGAAGCGACGTTAACGTCCTCCGCGAGGACAAGCGTCTTCATCTGCTCCAGGTCACGGTGCCCATGCAAATCGCCGGAGTACCAGCCTTCTTTCGCCATGTTGACCCAGCGCTCGAGGGCGAACTTCTGCTGGGTCACCCCCTCATGGGAGATTCTCATGGTCTGGACCAAAGGCTTGTACTCCAATCCGCGCTCTATTCGTATGGTCGTCTCACCAGGAGTAACTTGAACGTCGAACCTGCCATCGCAAGAGAAATTCTGCTCGTTGTCTCTTTGGTGTTTGAAGATGACAGCACGGGGATCGAACTGAGGCTCACTGCCCCTGGTGAGGTAAACGCGTGCAGGGAGCATCCTGCCGGTTTCCGCATCCACGATTTCGCCCCTGAGTCTGAGAAGAAGAGCAAGACGGTCGGACGGCTCCGAGGCAGCGCACACACTCGCCATGCATGCGATGAATATCCATGTGCCAAGGCCCAGGAGAAAACGGCTTGTGATCATCAGTCTTCCCTCCGTCGTTACATTGTGAAGCTGGTTCACGTCCGCGGCAAACGTCTGTTCAACGTGCCTGGTCGGCCATCGTTCCCCTGTCAAGAGCGTAAGCTCTGCTCAACATGGTTCTTGGGATCGTGTTCTGTCGCATCGTTGACACTCCGACCGGCGGAAAGATATAGTATCCCCGTGTCGCAGAAAGGCCAAGAGAGAACCTGTCCAGGGATGAGTTCGGCGAGATATGATCGAGCTGGTTCATGTGTCCAAAACATACCTAATGGGCAAGGTCGAGATTCCGGCGCTGAGTGACGTGAGCGTGACGATCGAAGAGGGGGAGTTCGTCGCGATCACGGGGGCGTCGGGCTCGGGCAAGTCCACACTGCTTCACGTCGCTGGATGCCTCGACCGCCCGACTTCCGGAACGTACAGGTTTCGCGGACGGGACGTCTCGCGATTCAGCGACGGCGAATTGACCCGCGTCAGGAACAAAGAGATCGGATTCGTCTTCCAGGCGTTCCATCTTCTCTGGAACGAGACCGCCGTGCGCAACGTGATGCTTCCGCTCCTGTACAGCGGCTCGAATAACAAGAAAGAGCGGGCAATCGCCGCCCTGGAAAGCGTTGGGTTGAAACACAGGCTCTCCCACAAACCGGGCGAGATGTCCGGAGGCGAGCAGCAGCGGGTAGCAATCGCGCGGGCAATCGTCAAGGAGCCGCACCTGATTCTCGCGGATGAGCCGACCGGCAACCTCGATTCGGAGTCGGGTCAGGGAATCATGAAGATTTTCGAAGAGCTGAATCGGAAAGGGACCACCGTTGTCATCGTAACGCATGAGCAGGTCGTGGCGGAGCACTGCCGCCGGATTGTGCGGCTGAGAGACGGCCAGACGGTGGAAGACTGAGCACGGCATTCGAGAAGAAGAGGAAGAGAGCGAAGCATGAGCTTGATGAGCATTGATATCGGAACAACTGGATGTAAGGTCATCGCGTTTTCCGCGGAAGGAAAGATTATCGCGCAGGCCTATCGAGAGTATCCGCTGATTCAGCCAAAGCCGGGATGGATGGAACTGAATTCAAGGGATGTGTGGGAGAAGGTCGCGTCGGCGATTCGTGAAGTCACTGCTCAGACAAAGAAGGACCCGGTGAAGGCCCTGGCAGTTTCCTCGCAGGGCGAAGCGGTGACGCCGGTTCTTCAGGATGGGACGGTTCTGGACAATGCGATTACAACCTTCGATTCTCGAACGGCTGGATTAGAAAAGAGGTGGGTTGAGAAATACGGTCGCGAGGAGATTCTTCGGATTACGGGAGTGCCCCCGGGCCACATTACGACGCCGCCGAAGCTGCTGTGGCTGAAAGAGAATAAGCCGGAGGTTTATGACAACGCGTGGAAGTTCCTGTGTTTTGAAGATTTCGCCTATTTCAAGTTAGGGCTTGATGCCGCGATTGACCTGTCGCTTGCGGGTCGCAGTATGATGCTCGACATCGAGAAGAAGGATTGGTCCGATGAGGTCCTCGGCGAGATAGACTTCGACAAGGAGAGACTGGCGACGGTCGTCCCGAGCGGAACAGAAGTCGGCAAAATCGGGAAGAAGGTTGCGGAGCATCTGGGGTTGCCGGAAGGGACTCTTGCCGTCGCCGGAGGACACGATCAGCCCGCGGGGGCGCTGGGATCCGGTGTGATCGCGCCGAATTTGGCGATGGACGCGACCGGGACGGTGGAATGCGTCACCGCTGCCTTTACCGAGCATATCGTCAACGAGAAGATTGTCGAGAACAATCTCTGCTCGTACCCTCATACGGTTGACGGAATGTTTGTCTGCCTGGCGTACAACTTCACGGGCGGATGCCTGCTGAGGTGGTTCCGGGATACTTTCGGCCAACAGGACGTTGCAGAGGCGAGGCGGCGGGGAGTTGACCCCTACGAGATAATCCTCGCCAATATCCCTGACGAGCCGACCCGGCTGCTTCTCCTTCCCCATTTCGGCTCGACGGGCACTCCATATCTCGACCCGAACCCGACGAGCGCGATTATCGGCTTGGACCTTGCCACGAAGCGAGAGGAGGTCATCAAAGCCATCCTCGAGGGAATCACTATGGAGATTAAACTCAACCTCCGTCTGATGAAAGAGGCGGGGATGGACGTGAAAGAATTAAGGGCCATCGGCGGCGGCGCCAAATCGGAGAAATGGCTTCAGCTCAAGGCCGACATTTTCGATAGAGAAGTGCTGGCTCTGGACGTGAGCGAAGCCGCTTCGCTCGGAATGGCAATGCTCGCCGGGGTCGCCGTCGGCGAATTCAAGAACGTGCGCGAGGCCGTTAGCCTCCTCGTGAAAGAAAAGAAACGCTTCTTCCCGAACAAGACCAAAGCGGCGAAATACGAGGAGAAGTTCGAGAAATATCGGAAGCTGTATCCGCTTCTGAAGCAGTTATGATGGCGACGTCGCCTGCCCCCGACCGTTCAAAACGAAAGGAGACTACCTCGAGATGCCTGACGCGAAGGAGATGATGAAAGCGGCGGTGTTCATGGGACCGGAGAAGATGGAGGTGAAGGAGGTCCCGAAGCCGGAGTGCCGTCCCGGCGAAGTTTTGCTCGCGGTGAAAGCCTGCGCGATTTGCGGAACGGATGGGCGAATCTACTATTTCGGCCAGAAGAATGTGGTCCCGCCGCACATCATCGGGCATGAGATTGTGGGGGAGATCGCGGAGATAGGCGGAGACGTCGAGGGGTATGAACTCGGCGAGCCGGTCACAGTCGTCACAAGCATCGGCTGCGGGCTGTGCAAGTATTGCGAGCGTGGTCTGACAAACATGTGCCCGGACTCGAAGGCAGTCGGCTATTATTATCCGGGCGGTTTTGCGGAGTACATGATTGTCCCGGCGGAGGCGGTGCGGCAGGACGCCATCGTCAAGCTGCCCGAAGGAATGCCTTACGCTGATGCGGCGATGGTCGAGCCGCTCTCGTGTTGCATCAATGGGCAAGAATATTTGAACGTTATGCCGGGCGACACAGTCGTCGTCATCGGCGCGGGGCCAATCGGCTGCATGCACCTGATGCTCGCCCAGGCAGACGAAGCCGGGAAGACCATCATTATTGACATGGACGAGAAGCGGCTGAAAATGGCGGAACGCTTCGAGCCGGATTTGATAGTGGACGGGCGCGATGGTTCCTCCGTCGAGAGAGTTCTCCAGGCAACAGCCGGACTCGGCGCGGAGGTGGTCATCGTCGCTTGCGGCTCACACCAGGCGCAGATGGACGCCATCCGCATGGCCGCGAAAATGGGGCGGGTGAGCTACTTCGCGGGTCTGCCAAAAGACAAACCCACGATTACCTTTGACTCCAACTTGGTTCACTACCGCGAGATTTCGGTTTTCGGTACCTTTGCCTCCCATCGAAGGCAGTTCGTCAAAGCACTGGACCTTATAAGCACAGGCAAAATCAACGCCTCAAAGCTCATCACCCATCGCTTTCCCCTCGAAAAAATCGTCGAAGGAATCGTCACCACGAAAAAAGGCGAGGGGTTGAAAAGCGTGGTCACCTTCGAGTAAGAACTATGGAACTGAAAGGACAGGTCGCCGTCGTCACAGGAGCAGCGCAGGGGCTGGGGGAGGCCATCGCTTACCGCCTGCTGCGAGAAGGCGCCAAGGTTGTCTTTGCGGATATAAACTTCAACCGCCTCACCCTGGTGCTCGAGAAATACGACCTCGCGTTCCAGGACTGTATCCACATCGCTCAGGTGGACGTCACAGACGAACAATCCGTCCAGCACCTGATGGAAACAACGTTCAGCACCTTCGGCAAGATTGACATCTTGGTGAGCAACGCGGGCATTCTCATCGCCGGCGACACGCCGACCTTCGATGCCGCCGACTGGCGAAAGGTCATCGAGGTGAACCTCGTCGGGTATTTCCTCTGTGCCAAACATGTCTCGAAGTACATGATCGAGCGCAAAAAAGGGAACATCATCCAGATCAATTCGAAGTCCGGCAAGGTTGGCAGCTTTAAGAACACTGCCTACGCCGCGTCGAAGTTTGGCGGGATCGGACTGACGCAGAGCCTCGCGCTGGAATTCGCCCCGCATGGAATCCGCGTGAACGCCATCTGCCCGGGCAATCTGCTCGATTCGCCCCTCTGGATGGACAGCCTGTACGACCAGTATGCCGAGAAGTGGGGCATCAGCAAGGAGGAAGTCCGCAAGAAGTATGAGGAGCAGGTGCCCATGGGGCGAGGATGCGGCTACGATGACGTCGCCAACCTCGTCGTCTTTCTCGCAAGCGACCGGTCCAGCTACATCACCGGTCTGGCGATCAATGTGACTGGCGGACAGGTCATGTGGTGATGCGCGCGGCCTGCCGCCCGAGCGAGTCGTCTGTCAGCAGGTTCGTTTCCCGGTAGCGCAGGCGTCCCCGCCTGCATCTCACTTGCTGCGGCGACTCGGTCGTCAGCGGGTTCGCTTCTTCATTGAGTTCAGAATGCAGCCCGGGAATTAGCCGTTGAGCCACTACAGCACTGAAAGGAGGGTTCATGTCGCGATACGTCGTGGGTATTGACATGGGAGGGACGCAAGTGCGAGTCTGCGTCGGAGACGACCGGGGAGGGCTTCACGGAATCGTCGGCGAGACGGTTGATTTCTCAACCTCCCACGCGAAGACTATCCAGGGCAAAAACCGAAGCGTCACCGAGCAGATTCTCCGGCTGATCGAGGAGAGCGTCGCCGCGGCGGGACGGAAGATGTCCGACATCGAGTGCTTCGGCATTGGCGCCGCAGGCCAGCCCGACGAGAAACGCGGCGAAATCAAGCACCCCGCCAACTGTCCTTATACACCCTTGACCTTTCCGGGCAAGATTCGTCAAACGTTCGCCAAGCCCGTCCGCATCCGTAACGATGTCGCGGTGGTCGTCTATGCCGCAAGAAGCCGCGGGCATGGACCGAAGTTTCCGAACTCGAGATACCACGCGGCGATGACAATCGGCACGGGAACCAATCTCCAGATTATGGTGGACGGGCGGATGTTCGAGGACGAGGAAGGAAGGTCGCTCGAATGGGGTCACAACGTTCTGAATGTTGAACCCTACGACCAGTTGCCGGAATGCGGGTGCGGCAAGAGGGGATGCATCGAGGCGTACATCTCTGGAACGGGTATTCGCAACAGAACCATCCGCCTCCTCGTTGATGCCTACCGGCCCACCGAGCCGAGCGCGATCAAGAAGCAGCCCATCATTCAGCGGACCATCGCCCGCTTGAAAAAGAGAAAAACCAGCGAGGAACAGCAGGCGATTGACCGACTTGACCCCTGGATGCTCATTCACGAGCTCCGCGCAGAGGACGTGTACAAACTCTACAAACAGCAGGAGAAATCGCGTCGGGGGTTTGATCCCATCGCAAGGAAAATCGTCGAGGAGACCTCCACCTACCT
>JAUYEE010000157.1 GCA_030691545.1 bacterium | reverse complement strand
CGCCTACATAACAAACCCGAAAAAGCCCCCTAACTTCCCTCATCCCAATGGATTACCAGCACATCACCGGGGTGAACTTCCGCTGTAAGGGCGCAATAAGCCATGCCACTATAGTACAGCCGCACCCCAAGAGAGGGCGCTGAACAGGCAAATCCAGTTGTCCATCAAGGCCTGGGGACTTGTCGGAAGGCAAGCCGGAGCGTTCGTCGCACGCGGGTCTCAGAGACAGTCCTCTCCTCCTGACCCCCGGGGCGTCGGGTCTCGTCGCGAGGAATCAGATGTGTACCGCTTCTGACCTCCTATTCGTTCGCGCTCGCGGGCAGGCACACGTCTGACCGACTCACCAAGCAACACCACCCACATATTCCCTGACACGGAAGATGGATTCGCCGGATCGTCACGAAAAAGGGTCCACTGGTGGGTGAGCAGGCAACACATCCGAGGGTCCAAACGAGCACAATCACGGGCCGGGCGGCGTCTGTGGGGCGGTCTCCACGGCGGGGGCCGCTTCAAGTGCTTTAACCTGGTCGAGGACCGCCTTTGCCTCCTCCTCTCTTCCCAGGCCTCGCAAGGCTTCGGCCTTTGCCTTGAGCGCGTCAATGGACTGGGGCTTATGACGAAGCGCCAGGTCGGCGGCCTCAAGAGAGGCTTCCCATTGTCCAAGCGCCGAAAGGCACGCGGCCTTCCCCGCGTACGCCTCGGCGTAAGACGAATTGAATGAAATCGCCCGGTCGAAGGATTTCACAGCGTCGTCATGCTTGCCGAGCTTTCCGAGTACCCAGCCCCGGCGGCAGAACGCTTCCGCGGAATCGGGTTTCGCCTGGATAGCCAGCTCGAGGACTTCGAGGGCCTCGGGCACTCGCTCCAACCGTTCCAGGCAGGTCGCCTTGTGAAGGTAAACTTCCGCATAACCCCGCCGAAGCCGAAGCAGTTCATCGTACGCTTTAACGGCGTCCTCGTACTTTCCCCATTCCTCTAAGACCAGTCCTTTGTTGAAAAGCGCCCGTTCGGAGGTGGGATCGAGGCGAAGGGCGTTATCGAGCGAAAGGAGCGAGAGCTCGTACCGCTTCTGGCTGGCGAGGACTATGCCGAGATTGATGTGAGCGCTCTCGTAGAGCATGTCCGCCTTGACCGCGCTCTCGAGGGACTGCTGCGCTTCGTCGTATCGTCCGAGCATGTGCAGGGCGATCCCTTTGTTGTTCAGCGCCTGAGCGAACCGGGGCTCGAGACCAATAGCTTTGTCGTAACAGGATATTTCCTTCTCGAGCATACCTAACTTGCCGTATGCGATGCCCATATCGTTATGGGGCCAGGGGTCCTGCGGGTCCAGTTGAACGGATTTCTCGAAGAGCCTGATTGCGTCGCGATACTCGCCAGCTCGCAGGCTCGACAATCCCTCATTATAATACCTGGCCGCCTTCTCTCGGGTCTTGGTGTTGCGGTCCTCAGACGGGCGCTTGCCACCGGTCGTTGCGCACGATGTCAGGAGGAAGACGCCCGACAGCAGCGTCCAGGCGATCGCTGCTTTGACTCTCCCTCCGATCGGGTTTCTCATAAGCCTTCTCGCTCGCTGCATCCGGATTCGCTTCATTGCTCCACCTCTGTTTCCGTGGCCACACTGAGTTCCGCAGGGATCTCGGGCGCGACGCTCCCGCCCCCTGACTCTGGTCCCCCAACCGCCTCAGGAAAAAGCGGCTCCAGGCGAGGGGCCATCTTCTCGATAAAGGCGCCCATGGCGCGGAACTTTCCATACCGTCTTTCCATCAATTGATCGAGACGAATGTCCCTCAGGTCGTCCAAATAGGTAAACAGCCGCTCCTTCAGAGTCCTTGCCATCTCAGCGTGGTTCGTGTGGGCTCCCCCCAACGGTTCGGGGATCACGTCGTCAATCAGTTTATGCTGGGAAAGATCGGCCGCCGTCAGCTTGAGACAGGCCGCCGCGAGGTCCATTTTTCCGGCATCCTTCCAAAGAATTGCGGCACAGCCCTCCGGAGAGATCACGGAGTAATAGGAGTACTGCAACATTGCCACCACGTCCCCGATGCCAATTCCCAGGGCGCCCCCGCTGCACCCTTCGCCGATGATGATAATAATCATGGGGGTGCGAATCTGCATCATCTCGCGGAGGTTAAAGGCAATGGCCTGAGCTTGTCCCCGCTCTTCGGCTCCGATGCCCGGATAGGCCCCGGGGGTATCAATAAAACTCACCACCGGAAGACGGAATTTCTCCGCCATCCGCATCAGCCGCAGCCCCTTGCGGAATCCCTCCGGGTGGGGGCAGCCGAAGTTGCGCATGATGTTTTCCTTGGTGTCGCGGCCTTTCTGGTGGCCGACGAACATCATCTTGCGACCTTCCACAACCGCCAGACCGCCGATGAGCGCCTTGTCGTCGCCGAAAAGCCTGTCGCCATGCAGCTCCGTGAAACTCTGGGTAATGAGCCGCACGAAGTCGAGCATGTAGGGACGACGGGGATGCCGAGCCAACTGCACTTTCTGCCACGCAGTGAGGTTCGAATAGAGCTTTGAGCGCTGCGTCTCAAGCTCCTTTTCCAGAGTGGTAATCTGACTCGAGAGGTCTATGCCGCTGCTTTCGGATGACTTCTTCAGGGCCTCGATTTTCTTCTCAAGCTCTGTCAAGGGTCTTTCGAAATCGAGTCCGGGTCCGTTCATCGCTTTTCTCTTTGTCTTTTCGGGGCGGCCGACTATCTCTTCTCAAGACGCCGCCCGGCGAGACTTCATTTCTAATCCTGAATCACTACTTCCGTTCCCACCGGCAGGATTTTGAACAACTCCTCCACGTCACGATTGAGCAGGCGAATGCATCCCTGGCTGCTTTCCTTGCCGATGGAAGAATCGTCGTCCGTACCGTGGATGCCGTATCCTGTCAACTCTTTCTGTTCATCGGTGCTCTTCAAGGCCATCCAGCGAGTGCCTAAGATATTCTGCGGGTCGCCATAGGGGATGACTCGGCCGTCCTTGAACCACGTCGGCTCCTTGACCCTGTCGCTGATCCGGAATTTTCCCGTGGGGGTGCTGCTGAACTTGCCGGTTCCCACGGGGTATTCATTCAATACCACGTCTCCGCTCAGTAGCCGGAGTATCTTTTTTGACTTCAACACCTCCACGCGGAATTTATCCGTCACGACCTTGATTCTCTTGCCAATCTGAAGGCGTCGCGGGTCGGTTATGCCGTTGCTCTCTTGAAGAAGCTCAGTCGTCGTGCCGAGCGTTTTGCTGATTCTGTCGAGGGAGTCCCCTTCCTTCACGACGTAGTAATCGCTCGCGGGGACTTTGGTGATGATGGGCGAAAAGAGCATCTTCATGTTCAGTTCAAAGATAGCGGCTTTCAGCGACGGGTAGTCTTTCCCCCTGGCGCGAACCCTGTCGAGAGCCTCCTCCGCTCCGCGGAGATTCCCCTCCTGCACCATCATCCTGGCGAGCGCCACTTCGGCGAGGTCGGCGTATCGAGTCTCCCCACCGCTGGCGACGGCCTTCTCGTAATGTTGTTTCATCTCGCCTCGGCGAGACTCCTGCTGGTCGCCTGCCGATAACAACAATCCCAGGGAATAGTGGGCTTCGGAATGACGATCGGTCATGGCGGCGTTGGCGAGGACCTTGTTCCAGCTCTCGACCGCTTTTTCGGCATCCTGCTGAGCCGTATAGCAGCGCGACAGGTGCAGCAGCGCCTGATTCCGCAGCTCCTCGTCCGATGCCTTTTGATAGCATTCCTCCAACTTGGCGCGGCCTTCCGCGTACTGCTCCTTCTCGCACAGCTCGATCCCCGCGGACAGAAGCTCCTTGACGGACGCTTTCGCTGGCAGATTTGTGAGGAATTTCACAAGGTAAAGAGAGCCTACCGCGATGATCGGGACACCGACAAGAGCTGCGATGACCGTGGACTTCGCGACTTTCACTCCTCTGCCACCTCTTCATCAACCGGGTTGTAGCGCAGGTTTCCAGCCTGCCTCTTATCCCCGCCTTCCTGTTCGCTCGACCGCCTGGCATCCCGGGGGACCTGTTCCAGGTCTCGAATGACCAGACCCACGTGAGGATACCTTTCTGCGGGGTCTTTTCGCATGCAGCCCATGACGATTTCTTCAAGCTGACGGGGCACGGAAGGGTTCCATCGGCGAACGGACTGGGGACGCACCCAGCGGCTGACATGCTTGGAGAGAACCTCCTGGTCCGTGGTGCCCGCGTAGGGGACGCGGCCCGTCAGCAGTTCGTAAGCGGTAATGCCAAAGCTATAGATGTCGGAGCGTTCGTCGTATCGTTTTAACAGGATTCTCTCCGGGGCGATGTAGGACCGGCTCCCGGAGATGGACCGCGAGGACACCTGGTCTTTTCCTTTCCGGACAGCCAGACTGAAGTCAGCGATTTTCACGTCCGTGCGATCAGAGATGAGAATGTTTTCGGGTTTGATGTCCCGATGGAGGATGTGGCAGGTATGGAGGAAGTGAAGGCCTTGAGCAATCCGCATCAAAATGTCCACGGCCCCCTCCTGGACACGGGAATCGTGATGGATCAAACAGTGCTTGAGGTTGTTTCCTTCGACGTACTCCATGACCACGTAGGGCATCTCCTTGGAGAGGACCACGTCCAGCACTTTCACGAGGTTGGGGTGGTCCAGAGATTTCACGATTTCGGCTCCCCCCACAAACAGCCTGACGTTGCGCGCGGTTTTCGGAATCTGAGGCAACATGATCCGCAGCGCGTATAACGCGCCGTTGCCTCGGTGGCGCGCCTTGTGAATCTCCGCTATCCCCCCTTTGTTGATCTTCCCGATCAACTCGTAGTCGCCGATAATTTTTCCGAAACTCATCTGTCGTCCTGTTCCGTTGAGAAGCCTGCCTTGCCTGCCCGTGCGCGCGCACCGGCGTCACCATCGAGCCGGTGGACCGTGCGCGATTCTTCGCCCTGTGCGGCGAAGCGGCCAGGGCGGCGGGGCCGTCGCCTGGGCCTCTTGGAGAAATCGGTGGCTTCCGCAGGCCGCAACTCTCTTTCGGGCTGGGTCCTTCGGGTCAAAGCCCGATAGCATACCCGGGCCGGGCCCGAAACCGTGTAAACGGCAAAGCAAAGGAACAGGGCTGCCTCGATGAAGAACAGCATCGCCCCCAGCGCAAGCAACATAATGACCAGGTGAACAAAAGGCTTCTTCCCCCGGGGGCGAAACATCTGCACCAGAGCTGGATACCGGATGGTGCTCACCATGAGGAAAGCGAGGGGAAGCGTTGCCAGAACGAAAAAGTGCGCTTGGAACGGTTGGATTTCTCCCCGCCCCCCCCATTCTCCGTACCGATGCATTACCGCTACAAGAGACGCCAGGGCGCCCGCGGCGCCCGGCGAAGGCAGACCAAGATAATGGCCTTTTTTCGCTTCCTGAACCTGCACGTTGTACCTTGCTAAGCGCAAGGCAGTGCACGCCACGAACAAAAACATCACGCCCAATCCCGTTCTCAGACTCCCGCCAGTTTCCACCACGTGCAGTTGGTAGATCATGACCACCGGCGCCACGCCGTACGTGACCAGGTCCGCAAGGGAATCATACTCCATACCAAAGCGGCTCGTTGTCCGCTGGAGCCTCGCCACAACCCCGTCGCAGAAGTCGAAAATCAACCCCGCAAAAATGGCCGCCGCCGCAAAAAGATACTTCCCCTCGAGAGCCAGGACAATCGCGAGAACCCCGCAGAACAGGTTTGCTGAGGTGAACAAATTCGGCAGTACGTAAACTTTCTTCATCCAATCCTCGCAAGCTGTGTAATACCGCCTTTGACTCGATCTCCTTCCTTAACCAGAACTTCCCATTCGAGAGGCACGAACACGTCCACCCGTGATCCAAATCTGATCAGCCCGATCTTCTCTCCGGTTTGCACACGGTCGCCTTTCCTCACCCTGCACACAATGCGACGGGCGACGGTCCCTGCAATCTGACGCACCATCAACCGATGCTGTTCGCTCCGAATCCCGATGGAGTTGTTCTCGTTTTTTAAGGAAGCTTCCGGCAGATACGCTCGGCGAAACGCCCCTTTCCGGTGCAGGAGGAATTCGACCTGCCCCGTAACCGGAGCATAATTGACGTGAACGTTGAACAGGCTCATGAACACGCTGATGCGCCGGCCAGGCGTCCTCAGATAATCCGGTTCGTCAATCTCCGCGACGCTCACGACTCTTCCGTGAGCCGGCGACACGACCGCACCCGAAAAAGGTGAGGGTGCCCTGTGCGGATCCCGGAAAAAGAACGCCACCCCCAGCGCGCTCAACAGGAAGAACGCCCCAACCCAATGCCATCCGGCGAGGACAAGTCCTACGCCGACAAGAGTGGGCGGGATGATCAACGGCCAGCCTTCTCTGGCGACCGACATGACTTCCAGTATGTCTCCAGGTTACGATGAGTGCGGTGACACGAATCCACCGGCGCGCGTTCCGGCCTTTCAGTAGGTAATATAGCGAAAGTGCGCCCCTTGCGTCAACACAAAACATGCTTCGCCGGTTGACCCCGGTCCTGGAACTGAGGTAACATCTGCCATCGGACAACGGGCTGACGCAAAGAAAGATTCGGTCACGGTTTGGAAGGAGGTGTCCTATGAGGCAGCATCCGAGATTCGGTCGCATCTGTTCGTGGTCTTTTGGCCCGGTCGCTCTTCTGGTCGTGGCGATCGTTGTCCTGACGACGCTCGTTGGAAACGCCGAGGAACGTCCCCTGAAGATTATCGCGTTCGGGGCGCATCCCGATGACTGCGAGTTTCGGGTCGGCGGGACCGCGGCAAAATGGGCGAAGTTGGGCCATAAGGTCAAGTTTGTTTCTACGACGAATGGGGACATCGGACATTCGATCATCGCAGGCGGGCCCCTCGCGCTCCGGCGGACGGCCGAGGTGAAAGAGGCGGCAAAAATCCTCGGTATTGAAACGGAAGTCCTCGATATCCACGATGGCGAGCTGATGCCCACCCTGGAAAACCGCAGAACGATCACCCGCCTGATCCGCGAGTGGGGGGCGGATATCGTCATCACGAACCGCCCAAACGACTACCACCCCGACCACCGTTACACCTCCATCCTCGTCCAGGACGCAGCATACATGGTGACCGTTCCGTTCATCTGCCCGGATGTTCCGCCGCTGAAAAGCAATCCCATCTTCCTTTTCTGGCCGGACCGCTTCCAGAAACCGAACCCGTTCCAGCCCGACATCGTGGTGGGGATTGACGATGTGATTGACCAGAAGTACCGGGCGCTGCACTGCCTCGTATCGCAGATTTATGAGTACGGCGCCAACGGCGACGGAAATCCCGACCACTTCGTCAAGGGGAGCGATGAGGAGCGCCTCGAATGGTTGAAGAAAAGGCGCCAATATGGCGTCCCGCAGGAGTGGCGACCGGTTCTGGCGGAGTTCTACGGAGAGGAAGATGCCCGAAAGGTCAACAACGCCGAGGCTTTTGAAATCTGCGAATACGGCCGGCGTCCCGCAAAGGACGAATTGAAGAAGCTCTTTCCTTTTTTTCCCGATAATCCGAAATGACGGGCGTTGCGCCGGACACCGCGCGCCTCCGCCGAGGCATCCCATTGGGAGGGACAGCCGGGCACCCCCCGGGGTGCTGAAAGAATCAAGGTTATCCCACATCCTCGGAGGGCACGATTCGCACGGTCCCCACGTGACCCGGTTCCCCGGCTATCTCGGTTCTCACGGGAACGAACTGCTGGACGACGTGAGCGTTCGTGAGCAGGTGCTGCGTGACCTCCTCGCACGTGAAGGTGGACTCGCCGGATGCCAGGGATAGCGGCAAAAGGAGCTGGTCGGCGAGGAACCGGTCCACCACGGCCCCCGAGTCAAGGTACGCGAGCAGTTCCTGCACGGCAATCGCCGCGACCCGTTCCGCGGGGAGACCCCTTTCACCGAGAGAAGTGCAGCTTCCGGACCCGTTTTCAAATTCAGCGCGGAGGTGCGTCCCTGTGCCGGCCCCGGGGGAGGGGTATTCGCGCACTTCAATCTCCCCTTCCATCCCGCGGGCGCGAAGTAGAGATTCCGCTTTTTCAACCTGCCGGCGGGCCACCTTCTCATCGAGGTTCGAGAAGAAGACCCTCCCTGTGACCCGGCGGAGTGCCCCCCTGTCTGAAAAACGAAGCGGGTGAACTCGTTCAACGGGTTCAATGTCGGCGACGAGGACTCCGCCTCCTTTTGGATAGTAACCTGCCTTCTCGAGGCGTAGCCTGATGGAAAACCCTATCCGGCGGAGGTAAAAAAGCCACTGGTCCTCGAGGTACTCGTATGTGGGACTCCACCTGACGTGCGTGCCGCCGCGGAGGGTGATGTGGGATTCGCCTACTGCAAATGAAAGTGGAAGGAAAAGGGCATGCAAAACGAGCGAGACCGCTCCCGCCGTTGTAACATCAAAAGAATAATCGCCAGGGCGGACGGTTCCCGGGTTGAACTCCAACGTCTGGGAGCCGAGGGTCGCCCCGGAAACGGTCGCCGAAGAAATCTGCACCGCGGCGCGGATGCACGTCAGGTGCTGGTTGGCCAAGCCCGGCTTCGGGCGGCCCGCACGGATGCTCGACAGGCGGAATGGGCGGCCTGTCGCCATGGAAAGAGCCAGCGCCGTGCGGAGAATCTGCCCGCCGCCCTCGCCAAAGGAGCCATCAATCTCGATAGGGTGCGTCATACCAGAATGCCGTTGCTGACGCGAAGGCCGGCCTTGAATTCCTCGGGTTCCATGTCTCGCTTCACCGTCACGAGGATGGACTTGCGCACGGAGGGGATGAGGTCCACGTAATTATCGCTGTACTCCAGAGCCGCCTTCGTCTCGATGGACACCGCCTTTGCGAAGGTTTTCGACCGAAGCTCCACCTCGAATATCCGGGCGCCGGCCTTCCTGACCTCCCGCATGACGTTCGGTCGCGGAAACCGGATTTCCCGGACGCGAGACAAAAGGAAAATGGATTCCGCGACGGTGCGCGCCCGTTCCCCGAGGCGCGCGTAAATGAAATGCCGGGTGGAATCGAGGAATCCAAGCTCCTGAAGGCTCTTCACGCCAACCACAGTTGACGAATTCGCGGACACCGACGCAGCAACGTCCTTGGAGTGCAGAGGAGTCCCGTCAAAATCAAGGAGGGCCAGGCGAATCGTTCCCGTGACGGCCTTAGGCGTGTCATTCACCAACCAGATGTGGATATGATGCTCCTGATGAACGAGGCTCAACAGCACCGGAGCGAAGGCGCGCCGAACCGCGTAGTACGCGGCTTTCGGGTTATGCCAGTAGTCTATCAGGCTCCAGGACGTTGCCGGCCAACAATCGTTCAGTTGCCAGACCAGTACGCCGGAGGTCTTGAACTTCCGCCGCCGCCAATGTTCAATTGCCTCACGAAGCAATTCGCCCTGACACGCCTGGGTGGACACCACCGTCTTCTCCAGCCCCGACGCTTGAGGCAAGTAATGCGAAGTCAGGCGAAGGATGTTGCCCATGGCCTCCTCGCCGGCTCTGTTGTGATGCCGCATGACAGGGCTGAGGAAATCATCCTCCGCCCCGGCGAAATCCTGGATGGTTCGCAGAACCGGCGGCGCCTGAAAACCAAACTCGCTGATGAATCGCCCGTTATCCCACCGCTGACCGGGCTTATCCTCCAGTTTCGCGGAGCAAGTGTCCCAGCTATGGCGGTCGCCCTGGTTTTCGGAGTTGGGATTATCTCCTCCGAAGGGACTGCTCGGCCAGTACGGTCGCTGGGTGTCCAGCGTCGCACAGACTTCCGGCAGGATTCGATGGTAGATAGTTGCCCCGAGGTACTGTTCCTTTCGCATGCCCCAGAGCTTCTCGTAAAAGCCCCAGTCATTCTCGTTGTTTCCGCACCAAAGCACGATGCACGGATGATGCCTCAGCCGCTTGACAATCGCCTCCGCCTCCGCCTTCACCTTCTGGTAAAACCACTCTTCCTCCGGGTATTCGCCGCACGCAAACATGAAATCCTGCCAGACGGCGATTCCCTTTTGGTCGCAGAGGGAGTAGAACTCATCCGCCTCGTAAACGCCCCCGCCCCATACGCGAAGCATGTTCATGTTTCCCGACACAACCATGTCCAGCAGGCTCGCGTACTTCTCCGGGGTCACACGCGGCAGAAAACAGTCGGCGGGAACCCAGTTGGCTCCCTTAAAGAAAATCTGGACACCGTTCACCTTGAAAATGAATGATTTCCCCTCGACATCGTCCTCCTGGACCAACTCTACCTTCCGGACGGCGGTGGTCTTTTCCGCCTCATCGAGCGCCTCGCCCGCTCTCGAGATTGCGGCTTTCACGAGATAAAGAGGTTGCTCGCCGTAGCCCGCCGGCCACCACAGCCTCGCGGAAGCTATGTGGCACTCCATACCCAGCATGTTGGCGCCCGGTTCGACGTGCGCGCTCGACGAGAACGCCCCCTCCTCATCGCCACAACGAATCGTCACCGACAACGTGACCTCGCCCTGAAAGCGGCTGTCCACCTTTGCCGCTACGCGAAACGTAGCACCGCCGTCTCCTGTGAGAACCGGCTCCACGGCGAGAGCACGAACGAGGAGGTCCCGGTACGCGACCAAAGACACGGGTCTCCAGATACCGCTCGTCGGGAGTCGGGGAGCCCAGTCCCATCCGAACGAGTACTGGGCCTTGCGCGCGTAAAGGCGCGCGGAATAGAAAACAGCCGCAAGTTTCCCCCCCTCCTGCTCGAGTCCCTCCAGGACGGTTGTGGGCGAGGAAAACTTGATGGCCAGGACGTTTCGACCGACTCTCAGGAACTCCTTCACAGGAAACTCCCAGGGGATGAACATGTTGTCGGCGACGGCGAGCTTTTTGCCATTCAAATAGACGCTCGCAAAGGTATCAAGCCCCTCGAAGCGAAGAAGGAATTCGTTTTCCTCAAGCAGCTCGGGGGCGAGGTCGAACTCCTTGCGATACCACCAGTCGTTCTTCTCCACCCAAGCCGCTTCCTTCTCGTTCATTCCGAGGAAGGGGTCAGATAGAAGGTCATTCCTCATCAGGTCGAGATGCACAACGCCCGGGACAACCGCCTCGCGCCACGCGGAGACACGGAAATCTGGCCCGGCGATCTCGCCGTCGCGTGATTCGTCGTCGGACGTCTCGCCTGCCCGGAGGCTACGGCCAGGGAAACCCTGGAAAAGCCAGGCGCCATCCAGAGAGAGCCGTTGAACCGAACTCATAATCCTCTCTTCAAAACAAGGTGAACTGGGAGAGCCCGCCCGCGTGCAGGCCTCCGCTGTCTTGCGCAGTCAGGGACGGAAAAACCGTCTGCCTGCGTGCGGGCGCCGAACGCCTTGGAAAGGAAGACGGCTCACCCGCGCGCACACCTCCGCCCTGTTGCCCGACCAGGGGGTCAACCCGATTCGCCAGAAGCCGATTCGTCATCGCGCTCCCGGCGGAAACGGGTTTTCATCTTCTTCCTCTTGCGAGGAAGCCGGACGGCCGAGTAGCGAGACCAGAGCACCGAACGCGGGGTCGTTTTCCGGTCGAATGGGGTTTGCAACGGAGATTTTCGCCGATAATGACGATTGCATCAAGGAAAAATATGCCGGATTGTTCAGAAAGACCCCCCCGCTCAACACAACGTCGAATGGCTCCTGAGTCAAATCCAAACAGGTTGCCGTGAACGCTACGAGACCAGCGAGTTCCTCCGTCGCCGAACGGAGTATCTCCCCGGCAACAGGGTCGTGCTCTTGCGCCGCCGTGGCGATGACCGTCGGGGCCAGGCGCGCCACAACCTTTTTAAGGTCGGGCTGCGAGTATAGCCAGGGAACAACATCGTCTTGCGTGCTCAGCGAGAGGGCCCCCAGAACGTTCGAGGTTAGCTTTGTTTTCCCCACCCTACCTTCTGCCGAGGCGAGAATGGCTCTCAGGGCGCGAATTCCGAGGTCGTACCCGCTTCCCGGGTCCCCAATCAAATGACCGTGCCCCGACACTTTTTTGGTTTTGCATGCCCGGTTCTTCCCGAAAACCACGGAACCCGTCCCGGAAATGACCACGATCCCCACCCCCCGGCTCGTTCCGCCGACGAGAGCCGCCTCCGCGTCCGAGATGACCTTGGATTTCTTGTGCAATAGGTGGCGGCGAAGTATCCCTTCGATGCTCCGTAAGTCAGCCGGACGCGACACCCCGGATAGAGCAAAACAGAAACCCTCTATCTCTTTCGGCGAGACCCCGCCCGCGGCGCAAAGCGATTCAATGAGTGTCAGAAGAGTCTTCTCGGCGCCGTCCGCCCCAACAATGTGGTAGTTTGCACAACCGGCAGAGGCGCGATGAAGGACACGCAGGTCCTCCCGCGCCAGAAGCCCGGCGCTCCTCGAGCTGCCGCCATCTATGGCGATGTAAAGACCCAATGCCTTTGCTCCTCGGGAAAAAGGGCGTGCTTTTCCCTTCACTGCATGTCTGCAATCTTCCGACGTAGCGCATTGTACCAGAACGCACGCCGTCCGGCAAGCACTTCGCACGCGGCATCAATCGGACAAGGAAACCTGAAATCGCCGATAGTGCTCCTATCCATCATCGGCTTCGCCATCATCTGCCTGCTTATGACACGGCGAGTCAAGGGGGCAATTGTGATAGCCATGGTCCTCACCGCGACAATTGCGATCGCGATGGGGGAGGTGGAGTTCTACGGGGTCGCCTCCACTCCGCCGTCCATGGCTCCGACATTCTTGAAACTCGATTGGGCCGGAATTCTGCGCTGGGAGATGATTCCGGTGATCATCGTGTTTCTGTTCATGGATTTCTTCGATAGCGTCGGCACGCTTGTCGGTGTTAGCGAGAGAGCGGGGCTGATGAAGGACGGAAAACTCCCGAGGGCAAATCAGGCGCTGATTTCGGACGCCATCGGGACCTCCCTCGGAACTCTTCTTGGGACATCAACTGTGACCTCTTATATCGAGAGCGCAGCAGGGGTCAGCGAGGGCGGCCGGACGGGGCTGTCGAATGTGGCGACGGGGTTGCTCTTTCTCGCAGCAATCTTCTTTTACCCGCTTGTCCGTACAATTGGCGGAGGATGCGAGACGCCCGCAGGGACTCTTTATCCGGTAATTGGTCCCGCTCTCGTTATAGTTGGCTGCCTTATGATGCGTTCCGTGGCGAAGATAGACTGGGAAGATTTCTCGGAAGCTATTCCTTCTTTCCTGCTTTTCCTCGGAATTCCTCTGACGTTCAGCATCGCCGATGGGTTCGCGTTCGGGTTTATTTCCTATCCAATCCTCAAGGTATTCAGCGGGAAAGCAAAGCAAGTGAGCTGGCTTCTGTATCTCCTGGCGGGGCTGTTCATCCTCCGTTACGCACTTCTGTAGAATGGCAACCGCCAACCCGAAATGGAGGGGTCTTGCCCATTCCGGGTTTCCCCATGCGCTCCCTGGCCGGGCAGGCATCTTTCCGTGCTTCGGCGACTTCGCTCCGCAATCCCTCTCCGATAGGACCTCTGCTATCGGCGGGACGGCGGGCTTGACGATGGACTGGCCGGTTGCGCACGCTCAATATCCAGCGCACGCAGGATTCTCCGGGCGGTGCGGTTGCCCGCCGAGGCGAGAAACCGGTCGGTGTCGCCGATGCGCAGTTCCGCGAGCGAGACGGTCCGCAGCGCTTCGATGGCATCCGCCATAGGCGCCTCGATCCCGTTTTCCTGGAGACGTTTCTCGAACCGGCAGCGGAGAAGAAATGCCAACTCGGTCGCTAACAGATGTCCTGCGAAAAGGGTTCCGGAACGACTTTGCGAGGATGCCTCCTCTAAGTCCGGGAGAGGAAGAAGCGACGAGCGCGAGGGAACCGTGTCGTAGATGCGGCTATAAGCGTCCGCCAACCTGCGCAGCCCTTGATACGCGAAGACGGCCGCGGAAGGAGAGAGGTTCGGGTCATTCGTCCGGAGAACGGAAACTCCCTCATAGTCACGCTGAACAGCCGACTTTCGCTTGTCCTCCCAGTAAAGGAATTTCCCCTCCGGAGTAAGCCGCCAGGAAAGGTAGCGGTACGCCTTGCGCTGCCCTAAGATTCGCTCTACCCGAGCGATGATCACAGGCGGTTTCTTGACCCTGCCCGATTCCACCGCTTGCTTGAGCTGTTCGAGGGCGCCGAGGGCGCGCCGGACGACGGCGGCACGCGTCGCCCGCTCCTCTCGTTCTTCTTCCGCTCCGTGGACAAGGAAGTATCGCTCGAGAGGAAGCTCCTCGGCACGGTCCGCGGGCTGTGCGTTCTCCGGCGGCAGAAGAACCTCCTGTACGCGCGTGTTGTTGTCCAGGCGCACCCAGCGCTGACCCGCCTCCCGCATCACTTCCACTCCTCTGGGGTCTCGCCGTCGGCGCACGCCCACCAGGTAACGCACGCCCAACGCGCGCAGCCCATCAAGTTTCTCGTCCTCGGTTCCCGAAGGCAGAACCAAGATCAAGTCTTTCACTCCGAACCGCCGCTGAGCTTCCTCTGCGGCCCGTCTGAGCTGCGAGGCAGCCGGCTCGCTGGCGCCGAAAAAGCGAGATGCGAGGGGCCAGCCGCCGCACGAAACGACGCCACAGAAAAGCCGAATGCTGCGCCGCCTCTCCTGGTCGGGCCATTCGACGAAGTGTCGACGAGAGGAGGCGCCTTCGACGAACACGCTGCTTAGCTCGTATAAGAAACCCGGTTCCCCTTCGCCGCAGAACCGCCGGGCGACTTCGGCGATACCGGGCTCAAGGCTCGCGCGCTTCGCCGAGAGCCTGCGGAGAACCGCATCCCAGAAATCCTTTCCAGGGGCGCCCCCGCCGCGGACGTGACGAGCAAGCGAGCCAACGTCGAGGAGGCTCCCATCCGCCGCGGGAATCCGATTGCCGTCCACCCACCTGTCCAGGCCATATTCGTACGCGGGGTCAACCAGCCGGCTGGCGGCGAGGACAAAAGCCGCTTCAGCAGTGGCGTCGCCGCACGCAGTCGCAACCGCATCGCCGATGCCTGTTTCCTCCCACAACCGACGGGCCGCGAGAAGGGGTCCCCAGGAGCCAATCGCCCGGATGGAAAGATCGTCCGCAGGCGTGAGCTCCTTTTCGCAGAATTCCGTGACCTTCTCAATGAACCGGTCAACCGTGTGAGAGGGGAGGTCGAGGGGACCGAGCCGTGCGACAGGCGCCGCTTTCCTGCTGCGAGTCTTCGTGCTCGGGATCACCTCGAGGTAGATTTGCTTCTTTCCTTTTCTATCGCCGCTTGCTTTTCTGAGAAACATATACTCTATCCTTGCGTCTCTCACTCGATGGTTATCTATGAGCGAGCCAAGAAGCACGCACTTCATTTTCTTCGCAACAGGGGTCGGCCGCTTCCCTGGCGAAAACCGCCAGGCCTGGCCGCCGTTCGGAAGCCGTACACCCTGCCGCACGAGGCGATTTCCACTTCGCAACCGACGCTGCAAGAGTAGCACATCCTCACAAAAGCATCAACTCTCTCGCGGCGGGCCTTGACGCCGCGAAGACTTGGGGGTAGATTCTTAAAGGAGAGAGATGGGCAACGACCCGAGTTCCGCGCCTCACCACGAGGACACAAAGGCACGAAGACGGAATGCTCGAGTGCTGTGTGTCTTCGTGTCTTTGTGGTTAGCTCTTTCTCAGTCAAGGATAAGGTAGATTATGGCGATACAGTGTCCGAGATGTAACAGGCAGTACGACATCACGCTCTTTGAGTTCGGGCGGAAAGTTGTCTGCGAGTGCGGCGAAGTCATCTCCGCAGAAGGGGTCTTTCCTCCGGGCCTCTCCGGGCGCCGCGACCCCATCCGAAGGCAAGAAAACGAAGAGGCGAAGAGAGTCGCCCGGCAACACATGGAGGTTCTTCGGAGAGCCGCCGACCGCGTCTGCACGCTGATCCTGTTGTCTGACTACCCGGAGATAGACGTCGAGATTGAAAAAGCGAAGGTGCGGGAGCTCGCCGAGGAGCTTTTTCCGAACCGTATGGAGCTTTACGAGATGGTTTACGAGAGCCGCTTTCGTCGGCTCTGGGAGCAGTTCCGATCCGAGCCGGACGAGCCGCACTACGAGACTCTCTGGCGACCGGAGAAGTGAGATGCCACTGGCTGCGGCTCTCGGCCATGCGAAAGCTCAGCCGACGACTCCCCCGGAGAATATAGGGGATGCTCGCGGTTCCTCGTACGACGCACAAGAAATTGCCCGAGGGTGAAGCATGACTGAATACATTGCCGTGCTTCTGAGCGCCGTGGTATTAGGCGCAAAGGCCGCAGGGATTCTGCCCGCCCCGCTGCTCTCATCGGCAGCGTTCTATTCGAGTGAGCGTGTGCTCGCGCAGCGCGCGGCCGTGGATGCTCTGCAAACCACGGTAAGCCCCCGACCCCTTGCCAGCAGGACAGACGCTTCCTCCGGCCCCATGGCGACGACCACCCTCGAGGCGACGATCGAGCCGGAGTGGCTGGGGTGGAAGGGAATCAAGCTGGTTTGCCGGTCTCCGCAGTATCGGGCAGAGGCGAGCATCAGCGACGGCAAAGCGAGCTTGCGCATGGCGATCTCCGGCACAATCGAGCGAATCGGCCGTGTGAGGTGGCTCGTCAGTTACAGCGTGGACTTACGGGTCGCCGATGGAAACGAGGTGAGGCGCATCGCGGTCGCGGGGGCGGGCGTCTGGGAGGAGAACAAGCCAGTGCGGATTGTGACCGCCAGCGGCTGGTCGGTCATCGTACAAATTTCGCCAACCAATGGAGAGGGCGAATCCGAAAGCAAATCAAATAAGGACCCCTGGCGGGAACGCAACGCGCCAGGATAGGAAACGGCGGCAGAGGCGACGGCTTTGCGCCGTCGTGTATGTCACGCGGACTTCGACAGGAGGAGACGGATATGCGAGCAATACTTATGGCAATCGGTGTGGGAATTGCCCTGTGGGTGGCGTGCCTGCCCTGGGGCTCCGGCCAGAGTGGCGAACGTCTTGCGGCGGAGGTGTCGGAGGAGGCGTTTTCACCTCCTGTGCAGGTGATTCGACCGGAAATAGAAATCTTGGAGCAGCCGGTCATCTTAGAGGTTCAAGTGGAGCCGAGCCTCGGCACGGACACCTCCATGCGCATCCTCTGCGCGACGAGCGCCTACCGCGGGGAGGTTAGCCTCGATCGCCAGGACCTCCGCGTGCGATTGGCCATCGCAGGAGAAATCCGGCAGCTCGCCGCGAAGAAAATCTTCGTGTCGTTCGACGTGGAGGGGCAGTCGGACGACGGCGCCGGAGGAAAAGGGTTCGCCGCGAGTGGTGGGGCGATTCTCGAGCCGGGCATGCCCAAGACCGTCGCGACGATCGGCGGGCGTTCCCTCTTCCTGACCGTTCAGTTCGCCGAGCAGCAAGGCTCGTAGCGAAGGCGCCGGCTTCACTTTGCGGACTTGGAATTGCAGAACGACGAGTCGTGACGCAGGGGGATGGTCTCACAATCTTGCCGCGTCGCCGACCGGCTGCCGCCCTTACGCAGGCAAAATCTGCAATCCAGAATTTGACACGGAACCATGCTTCACCCAACTGAAACCAATAATGAGACTTGGGCGTTAAATTAAGGCAGGGAGAAACGAAAGAAAAACGTGTTGACAAGAAGTCGCTGCCGGGTGATACCCTAAAACAAAGCGAGCAAATCCGCCGTAAGGGAGCCCCACAAAAATGTCGCCACAGGATAAGTGCACATCCGAACCCCAGAGCAAGATTCCTGACCCCCTCGCTTCTTTGGATAAGGAAATCAGGGCTGAGCTTGAATTCTATCTCGCTCAGCCCGAGAGTTGGAAAAAGGACCTTCAGGGGAAATACGCTGTAATCAAGAATCAGCAGGTTCATCGGGTTTTTGACAGCAGAGACGATGCTTATGCCTTCGCCTTGGAGAAATTTGGCACTACAAAGTTTTTGATTCAGCAGATTGGGGCAGAACAGACGATCAATTACACAACCCAGGCATTGATCGGCGCGGTTTGATGCCCTCCATTTTCCTGCAAATCCAGAACATGCGAGTCAACGGGCCGGTGGTGCCCGTTAAGATTGACTTGCCCGCCAAGGCAAGAGAAATTCTCGCACAGAGCAGCCAATTCGTCCCCCCGCCGATCAGGGTTTTTGGCTTGGTTGATACCGGCGCCACCAGCACATGCATCTCGAGCAAGGTTTGCCAGCAACTTGCCTTGCAGCCCGATGGAGCGACCAAGATGCTGACGGCGGGTCACCCCGTCTATGTCCCCGTGTACACCGTGGGCTTAAGCATAGAATTCGCGCCAGGCAGGTTTGTCACTATTGAGAATCTTCCCGTCGCCGCTCCTCCCCTTGCTGGGCAAGCTAACGTTGATTGTCTGATTGGACGAGACGTCTTGGAACACGCGGTCCTCGTCTATGTTGGCCACGCCAGCTCAATCAGCCTCTCATTGTGATTCGGATGTTGATGTCCCCATTCGGATGGCTGGAATTGACGCCGCCTGACTCAAAGGGATAATGCCGATCTGAAATGCGCTTGCCCCATCCATAGCCATGCAGGCCGGCATTCTTGCCGTCATCAGAGAGGGGATTGTTCCAGCGCTGAGAGCGCGTGGAAGGAGTCTTTGAGGACGGGGTAGAGGGAGCGATAGACCTCGTATAGCTCCGTATATCGCGCGGCATTGTCGGGGTCCAGGGGCGTTGACGACTCCAGCTTGATAAGCGAAGCACAAGCGTCCTGGATGGAGGGGTAAAGGCCCACACCCACGCCAGCGAGAATCGCGGCGCCCGTGGCTGCTTCTTCTCTCGTGTTGACGGTGAAAACCTCCCGCCCATACACGTCCGCCTGAATCTGCCGCCATAGCGCGCTGACCGCCCCCCCGCCGGAAACGATGATTTTCTCTAAGCTCACATCGAGGGACTGAAAGAGAGTGAGGCAGTCTTTCATCGCAAACGCCACGCCTTCCATGATCGCTCGTGCGAGATGGCCCAGGGAATGATGGATGGTCAACCCGATGAAACACCCCCGCGCCGCTGGATCGAGATGCGGCGTCCGCTCGCCGAGAAGGTACGGCAGAAAAATCAGGCCCTCGCTGCCGGGGCGGACAGAAGCTGCCAGACCGTCAATTTCCGCATAAGCGAGCCCCGGGCAAAAACGTTCTCTGAACCATTTCAGGGAAAGACCCGCCGAAAGGATTGCTCCCATCAAGTGCCACATCCCCGGCGCCGCGTGGCAGAAAGAATGGATTCGCAACTCCGGGTCGGTCTTGTACGTGAGCGTGGGAGTGAAGAGTTGTCCCCCGGTGCCGATGGTGGAAAGGGCAATGCCTTCCTCGACGACGCCGTTTCCGATGGCGGCCATGGACTGGTCGCCTCCCCCTGCCACGACGGGAATACTGGGAACGATCCCCAGTTCCTCCGCCGCTGAACCGGTGAGGTTTCCGACGATCTCCTGCGACTCGTGAAGAGGGGGGAGTTGCTCGCGCGATATGCCGACCAGATGACAAAGCTCACCGCTCCAGGTTCGCCGCTTCACGTCGAGGAGGAGGCTGCTTGACGCATCGGTCACCTCGGTTCCGAGCTTGCCAGTGAGCCTGAATCGCACGTAGTCCTTCGGCAGGAGAACCGTGTGTATGCGCGAGAAAGTCTGCGACTCATTCTCTTTGAGCCAAAGGAGCGTCGCCGCCAGAAAGCCCGGGGACAGCGAGTTGCCCGCGAGCTCTCGGAGTCTGTCCTTTCCGAGAGCCGCGACGACAGCGTCGCACTGCTTCGCGGTTCGGCGGTCTGCCCAGATGATGGCGGGCCGCAGGAGACGATTCTCTTTGTCGAGAAGTACGGTGCCATGCATCTGCCCGGACAGCCCGATTCCCGCGATGCGGCGGGGATTCACGCCGCTGTGGGAGACTACCGACCGGACGGTCTCCTTCACTGCCCCCCACCACGTCTCCGGGTGCTGTTCCGCCCAGCCGGGCTTCGGCGAGTCAATCGCGTATTCCTTCTGGGAGACGGCAAGGAGATTGCCGGAGAGGTCAAGCACCACGGACTTCGTGCTCGACGTGCCAATGTCTATTCCAAGCAGTGTTTTCATTCGATGCAGACCCGCTGCCCTCTCCGTGTCGAACCGAGCAAAAGATTGTTTTCACCACCGAGCACGCGGAGAGGAACATTGACCTCGCGGCCTCCCTTTCTTTCTCAGCGTCCTCCCTGGCCGTGCCTTCCGGAAAGGGTCTGGGCCGCTGGCTGACCACGACAAGCGAGATGGGGCCAGCGCGCGAGCGCAGGCAGGCTGCGATCTCTGCGGTTTATTCCTTAGCTCCCCATGTTTGGCGGAGCGAGGCTCGAGCAATACACCGTCAGACCGGCTCTGGCGAAGGACTCCACGAGCCCGCTCACCTCCTCGCGCGTGTGAACGGGCTGCGATTTCAGCGGATATTCCAGTCCCACGCTGCGGTACTTCCCTTCACCGATTCGGTGATAGGGAATGATTTCAACTCGCTGGAGGTTTGTCAAGGATGGGAGACAAGCGATGAAGTCGGCGAAGGCGCCGATGTCCTCCGGCGAATCGTTGAATCCCTTGACCAGGGGAATGCGAACGGTCAGCGCTTTGCCTGACTCGCTGACCCTGCGGAGGTTCTCCAGGATGATGCGGTTGGAAAAACCGGTGAAGTCGCGGTGGCGGCGCTCGTCCACGATTTTCAGGTCGTAATAGACATGGTCGGTGTGTTCGAGGCAGCGGTCGAGGTCCTCAGCTCTGCCGAAACCGGACGTGTCGAGAACCGTGTGGATGCCCTGGGCACGGGCTTTCGCAAGAACCTCCGCGGCGAAATCCGGCTGAGCGAGCGGTTCCCCGCCGGAAAGGGTCAATCCGCCGCCGGATGTCGCATAGAATTGTCTGTCTCGCAGGACCCTTGCAATCACGCCATCGGCGGAGAGTTCTGTCCCGATCAACTCGATGGCGCCAGCAGGGCAGATTTCCGCGCACTTGCCGCACAACGTGCATTTCTCGCGGTCGTAGTTCTCGCCTGCCTTAGGCCTACTGTTAGCGATGGGCGAGCTCTCTTTGCCGAGGGCGCCCGAAGGGCAAACCTCGTAACATTTCCCGCACCCGATGCACAGGTGCGAGTAGAAAGCGAGCTGCGGGTCGGGGCTGAGCCCCTCCGGATTATGGCACCAGAGGCAGCGCAGAGGGCAACCCTTCAAAAACACGGTCGTTCGGATGCCCGGCCCGTCGTGCAGAGCAAATCTCTTGATCGCGAAAAGCCTTCCCATAGTACTGGAGTCAAGAGGTGCAAAAGCCTTAGTTCACGTGCGGGCACCCAGTGATGCTCGGGTGGAAGCGCGTCTTCGGCGCCCTCTCATGGCTCAATGCCGACGAGCACTAACGGTACCGCCGGCACGCCCCGGCCTTGACGGACTACGTTGTACAACTCGCCCTCGTAGTAGCCGACGCCAGAGCTCATCTGGCTCTGGAGGCACTTCATTGCCAGGATTTCGACACCGACGTCAATATGATCTCCCACGTAGAACGCCAGGTGTTTCACGAAGAGGTCGTAGGCTACGAAAGCGTATTTCCCGAGTTGCACTTCAACCGCCACGCGATCCTTCACAAAGTCCGTCTGGTTGTAGCTGAAAATGGGAGTCTCCCCCGCACCCAGAAGTTCTTCCTTCTGTTGCTCTGGCGGCAAGGTTAATGTTTTCCGGATGAGTTTCTCACTCTTGGTAACCCAGTAGCTGACACGGCTCTCCTCCCAACCTCTTGCGCGAAGGAGTTGCTTGAAGCTTTCGTTCATGTCAATCGGGCTGTATAGCAGTTTCCCCCTCATCGTTTTCTCTCTTGACACCTTCGTCCTGCACCTCCCAGCATCCACACCCGAAACGACAGTCTGAATCTCTTCCCAGAGCGCAGCCTTGTGGACGAGAAGGAATTCCAGACCGTTGAGGTGGGAGTATGTTTCTGCGATCCTCATCGGGGCGTTTTCCCCCTATATCTGGCGGTGCTCTCGAACAGAGCCATTTGGGAGGGGTTCTCTTTCTTCTCCCAGGGGGCCACGGTCAGACTGTTGCCTGCTTCCAGAGGGTCGTACACCGGCCTATCCATAGGGCGAGTGCGCAACGTTCCTTCCATTTCCTGTTGAATTCTCTCCCGAGCAAGCTGAACATACCTAGGCACAGTCTCCGCGCCCGCACCTCGGCGGTCATGGCGAATCGCGGCAATGACTGTTGTTCCTGTTCCGAGGAAGGGGTCCAACACCCAATCATCCTTGCTCGTCATGGACAGAACCAATCGCTCGATCAGCTCCACGGGAAACTGGCATGGGTGCTCGGTCTTCTCCACATGATTGCTCTTGACGTTCGGAATGGCCCACATATCGCCCGGGTTCTTCCCAAGAGGGTTGGAGGAGTATTGCCCCGCCTTCGGACCTTTGAAGTATTTCTTGCCAGGGTACTTTTGCGGCACTCGAACGGAATCCAGACTAAATCTATAGTCGTCGGACTTGGTAAACCAGATCACCGTTTCGTACCGGCCGGAGAACCGCCGGCTGCAATGGAGCCCGTGCTCAAAGTGCCAGATAATCCGATTCCTCATCTTGAGACCGAGGTCAGTAAAAATGGGGTACAGGACAGTATCCAGCGGGATAATCGCACCCCGATCCACATAATTGCCGACTTGCCAGCAAACACTTCCCGTCGGCAAAAGGGTTCTGACACACTCTCGTATCACCGTCGCCTGCTGTTCCAAGTAGGTTTCAAGCTTTAGGCGGGTCTCGTATTCCTTGCCGATGTTGTAAGGGGGCGAAGTGGCAATCAGTTGGATCGTCTCAGTCGGAATCGTTCTCAGGAGGTCGAGACAATCCCCCTGGTGGACTACGATGTGCTCCGCGGGGTCGAACTTATCCGCTATTCTGTCAATTCTCCTCAGCATAGCCCCATTGTAGCCGTAGCGAATCCACAGGTCAAGCTCTCTCCCACTCAAACGGAGCTATGCCGCCTCACAGCGGACGAGAGCTACGCCAACACTCAAGGGGAGGATAAGCTTGCCCCGATCTTCTCCGTCCCAGAGCGAGTATGGGTGGATGCTGGCGCGAGGGATTGTTCACCTGCGACGCCGTGTTCCGCTCACGCTACCGCTGTTCGCGCCTTGTGTCACACCCGGTGTTCAGCTCGGCTGATGATGTCGTCCCGGATGAGGGGGTCGAGGTTGACGAAATACGCGTTCATCCCGTGGACGCGGACGATGATGTCGCGGTGCTTCTCGGGGCGGACTTTCGCGTCCTTCAGCGTCTCTACATCCTGCACGTTGTAATGGATGTACCGCCCGCCCATGTCGAGGTACGACTTGATGAAAGCTTCGAGCTTCTCGACGTCCTCCTCGCAGGTGATGATGCCCGGCGAGAGCGACTGGCTGAAGCCGAGCCCGTGCGTCGCTCTGGCATGAGCGAACTTCGTCGCGGAACAGGCGACAGCAGTGGGGCCGTTGCGGTTGTAGCCCTGCATGGGGCCGATACCGAAGGCAAAAGTTTCCCTGTGCCGTCTTCCGTCGGGCGTGGCGCCGCACTTCATGCCGTAGAGAACATGGGTTGAGGGCGTGCTGAACCCCGGCCGAAAGGTCCCGCCGAAGCAATTCTGGTAGCGGGGGACGGTCTCCGTGATGCGGTTGAAGATTTCAGCGGCGATGCAATCCACGTATTCGTCGTCGTTGCCGTACTTGGGGGCGTGGTTGATGAGGCTGAGGCGGAGCGCCGGATTCCTGCTGTAGTTATCGCGCAGGGCATCGAGCACCTCCTCCGCACCCAGTCGCTTCTCCTCGTAAACCAGCTTCTTCAGCGCCGCAAGCGAGTCCGCCGCATTCGCCAGCCCGTGGCACAGAAAGCCGGAGAAGTTGTACCGGGCGCCGTCCTTGCGGAAGTCCCGCCCTTTCTCAATGCAGTCCTTCATGATTGCCGAGAGAAACGGCACGGGTCGGAGGTCCGCCATGAGCTTGTCGCAGCGATTCGCGCAGTCCACGGTTTTCTCGATGAAGAAATCCACCTGCTTCCAGAACGCAGCGTGCAAGTCCTCATAGCTCGAATGGTCGCC
>JAUYEE010000319.1 GCA_030691545.1 bacterium | reverse complement strand
GTACTCCACCGGGTCCTCGATGGTGATGATGTTCAACGTTTCCGCGTTGATTTTGCTCAGCGCGGCGTACAACGTTGTGGTCTTTCCGGACCCCGTCGGACCGGTCACTAAGATGATGCCGTGCGACAAGCGGATCAGCCGGTTGATTTTCTCCAGCATGTCGCGATGCATCCCCAGGGACTCAAGGCTGATCAAGACGCTCGCCCGGTCCAGAAGCCGCAGGACCACTCGCTCGCCATTGACCGTCGGAATGATGGACACGCGGATGTCCACATCCCGGCCCGCAACCCGGACGGCGATCTTGCCGTCCTGCGGCAACCGTCTCTCCGCGATGTTGAGTTTCGCCATGATCTTGATACGAGAGATGATCGCCGCGTGGTATGGCTTCGGGGGAGTCAACCGATTGTAGAGCACTCCATCCACCCGAAACCGGATTTTCAGTTCCTTCTCCGTCGCCTCGATGTGGATATCGCTGGCTCGCTCCTTCACCGCCTGGAAGATCATGGTGTTGATAAGCTTGATGATGGGCGCCTTTTCCGCGACATCCATCAGGTCCTCGGTTGCGTCCTCGGCGATGTTGTACACCTCCCCCCGCTCGCGATCATCCTCCTTCATCTCCTCGACGACTCTCTCGGCGGCGTGTTCGTGGAGATGGTAGTGCAGGTTAATCGCGTCAATGATATTCTTCTCGCGGGTGAGGACCATTTCGACGTCGCGATGCAATAGCAGCCCGATGTCGTCCAGCGGTTGGACGTTCAGGGGGTCGCTGACCGCCACGGTCACGATCCCGTCATCCGCATACAACGGAATCATCTTGTTTTTCTTGGCGAAAGCGAGGGGTACTTGCCTCAGCAGCTCCTTGTCCAGGACCTGTTCGTCAATCCGCTCCAGGTATGGAATCCCGTTCTGAATGCTCAGAGCCTCCAAGAGGGCTGATTCGGAGATATATCCCTTTCCCAGAAGGACTTCGCCGATCCTCAGCCCATTTTTCTTCTGCTCCTCGAGGCATTCCAGGAGTTGCTCTTGCGTCAACCCTTCTTTCTCGATCAGGATTTCGCCGATTAACTTCTTTTTCACCATAGGGATTCAGTCCTTTATCTTCTCACTTGCCCTGACTTCTTTTGAGCAAGTTCCGTACCGGCGGCCGCCGTAGAAGCGGCATCCTGCCGCTTGGCTTCAAAACGGCTGGAAGCCGTTTCTACTTCCGCCTTAGGAGATTACCCTATTTCTTCCACTCCCAGGCGGGTGTCTGCCCGCTTTTCAGGGGTTTTGGCTTGCGAGTTCCCCGCGTGGGCTGAAAGCGCCCGCGCTCCGTCTCGATGTCCTGGTTCTTCATGGTCTCGGTCACCTCCAGCATATCCAGCGTGTCGCTGACAATATGGGGCGTGATGAATATCAGGAGGTTGGTGTTCACGGTCAAGGTCCTCTGGTGGCTGAACAAAAGCCCCAGGATCGGAATCTGCCCCAGAATCGGAATGCGGGTGCTTGTCTGGGTCCTATCGGCTCGTCTCAACCCGCTGATGACAATCGTCCGCCCGTTGTCCACGCGCACCTTGGTGATGGTCGAGCGGTTCGCGATGACGGGACGACTCCCCGCCAGGGTGATGTCCTCCACCCCGGCGATGCTCCCTACCAGAAGGTCAATTTCCATGATCACGCTGTTCTCGCTGTTGACCTGCGGGGTGATTTCCAGGCTGATTCCAACATCGGTTCGGCTAAATGTCTCCGTGACCCCGCTGGGCAGGGTTTCCGTCGTGGACAAGCTCGTGATGCTTGATTCCGCAATGGAGATTTCATCCGTAACATCTACACTCGCCGTCTCGTTGTTCAAGGTCAGCAACTTCGGGGAAGACAGAATATTGAATGTGGTGTCCTCGCGGAGGGCACGCAAGAACGTGTCAATGTTCGGCAGATAGTAAACCTTGCCGCCGATGTCGAGCTTGGTATTTGTGAGACTCCGGAGGCCCAGAGCCAACCCGGACGAGGGAAAACCTGTCCCGGAAAGGAGGCTATCCAAACCGAGGTCAAAATTGCTCCCGCCGAAAACCTCGTCGCCCATCGGGCCGACGCGCTGCGCCGGGCCGATCTCGGCTGACTTGAATTCCACTCCGACGTCGAGCTGGTTCTTCGAGCTGATCTCGACGACCCATGCCTCGATGAGAACCTGTTTCTGGGGACGATCCAGTTCTCTGAGGAGAGTCATGTACATTTCGAGTTTTTGAGGAGCCGCCTGCATGAGAACCATGTTCGTCGCCGGGTCCGCCAGGAAGAACGCCTCTTCCGTTCCAGCGGCAACAGGCCCCCTCACTGCGGCTGGCGACGCGGCGCCAGGCGCCCCGGTAGCCGTGGTGGCTGTCTGCCCGAGCGTTCTGCTGCGGACGGTTCCTGTTCTTGCTGTCCTTTGTTGGCCGGTTCGGGCTCGCGGCTGACCCGCGACAAAGGATGCCAGTGTGTCAGCCAGCTCCGTCGCGTCCTGGTACTGGGCGATGTAGGTCCGGATTGGATACATTTCCTCAGTCGGTTCGACGTCGAGCTTATCCACAAAACTGAGAATCCACTCCGTATCCTTTTCCGAGGCCAGGATGATCAGGCGGTTTGTTCGCTCGTCGGGCATAATCTTGGTCGCGGTCGCGGCGCCCACTATCGTCGGAGAAACGCCCATCGGAGTCGGAGTCGGTGGGCGACCCGGTGTAGGCGGGGTCAGCGTGGTCCCGGGCCGAGAGACCCGGGCGCCCGTCTTCTCCGCGAGTAGCTCCGTGAGAAGCGAGGCGGTTTCTATCGCATCGGCGTACTTGAGTTCCCGGAACGTCAACTTGCTGACTGTTCCTGGCGCGTCAATCTTCTTGACGAGCTCCAAGAGATACTTCAGGCTGGCTTCATCGTCCTTGAGAATCAGAAAATTGCCCGCCGGATACGCCGTCATGATGCAGGTCGCCGACTTAAAATTTCGGAGAATATCCTGCATATCGTCCACGGACACATAGTTTAACACCACGAGGAGGGTCGCAAGCTCCCGTTTTTCCGTCAACTCCTCCTCTTTTCCTTCAACTTTGACCTTTGTGGGGATAGGACCCACGCCCGCCTTCTTGGTGACGTACACGAGAGGGGGGTCGTCGGTCACCGCCATGGTATATCCCTGCGAATCGAGGATGATTCCCAGCATGTCAAGAGCGGTGTTGGCAGGAATCATCTTTGGGCAGTAGATGAGCACCGTTCCCGCAATCGGTGTCTGGATGAGGAAGTTTCTCCCGGTGCTCTCGGAAACGAGCTTGATGATTGTCGCGAGTTGCATGTTCTCGAACGTGAAAGGAATCAGCTCGTCGCTCCCTATGGGGCGCACGGCCGAGGTCGTCGGTCGAATCGTGGTCGGGGGGGCGGTCACCGGGAGAGGCGTCGGGGTGGTCTCCGGCTCCGGGACAGGCGCCGTTGGCGTTGTCTCCCCGCCCGCTGGCGGGGTTGGGGTTTCTGGAGCGGTCCCTTCCGGTTCCGTGGGAACACCGGGTTCCTCCGGTGGCGGCGGTTCCTGTTGCGCAAGAACTGCTGATATGAGTGCGACCCCACTCAGAATCAGAATGGCGGAAATGGCGATTCTCATTCTCCTCCTCTCCTACTGTTTCAGCAGAGTGTAGAACATTGTCCGACTTGTCCGGCCCCGCTCAACTTGAAGCTGAACGTTGAATCCTTTGGCCGCTTCCGCGAGCTGGGCCAATACGGAGGCCTGGTCCGTGATCGGCGACCCGTTGATGGCTTTGATGATATCTCCTTGTCGAAGACCTGCCA
>JAUYEE010000300.1 GCA_030691545.1 bacterium | reverse complement strand
GACTCCGCCGGGGGACTTCGCGAATAGCGTACCGCCGATCTCCCTCAGACGCCTTCCTAACGCCTTTCCTATGGGCAGGTTCTCGAACACTTCCGTTAGTGCCTTACTTATGATCCTTCCATACTTTCGCAGGATGACGTTAGGCTGGCTCTTCGGAACCGTGGGAAGGAGGTCCGCCTCGACCCAAAGTTTATGATGCTTTTCGACGACTCGCCTTGTAAGGCGCGCAATTTGGCTGTCTCCAACCTCCTTGCTGCCACCGAGAGCGGCCCCAAGTTCCGCTCTGACCCCATCCCTAATATGCCTGAAGTAGCTGTAGACGCTGGATCTTACGTAGTCTTCCTGCTGCGCGTCTGTGGAGACCAGCCGTTCCTTGCCGAGAAATCGAAGCAGGTCATCAGCGTACTGCCTTAGGGTAGCGAAGCTTCTTTCGCCCATCTTAGCGCGATAGACCTTTATGACGCTCTCCCAGGGAATGCCCATGAACTCGGCACTGCCGTAAACCATGACGCCGACCGGCTGATATTTCGACAGAGCGAAAATCTTGTTGGCCGAGGTCAACACCTTTTGACCCTCCGGCCGGCCGAACGTCACAGCGCTATCTGCTGCAAGGGCTACTGCTTCCTTATTCAGAATTGCGATTTCCGCTGTCATGGTTCTCCATCCAGGCCGTAAGGCGACTGGGTGCCCTCGGAGGAACACTGAATGAACCGCGTCTTCCAGACGATAGCGGGGCCTCCAGCGGGTTGAATGCAGAGGTCGTACCCTAACGCCTACTCACACCCGCTTTCTTTCTGCGGAAGACCTTACGCCTTCACTACTTTTCCTGCCTTCAGGCACTTGGCGCAGACCCGGATTCTCCGCACGGTCCCGTTCTGGATGACCTTTACCGTCTGTAAGTTTGGCAGGAAACGGCGATACGTGATGCCGGTTGTTTTCAAGCCGATGCCGCCCTTTTTCTTGGGCAACCCTCTCCGGGCGATGCTTCTTCCCGAGATAGGTCCTTTTCCGCAAATCGCACAGACTCTTGACATTCCAATCCTCCAATTTCCATCAACAGTTCGTTCGCATTATCTACCAGAGTCTGCACCTGAAATGCAACTGTTTTTACGCTTGCCCCGTAACAAACTCCCTCCCCCCAACAAAAACCCCTTGAATCTCGAGGTTGTCATCGAAGAGGATAATGTCGGCGAGCTTCCCCTTCTCAAGGCTGCCAATGCGGTCCGCCTGACGGATAATCGTGGCAGGGGTGAGCGACGCCATTCGGACAACCTCGTGGAGAGGGGCCCCCACAAGCTCACGATAGACCCGGACCATCTCGTTCAGCCGGAATGTCGAGCTGGCGAGCCATTCGCCGGTGATGACGCGGGACTCTCGATCCTTAACGATGGCTCTCTGCCCGTTGCGGGGGCCAAACGTATATTCGCCGTCGGGCATTCCGGCTCCACGCATGGCATCGCTGACGATGGCGACTTTCTCTGGCCCTTTGATCCTGTACGGCATCGCGAGCATATCCGCGGAAAGGTGAATGCCGTCGCTGATGACCTCGGTCGTGAGCCTGTCGTTGAGAAAAATCGCCTCGACCATGCCGCCCTGCCTTTTGACAAAGGGCTTGCTGAAAGTCACAAAGTCGCTCATCGCGCAATAGAGATGCGTCGTGTGCGTAACGCCCCACTCGATGGCTTCCCGCATCAGGAAGTAGGATGCATTTGAGTGGCCGGCGCTGATGACAATTCCTTCTTCAGCAAACGCCCGGATCATCGCCTCGGCCCCGGGCAACTCTGGCGCGCACGTCACGCTCAGTATGTCCTCCGCCCGGGCAAGAAATTGTTCATATTCCTCCGGTCGAGGATGCCGAACCTCCGACTCGAGGTGGCAGCCCCTCTTCTCGCTCAGAAGATAGGGTCCCTCAAGGTGCGCCCCGAGCACCCGGCTCCCTTCGAGCGGCGAGTTCTTCGCCTCGGCTATAACATCGAGAGCCTTGAGAATTTGCTCCCTTGGCATCGAGGCAGTTGTTGCCGCGACCGAAGTCACGCCTCCTCCGGCATGGAATCGCGTGACGTTCCGAAAATCCTCGCTCGTCGCATCCGAAAAATCCGACCCTGCTCCCCCGTGCACGTGAATATCCACAAAACCGGGCGATATATAGCAGCCCTTCGCATCAATCACCTTTGCATTCGGTGGGACAAAGGCCCGCGGTCGCTCGGCCACTTCCTCGATGCGATCATCTTTGACCAGCACGCACCCGTTGGCAATGACCCTGTCCGGTAGAACCACATTTCCCCCAACGAAAAAGCTGTATTCAGGCATCTTCCTATCTCCTTGGCTGCCGGGGCATTTCCCCACCGGCGAACGGCCGCTTCTTGGATACACATGGAGGGACCACCCATTTCATGAAGAGGCTGTTTTCCACCTTACGCTCCCACCTCCGCGCGGTGTTCGGTCTCCCATCTTTCCATGATTCCGAGAACCTCCTTGTCCGGAACATCGTACCAGTTGTAATAGACCTGGGCGACGGCACGGAAAAAAGGCGGTTTCTCTAAAATCACAACTTCGTCCGCCAATTTGCTGAGTTCCCTTTCAACGCTCTCGCCGGCGACCGGGGCCGCGACCACGACCTTTGCAGCCTCTTTGTTCCTGCACAACAGAATGCCTGCTCGAACCGTGGAGCCCATCGCGATGCCGTCATCCACAAGTATTACAACCGACTGGGCGATTTCTGGCAACGGCTCGCCCTTGCGAAGGACAGCGATTCTTCTGCGAATCTCTTCCTTCTGTTGTCTGAGAATTCTCTCGATGGTCTCCTTCGAGAGCCAGTAAACAGCGTCCTCAAAGATGAAGGTGCTTCCGTCTTCCGCGACGGCGCCAAATCCCGCTTCGGGATTATCCGGATAGGGGAGTTTCCTCGACACCAGGATAGAGAGGCGCGCGTTCAGGTACGTTGCCACATGGTATCCCACCTCCACACCGCCCCGGGGGATGGCGAGAACAAGGGCGTCCGTGTCCTTGTACTTCGTCAGGGCTCGGGCAAGCTTTTGCCCAGCATCTTCTCTGTCTCGGAACATGGGGCCTCAGCTCTGATTTTCATGTACTGCGCGCAGCGTGTTTGCCGTTATGAGTCTGCTTCGCCGTGCGGTCCATCGCTGCCCGTGTTCAGTCTAACCGATCCGCAGCCGGTCTTCGAGTTTATCATATTGCCTCACCGAAGGAGGGGCGGCGGAAGTGAATGCGATCACGGATTGGGGAATGGAGAAGGAGCGAGTAAATCCGAAGTCGCAAATCCGCCGGGCAAGACGACCCGTATTCGTGCCGCTGAAATGCGTATGACCTGAATAGGTGAATCGCGCGGGCGACAGGCATCACTCTTTAGCCGGCCGTTGCGCTCGCGCCTGCGCCGGGTCAGGGTCGCGGAAGCGCCGACTCCGACCTTTTCCCGCGAAGGGTGTCGCGCAGTGCCTTTTCGAGTTTTCGCGCATCGGTCAGGGGAGCGAGGCAACTCTGCCCCACGCACAGATAGGTCGTCACTTTCCCTTTTAGAGCAGATTTCCCCCGAACCGAAGGCACGAGCTTCTCCAGTTCCTCAGCAGCAGCGGCGGATTTCAATACAATCGTGGCATTCGGCAAGAGAACGCTCCTCACGGCTTTCAGGTGTGATTGCGCCGCGGATGCATCCTTCCCGACGATAACCACCTGGACGAGCGGCGATAGATACCGATGAAGTGCGGAGAGGAGATGAGGAAACGCTCCGGGGGACCCTCTCATCATTCCGAAAAAACTCCTCAGTACGCCCTCCGCCTTTTCCCGATAGGCGCCCTCGCCGGTCAGCGCAGCCAGACGCAACAGAACATGGACTGCGGCGGAGTTTCCGGATGGGAACGGGTCGTCTTGCAGCGACGGAATGTCCGCGATGAGTTTCTCATGCTTCGGCCCGGCAAAGGAAAAACGCTGGCTCTCCTCGTCCCAGAACAACTCAATCATCTCGTCGGCCAGGTCTTTGGCTTCTTTCAACCAGCGCACCTCGAAGTCCGCCTCCCACAAATCGAGCAATCCCTCGACCACTAAAGTGTAGTCTTCGAGGAAACCTGGGACTTTTGCCTGTCCCTTTGTCCAGATATGACGAAGCCCCTCCTCCGTTCTCAACTCTCTAAGGAGGAAGTCACCCGCTTTCCTCGCGGCTTCCCGGAACCTCTCATCTCCCAAAACCTGATACCCTCGCGCCATCGCTCCTATCATCAGCCCGTTCCACGAAGCAATGACCTTTTCATCCCGCGGAGGGGGAAGTCGTTTCTGCCGAGCATCGAAAAGGACTCTCGTTCTCGTCTCAACGATTCGCTGCGCCTCCTCATGACCCACCTCAAAGAGGCAGCTCAGCGCCCTCACGGAAACGGACCGATGAAGCACGTTCGCATTTCCCTCGAAATTCCCAACGGCATCCACGCCAAAATAGCGAGCGATGATCCGCCCTTCTTCCTCGCCGAGCAGTGAGAGAACCTCTTCTTCTCGCCAGACATAATATGCTCCCTCCTCTCCGCCGGTATCCGCATCCTGAGAGCTGCAAAATCCACCCTCCGGACCGGTCATCTCTCGGAGGACATAGTCGAGCGTCTCACGAGCAACTCCGGCATAGTTCTCATTGCCGGTTAGAACGTAAGCGTCCAGGTACGTCCGAGCCAACGTGGCGTTGTCATACAGCATCTTCTCGAAATGCGGCACAAGCCACTTGCGATCCACGCTATAGCGATGGAATCCTCCGCCGAGGTGGTCGCGGATACCGCCAGCAGCCACCCCATCGAGTGCTTTTCGGACCATCTCGCCCGCCCGACCGGGGAGCGCTGCGTCCTCCTGTTCCTCCGAGGCAATCCGCAGGAGAAAACCGAGGGCGCTGGTCTGTGGAAATTTCGGCGCAGCCCCGAAGCCCCCGTACTCCCAGTCGTAGTGCCGCTGGAGGGAAGAATAGGCTTCCGGAATGAAGTCCCTCGACGGCGTTTCTCTCTCACCCGACGGGATTGAAAAGCTGCGAAGAGCGGCGATGATTTGACCTCCGCTGTTGCCGATCTCGTCGCTTCTGCTCCGGTAAGCCGCCGCAACGCTTCTCAGAACTCTCGGAAAGCCCGGCATTCCCCCCCGGTCCTCCGGAGGAAAATAGGTCCCGCCAAAAAAGGGCACGAGCTCCGGCGTCAGGAAAACCGTCAGGGGCCATCCGCCATTGCCGGTCAGCATCTGCACGGCGTTCATGTAAAGACGGTCCAGGTCGGGGCGCTCCTCCCGGTCCACCTTTACGGCGACGAACAGTTCGTTCATCACCCGTGCAATCTCTTCGTTCTCGAAGCACTCCTTCTCCATCACGTGGCACCAGTGGCACGCCGAGTAACCAATGCTCAGAAGGATAGGTTTATCGTCCTTCTCAGCTTGCTCGATTGCTTCCTCGCCCCACGGATACCAGTTCACCGGATTGTCTGCGTGCTGGCGAAGATAGGGGCTACTCTCTCGTGCCAGACGATTCGAATGGGCATTCTTCATTGGTGTCTCTTTCCTCAGAAAGTCTGAGGCTTCGTGTCCTTCGTGCTCTTCGTGGTGAACCCGGCTTCCTTTCTCACCACGAAGCACACGAAGGCGGCGTTGTCGCCGTCACGAAGCTGGGACCCTCACAGTGGGGAACCGGGGCGTTTCGGCTCCCGCAATCGCGTTTGTCGCTCGTTTCCGTTCGCGGTTCCTCGACATAGTTTTCGCCGTCAATCACAAGACTCCTTTATTGCATAACAAAGAGATGGACAGAACAGTTTCCTCCTTTGGAGAGCCCGGGCGCCGCCCCTCGCCAGGCTCAGAAAAATGTCCTTGACAAAAGAGGGGAGCTTGTGTAATTTCCCGTCATCTTTTTCAGCGGTGTCTGTCTGACAATTTAGCAGATGGGGGGGCCAGGAGTTGTAGTTCAGCGCACGGCGAATGCAGGAACCGAGGGGTTCCTGTCTTTTTGTTTTCTGTGCTGTCTGCCACCTCCTGAAGTGCCCTGGAAGGGAGAAGTGGCTATGTCAAAAGGCAAAGTCAAGTGGTTCAACGACAGGAAAGGATACGGTTTCATAGAAAATGAGGAAGGGGTGGATGTGTTCGTGCATCACACAGCCATTCAATCGGACGGGTTCAGAACCTTGACGAAGGGGCAGGACGTCCAGTTCGAGGTTGTGGACAGCGGCCGAGGACCCCAAGCTCGCAACGTTGTCAAAGCTTGACTACCTCGCCCCATGTTCTTGTGATAAGATGCCCCGGGAAACACAGGTCTTCCGGGGCAGCTTTTTGAAGTGAGTGGGGCGTATCGTTCTGGGGTACGCCTAACGTGTCCCTGGACCCGTTCACGCAAACTCAGTCGTTTCCCAATCACACAATCAAGGGAGGATACACACGAAGAATGGAACTGCGCGTGTTTGACACAAGGGAGCAAATGAGTGCCGCCGCGGCAGAATTCTTTGCCGAGAGAATCAAGAGCAAGCCAAACATTGTCTTAGGGTTAGCTACAGGCGGCACGCCGGTAAGAATGTACGCAGAACTCGTTCGCATGCACCGAGAGGGGAAACTGGATTTCTCTCGTGTGGTCACGTTCAACCTGGACGAGTATGTCGGACTCTCTCCCGACCACGATCAGAGCTACCGCTACTTCATGGATGCGAACCTCTTCAATAAGGTCAACATTCGCAAGAAGAACACGCACTTGCCCGATGGCATGGCTACCGACCTCGATGCCATGTGCGCGGCGTACGAGAAAGCCATCAAACGCGCCGGCGGCATTGACCTTCAGCTTCTCGGTATCGGAGGAAATGGTCACATCGGTTTTAACGAACCCGGCTCGCCGAGTGATTCGAGAACCCGTGTCGTGGACCTCACCCCGGAGACCATCCGTGACAACAGCCGCTTCTTCACGGACGAAAGCGAGGTTCCCCGCAAGGCCGTCAGCATGGGTATCGCGACGGTTCTTGAGGCGAGGGAGATCGTTCTCATTGCCGATGGCGACCACAAAGCGCTGGCAGTCGCCCGGTCCGTCGAAGGCAAAATCACCCCGGACGTTCCCGCCTCTTTCTTGCAGGAGCACAAAAAGTGCATCTTCTTCCTGGACCGGAGCGCGGCGAGCCGTCTTTCGCGGTAGGGAAGCAGAAGGGGCGCCGCCCACCAGGATGCGTGTCATCGGGCCAGTATTCCTGCCATCATGGAGGAGACAGACGTGACCAAAAGTGAAGTATATCGTGCTCTTCGGGAGGCTGCGAGAAAGTCGGACCTCATCGTTCTGCCCGCTCGTGCCATGCGTTTGTGGGTCGGCGACCGCCTCAGTCCCGTGAACGGCGAACTTCGGGCTGCCCTCGAGAAAAACGGCAACCTGTGTTCCGACTGGGACAAAGTGCGAGTGGCTTCAGGATTCGACTCGTCTCGCGTGCGCAACTGTGTTTTCGAAGGAGACGTTGTCCTGGGGAGATTTGACGCCGCAGCCGAGATTCTTCCCGGCGTCACGCTTCCGACCGGTCTTTCCAACAGTCGAATCGCCAACTGCGTCATCGGCGATAATGCTCTTGTCTCCGAGACCCGGCTCCTCGCGAACGTCCTCGTGGGCAAAGGCGCGGTGCTTTTCGCGAACGGACCCATTTCCGCCAGTCCTCCGTGCCGGTTCGGAGTCGGAAGAGCTCTTCCCGTCGCCGTCGAGACGGGCGGACGGGAGGTCGGCATTTACGCGGAAATTACGGTGGATGTGGCGGCGCGAGTTGCGACGTCACGAGGAGACCTTCTTTTCCTCGATGAATATCAAAGGCTTCTCGATGCTTACGTAAACAAGGTCCGTGGGGAACGTGGTTTCATCGGAGACAACGCGGTCGTTCGAAATTGCCAGAGGATACAGGACGCGTTCATCGGCCCCCACGCTTTGATTGACGGGCTGATTCTTCTCGAGAACTCCTGCGTCCTCAGCAACGAAGAGGAGCGGACGCGACTAGAGGGCGGAGCGTGGGTGAAAGACTCCGTCATTCAGTGGGGCTGTCACGTGGACTCGATGGCGATTATCCACGAGTCCGTCCTATGCGAGCACTCCGGCGCTGAGCGCCATGCAAAGGTTACCACTTCCATCATCGGGCCCAATTCCCACGTGGGCGAAGGGGAGGTCACGGCCTCGCTGGTGGGCCCCTTTGTGGGCTTTCATCATCAAGCGCTGCTCATCGCCGCCTACTGGCCGGAAGGAAAAGGCAATGTCGCCTATGGAGCGAACATCGGCAGCAACCACACGTCGCGTCTGCCGGACCAGGAGATTCGCCCCGGCGAGGGCAACTTCTTCGGCCTCGGCACGAACATCAAATTTCCTTCGGACTTCTCACGGGCTCCTTACTCCATCATCGCAACGGGCGCCACGACCCTCCCCCAAAAGGTCCTCTTCCCCTTTTCGCTCATCAACACTCCCGCTGCGCGAATCGAAGGCATCTCGCCGGCTTACAATGAGATTATCCCCGGCTGGGTGCTCGCGAACAACATGTATATGGTCAAGCGAAACGAGGGCAAGTACATCAAGCGGAACAAAGCCCGCCGCCTCAAGTTCGAGGCCGATGCCCTCCGCCCCGAAACCGTTGATATGATGCTTTCCGGGCGTGACGCCCTTCAGAAAGCCAGCGGCAAGGACGTTTACACGGACGCAGACCTCCCGGGACTGGGCAAGAACTACCTCCTGGAGGCGAATAGAAAACACGCTGTCGAGACCTACACCTTTTATGTTCGCTATTACGCCCTGAAGGGGTTGTTCCGGCAAGTGAACCAGCTCCGCGAACAGGGTATCAAGGTTTCTTCAGCCCTTCTCAAAACAAAATCCTCCAATAAGCGCTGGGAGCACGAGCGAAAAATCCTCCGGAAGGAGTTGCCTCAAAACAACCTCCGGCAGAACCTGGAGCTTCTCGCGAAGATGGAAGAGCGCATCGCTCGCGACATCCTCGAGACGAAGCGAAAGGATGACCTCCGCGGGGCGAAGATTATTGAGGATTATGCCGAGGCACACCCTCCATCCGAGGAGGACGAGTTTGTCAAAGAGACGCTCCGATACGCTGAGGAATTGCCGAAGAAGGTCGGCAAGCTTCTTCGGGATATGGGGTCCTCGGGTGGCAGCGACTGAGACTGCCAAAACCCGCCTCGCAACGGCCTCCGAGGTGGCATGGGCATCTTGCCCATGATCCATTTGCCGCGCATCGAAGCGGCTGGAAGTCGCTTCTACTTCATCATTCGCCCTCAGGCACAATCTCCCGGATTTCCACATCGTCGAACTTCACGAAAAAGCCGCCTTTCCCGCCCCTGTTTCCGCATCGAATCCAGACGCTCGCGAAGGCAGACTCCGCACGAAAGACGCGCTCAAACGCGAACCATTCTCCCGCGGTCTGTGCCTTCGCGGCAAGATTCGGGGACCAGACGAGGGAGAGCGTCTTGATGAAGTCCGCCGCCTGACCCGTAAGGTCGTGCCCCACCACGGCAAATGCGTCGCGATTCTCCGTACCGGTTTCTGCACAGGCAATCCAGCCCCGGAACGAATACTCTTTCCCCGGCTCGACAGAGACTTTCGTCACCAGGGCAGTATCGAAGTCGGCGGCCTCTGAGCCGAGCTTCAGGCTAAATCCAGCTTCTCGTCCTGCATCCCTTGAGAGGAAACTCGTTTCGTTGCCTCCCACAAGTTGCCATCCTTCGGGAAATCCATCCTTTGTCCAGCGCTCGAAGTGCCCGTACGCCAGGAGATTCTCTCCCTTCATTGTCGTAGGCTGCCTTTCCCGTATCGGTCTTGCGTTCCCGTCAGGGAAGCGGTAAACGACGTCGCCTTTCGGCTGTCCCCAGATGTCCGCCAAGCCGCCGTTGTAAAAGACCGGCTTGAGGGCTTCTTTGGGGATGTAATAGCCGTCTATCAGGACGCCGCCGTTCAGGGGTTTCCCTCGGGCGGCCCAGTGCCTTCCACCGACGTTGTCGTTGAGCGTGAAGAAAAATGCCCCGAACAGCCATTTCGCGTCCCATCCTTCCCTCGGCTTCATCAGCTCGCGATAGCCGTTGACGAGAAAAGCTTCGAGGGTCTCGATTTCCCTGCGTGTGGGGACAAGCCCGGGGTACGGACGCGGCACACCCGGGACATCGCGTTTCGGCCCCCATCCTTCCCCAAGGAAAATCTGCTTTCCCGCGTCTCCCCTTTGCTCCATGACTTTCCGCAGGCAGACCACATCATCCATGTCGAGGCCCTTACTCGGGTCATTGTTGTATGGATGATGCCCGACAATATCGCAGTGGTCCGAGAAACCACGGTCGTACAAAAGGTCGAAGTGCCCGGCCGTCGCCGCTCGCTCGGAAAGATTCCCGGCAATGACCCTTTTGCGGGAGCTTACGCGTTTCGCCGCCCGGTAGAACACTTTCAGCTTCCGCATGTAGTAATCCGGCCAATCCTTTCTTGCGAGGAGGTTCGGCTCGTTCTCGAAGATGAAATGAAAGATGCCTTTCTCATTCGAGCGCCGGACGAACGCCTCCGAGAACCGGTCTGCCAACTTCTCCCATCGTTCGCTCCCGAATTCGTCCTCAATCCAGTCTGGCCCCTCGAGGAAAAAGAAGCTTATCGGCAACAAGCCGAGCGAAAGAAACGGGTCGGTTGAAGCATCAATCGCCCGCCAGTCATACTCGGGGTGGGCGTGACCGGGGTCGCTCTTCTCCGTGAAGCGCCACGTCCCGCCACAGGTACCCACCAAAACGCACGTTGCCCCGGAGCGCGAGATGAGTTCCGCGAGAACCTCCGGCCGGGGGCCCCAATCATCATGCTCGTACCCGGGCACCCCGACGGACTCGCCAAATACCGTCACAAAACCAAACACGGGCATTTTGGCATATTCCGGCGGCTCGGAAGCGCTCGTGAGACAGGAGATAACCAATAGGAGAAGGGTTGTTTTCACTCGAACTGTCAGTGTGGTAGTTCTTCTGCTTCGCAACAACATGCCGGTTGTCCTCCCGTGAAGCTGCATTGGATGCACTCAGTGCCTGAAGTCAGCATTTCTCCGGCGACTGCTCAATCGCCCTTGATCCATTGCGGGTGCCGTGATCGCGCGAGGATCATAACGCCGTTTCTTTTTCGCGCTTCAGGCGCCCGCGGGGCGCCCGGAGTCAGGAATCGCGCGACACGTTTTTTGTGGGCAGGGAATTCAAGAACGTTGTATTGTGTGCGGACACGATGTCGCGTCACCCACAACCGGGAGCTTGCCGTCATGATGAGTCGCATCAGGAAAGTTGGCAGAACCAAGATAGTCTGCACCATCGGTCCCGCGAGCCGCGGCGCCGGCGTTCTGCGGCGAATGATTCTCGCTGGCACGGACGTGGTGCGCCTCAATTTCTCCCACGGCACCCATGAAGAACATCGGCAGGTATTGCAGCGAGTCCGCGGGCTTTCCGAACGCCTCGGCCAGCCCGTCGCAGTCATGCAGGACCTTTCAGGGGCGAAGATGCGCCTCGGAGAGATCGAAAAGGGGCACTGCACGGTCCATCGAAACGCCCGGCTGGTTCTGACGACGCGAAACGTTCTCGGCAACTCTGAGCGAATCACCGTGAGCCGCCGCTCCCTCCCGCGGGAGGTTCATCCCGGCGAGCCGATTCTGCTTAACGATGGCACCGTCCGTCTGCGAGTCCTTGAGACGCGGCAGGATGAGATCGTCTGCAAGGTAGTCAGCGGCGGAACCCTCAGTTCCCGGAAGGGAATCAACTTTCCTGAGACCGAACTGCGGTTGGGCGCCCTCGCAAAAAAAGACAGAATTGACCTTCGCTTCGCTATCGAGAACGATGTGGACTTCATCGCCCTGTCCTTTGTGCGGAATGCCTCGGACATCAAGAAACTCCGCAACCTCCTCCTCGCCGGTGGAAAGGACATACCCGTGATCGCGAAGGTCGAGCGGCGAAAAGCCCTCGACAACCTTGAGGAAATTGCGCAGGAAGCCGACGGCGTCATGGTCGCTCGGGGCGACCTCGGCGTCGAGACGGAGTTGGAAAACGTGCCGCTCGTTCAGAAGCGGATTATCCGCCTGTGCAACCAGATGGGCAAGCCTGTCATTACCGCCACCCAGATGCTTGAGTCCATGGTTGAGAATCCGACCCCGACCCGAGCGGAAGTCACCGACGTCGCCAACGCGATCCTCGACGGGACGGATGCCATCATGTTAAGCGAGGAAACGGCTGTCGGCAAGCACCCCGTCAACGCCGTCCAGGTGATGGGGCGGGTTGCCATGAAAACGGAGTGCAGCCTGCCGTCGCTCGCCCAGGGAAAAATCTTGGCGGCAGTCGAAACGGACATTCCCGACGCCATTGCCCATGCCGCCGCGACCATCGCACGGGATGTCGGTGTGAGAGCCATCGTCGCGTGCACTATGTCCGGAGGGACCGCTCGGCTCATCGCGCGTTACCGCCCCTGCGTTCCCATCTTAGCCGCGAGCCCCCTGCCAGCGACCGTGACTCGGCTCTGCCTCACGTGGGGAGTGTTCCCTGTTCTGGTCAAGGAGTCCGCACGTTCCGAACAGGCGGTTTCTGCGGCGGTGGAGGCATTTGTCTCACGGCGACTCCTTCGCAAGGGCGATCAGGTCGTTGTCGTCGCAGGAATCGCTCCGGGCGTTCGGGGAGGAGTGAATCTTTTGCGCGTGGTCGAGGTCTGAAAGAGAAACTCGGCATCGCGAGGCGGTGTTCGGCCAAAACGGATTTCATCGCGCAGGAACCTTGCGCGTTGTGATGCAGGCATCATGTCTGCCGCTGTGCAAAGGGGCGTGGAGGGAGTGATTCCGCTCGAGAAAAGGGTCTCTGCTTTCGCGCTACGGGTCGCGGGCATCGCTGGTAATGCCGTCAGAAGGCGGAACTGCTGTCCAGATCAAGCCGACCTCTTCCTCGTAACGAATGGGCCGGAGGTCGGGCACGGATTTCCATGAGTCGGGGAGTCCGTCGCCATCCTCGTCCCGCAGAAGGGGATTTGTCGCCATGACGTAGTAGAAGCGCATCCTGCCGGCGGACACGTCGAGCACTCCAATCTCCGTTGAAACGGCGCGGATTGGTTTATCAATCCTTCTCCACTCCGGGTCCGTCATGAAGTCCCTGTAGAAGACCTGATATTCCCCGCCCGGATGAATGTCCGCGTTGGAGTCGTCATGGTCATCGCCTCCCGTCGCGGTGTCGTAGAAGCCATCGCCGTCGGAATCTTTCAGATTCAGCGACGAGACCTCCGCCCCCGCGAGGTACGCGTTTTGCTCCACGTCGCACAGACCGTAGCGAAGGCGCCCGAAGCCGTCTTCGCCCCAGGTTCTTCCCCAACTGTTCTTGATGACCCAGCAGCTCTCGTCGTCGTCATAGCCGACGAGGAGGAGCAGATGGGCGCCGAGGGATGGTTCCGTGTCCGTCGGTTCATAGATGCCGCCCGCATAAAACTTGAAATCGTCGCGGACTTTCGCGCCGATCAGTATCCCAACCGGACCCCTCGTAACCAGGGCGCCCTTTATCTCCTCCGCGGTCATCGGTTTGCTCCCCTCGATGCGCAGAACCTGTGCAATCTGCTGCCTTCTCTGATCGGCATCACCGCAGAAAGGATAGAGCTGATCGTCCGCTCGGTATGGCAGGCAGCCCTCATCCACGATTCCCTTTTCTCGAATATAGTTGAGCGCGTCTATCTCGCTCCCCCCGCCGCAGCCGGAGTCGCCCAGGTAACTGATCAACTCCTGCTCGGATAGATCGAGGTTGAGGTCTGGGTTGTCCGCGAAAATATTCATTTGGGTCTCGACGATAGCGACCGCCACAAACGCCCAGCACGCTCCGCACGGACCCTGGTTTTTCGCTGGCGTCGTCCAGTCGCCTCCGCGATGTTCCCGCCAGTCGAAGGACTCCGGGATGTCCGCGAGCACCACGAGCTTCACGGCCGCGTTTTCTGTCCCGCAGGGATATGTGCCCACGTCTGCGAGGGCGACAGGTCTGTCCGCATCGAGTTTCGCCGCTTCCGTAATCTCCGCTTTCCATTTCAGGTTACTGCGTCGAATCGCCTCTCGCACCCGGAAAAGTCTCTCCTCGAGACTCAGGGTCCCAGTCGCCGATTCTCCGACATTGGCATTCGCGATGGAAGAAGCTGAGCCGTCGGCATCTGTGGACGTCGCCTCGGCAACGTGAAGAGACACTGTATGACACGCTACGATGAGCGATACAATTCCGATGAGACCGCTAAGACAACTTCTCATTCTCATTGCCAGCCCGCTTCTCCAACAGGTTTTGAGTCTGCCTGCATACGCTTTTTCCGAGCGTCGCGCTTCTTTCCCCAGATTTTACATCATGGGCGACAGTTCGACTCAGCGATTTTCTCACGGGCTGGAAGCCCGTGCCACTTCCACGGCTTCACGCCTATTCCCTCCGCGCCGGGCTTCAGCCGGCGCCCCTCCTATTAGACACGGGCTTTAGTCCGTGGGACGCCAACGCCCCAGGTTTCCGCCTAAGCAGGCTTTAGCCCCTGGCCGCTTGGCCGGCAGGGCATCGTCCCTGCATGGCGGCATCGCTCGCGTCAGACGATTGTCTTGTTCACGCGGGCAGGCTGGCTTCTCGACAAGAGGATTCATCCATACCCCCGTCGTAGGTAGCCGTACTCCAGGGTACGGCTCCGTTGACACGCCAGGACTGCGGGGCTAATATCCTGGCATCAACAGCTAACTCTTTTGCTGGGTTGCCTGCGGGAGGGCTGTACTATGCCACAGGACGCAAAAAGAGCAGAAATCCATTGCCCCATCTGTGGGAAGGTGACGCTCGTCATCCGCCGTCCTCGGTATGATGGGCTAAGGAAGGTCGGCGAGATACTGAGCTGCTCGGTCTGCCTGACCGAGTTCGCGGGCGAGGCAAACGTCAAGTTCGTGGACCAGGAGAAGCCGCACGTCTTTCGCGAGGAAGACGGGGTTCGCCTGTGCCTCAACTGCAAGCATTACATCGTCAATCCGTTCGTCCAGCGCTGTACCCTCACGATGAGGGAAGTCGAAGCCACCGACTCCTGCGCGAGATTTGTCCTGCGCCCCAAGCCGAAACAGGAAGAGGAGAAGAAGGAAAAAAGCCCGGATGAACTGAGGAGGCTTTTGGGGCTGGAGCAGGAGAAAGCCAAAGAGCAAAATGCGGGGGGCCAGAAGGATTCCACCGTGGGCCCTTTTTACGACAGTCATCGTGAGACACCCGAATAGAACGAGCTTCGCAGACCTGTCCCAACGAGGAGAAACGCTATGAAGGTACTCTGCGCAACCGCACTGATCTCACTTGTCTTCACAACGATTGTTTTTTCGCTTACAGGGGAAGAACCCGTGATCAACGTTGATTTCACAAAGGAGCAGGGGGAAATCTCGAAGTACATCTACGGGCAGTTTATCGAGCAAATGGGAAAATGCATCTACGGCGGAATCTGGGCGGAAATGCTTGACGACCGCAAGTTTTTTTACGCGGTCGGCAGCCAGGAATCACCCTGGAAGGTTCAAGGCGGAGGCGACGTATTCCGAGTCACGATGGATGAAAAGAATCCTTACGTGGGGAAGTGGACTCCGGTGCTGTCGCTGGGGAAGGGCGGCGGCCCAATCCAAAACATCCAGCATGGGAACCTCGCCTTTGTCGCGGGCAAGGAATATGTCGGGCGAGTAGTCCTCAAAGCGGACGGTGAAGTCAGCCAAGTCTATGTGATAGTAACCGAGGGGGCGGCAGGAAAGACCTCGCGGATCGTCGCCACGTTCAAGCCTTCGGCGCAGTATGCCAAGCACGACTTCCGCTTCACAGCCGCAGAGAGCACGGTTGACGGGGAGTTGTCCATCGGACTAAAAGAGAAAGGGAAGGTGTTTGTCGGAGCCGTCTCCCTTATGCCCGCGGACAACATCCACAGGATGCGTGCCGATACCCTCAGCCTCATCAAGCAGCTCAATTCGCCCGTTTACCGCTGGCCGGGCGGCAACTTCGTCAGCGGCTACAACTGGAAGGACGCCATCGGCGATCCCGACAAGCGGGCGCCCCGGAAGAATCCAGCGTGGGAGGGAATCGAGCACAACGATTTCGGGATTGATGAGTTCATGACCTTCTGCCGGTTGGCCAACACGGAGCCGCTGGTCGTTGTGAATTCCGGCCAAGGGGACGTGCAGCTTGCTCTTGATGAGCTGGAATACTGCAACGGAAGCCCCGACTCAAGGTGGGGCAAAGTTCGCGCGGAGAATGGTCATCGGGAGCCGTACAACGTGAAATGGTGGGGAATCGGCAACGAGATGTACGGCGACTGGCAATTAGGGCACATGCCCGTCGAGCAGTATGTCAAGAAGCACAACGAGTTCGCCGAGAAGATGCGCGCCATGGACGCGAGCATCAAGCTCATTGCCGTCGGAAATGTCGGGAGATGGGATGAGGTCATACTCAGCGAGTGCGCCGAGCACATGGACTACCTCAGCGAGCATTTTTACGTCGGGCGCAAACCGAATCTGGCGGAAGATGTTGTCCAGGCTCGCGACGAGGTCAGGAGAATCGTCGGCGCCGTGAGGAAATATCACGAGACGATTCCGGCTCTGAAAGGGAAGCAAATCCCGATCGCCCTGGATGAGTACAACTACTGGCATGGGCCGCAAATCTACGGACAAGGGGGCGTTCGATTCCAACTGAGGGATGGCCTTGGAATCGCCCTGGCTCTCCACGAGATGTTCCGCAACAACGACATCCTTTACATGGCGAACATGGCCCAGACCGTCAACGTCCTCGGCGCCATCAAGACCACAAAGACCCACGCCGCATTTGATACCGTTGCTTTGCCTCTCGTTATGTACCGAAACGATTTCGGCTCCGTGCGTGTGAAAGCCGAGGCAGCTTGGCCGCTCGACGCCGTTGCCAGCCTCAGCGAAGACCGCAAAACCGCTTACATCGGCATCGTCAACGCAAGCACCGAGCCGGTAACGGCTTCGATCAAAACGGCTGGCATGGAGAAAGTGACGAAAGTCAGGCGGCTGGTCATGACGGGCCCGAACGAAAATTCTTACAACGAACCGGGCAAACCCCCAACCGTCACCATCCGCGAAGATAACCTGCCCGATTGGACTGGCAGCGTAACCCTGGACAAGCTGAGCTTGACAGTCTTCTCTCTGGGTCACGAGTGATGCTTATTGGAGACCTGGGCTGCCCGGTTGGAGTACGGTGGATGGCTTTAGAGATCGGCGACCGCGCAATAGCTCTGATAGACATTTTGGGCTTCGAGGAACTCGTGCTGACCTCCGACCTTTGCGCGCTTGCGGGTGCGCTGGAGACCGCTTTCGTCATGAACACACAGATGGCGGCCGTCCATGGGGAGTTCGACGTGGCGGATTCTGAGACCGGTTCCAGAGTTGTCTGGCCAGAGCCGCACTGCGCTCACTTTGAGTTCTCTGACACGATCCTGCTATATAGCGTGGACTCAAGTGCGAGCGGTTGCAGGGATGTCATTGTTTCCACATGGTTCTTTCTAAGGTCCATGTTTGGGGCTCGGTTCCCGTGTAGGGGGACTATTTCGTTCGGTGCGCTGGCTGTTGACCGTGAAGAGCGATTCTTTGTTGGTCCGTCCATCATCGAGGCTTATCATCTGGCGAGGGCGCAGAATTGGGGCGGCGCCTTAGTTTCGCCCTCGGTCGAGGAAGCCTTCCCGGAGATTCGTTCCGCCGCTCAGGACCCCACTGATGCTATAAGCTCGCTGTTGCTGCCGTATCCCGTGCCTTTCAAGGCTGATCCGCCTTCCGTCCGCGGCCGGGCGGTTGACACAGACCGCGAATACCTATGCATCAACTGGAGGTTCAATCTTGTCGTCAAGGATGGCACAAGGTCGCTTTTTCGGGAGCCCCGCGACAGCGATGCCCGCGTGAAGATCGAGAACACTCTAAGGTTTTGCAGCGTCGTCCGGAAGCTGGGGAAGCATTGGGCTGATGATCCGAAGTTGCCTCTCGAGAAGCAGCGCCATGTTGTCGGCTTCATGACCCCACCCCTCGTTCACGGCGATGAGTACTGAGCGATAAGCGCCTGCCAGGCGTCACTCGCTCTCCGGATGGGTGTGTGACTCGGCCCGGGCGTAGAAACTTCGGGCTTTGCGGTAGATGCACAGGGGGGGCTGGCGGTCCTGTTCGTTTTTGAAGAGGTTTGAGGTTGTTGTAAGCGGGAGACAGAATCAAATTCTGACGTAAGGAGTCGTGGAAATGAACCTGGCGGAGGAGAAGAATCTGGCGGGGTGCTGCGGGATTTACTGCGGCTTGTGCCCCAGATACCAGT
>JAUYEE010000244.1 GCA_030691545.1 bacterium | reverse complement strand
TGAAGGGATTTGACGCGAGAAAGAGCCAGTTCGTCAACCTGCGCGAGGGCACGATTGACTGGCCGGAGGTGCGCCGGGCACTGAAAGAGATTAATTACAGAGGTTTCATGACGGCAGAGCTGGGCGGAGGCGACGCGGGCTATCTCAAGAACGTCAGCGAGGACATGGACAAAATCATTGCGGGCGTGTGAAGTGGGACGGACACAGTGAGCGCGCTGAGAATGGTTGCATCTGAATCACCCGTTATGACGGCCGAGGAAAGACCGGAGTTCGAGCTGTTGGTCGCCCTGCCGAGGGATTTTGGCAATCTCCTGGTGCGCTATCGGGTCAGCAGACTCCGGAGCGCGCAGTTTCTCAAAGAGGCCGATGGCGGGCACCATCGGAGAGAGACCGGCGCGACCCAGCCTGCACGAGACGAAAGGCTGGAGGAAAGGCTGCGGTCAGACTTTCAGGCGTATTTCGCGGGGAAGGAGGTGAAGTTCGACTATCCTCTGGACCTGGATGACTTCACGCCTTTCCAGCGAGCGGTATGGGCCGCCATGAGAACAATCCCATACGGCGAGACACAGTCGTATCAGTGGATCGCCGGGAGAATCGGCAAGCCGCGGGCGGCGCGAGCCGTGGGAAACGCCTGCGGGAGAAATCCTCTCCCCATAGTCCAGCCGTGCCACCGCGTGGTCGGCTGCGATGGACGACTTGGCGGATTCTCCGGGGGGCTTGATCTCAAGAAAGCTCTGCTGAAGCTGGAGGGCGTTGACCTCTCCGGGTTCGCCTGAACAAATGGTAGAATCGAGAAGTCTATAGGAGATGATGCTGCCCTTGTTCGGCTTGCGCGATGCAGGCAAGATGCCCGCGCTACAAGCAGGGCGGAAGACGCAATCCCTGAAATCAAAAAAACCAACTGTCTGTGGAAGCATCAAAGAGGGAGGGAGAAACGCATGAGCAATCGCCAACGTATGTGGCGGAGAATCGGAATCGCACTGGTGGTCTTTTCTTTGTCTTCAACCGCTGCATTCTCGGAGGCGCCTCGCAGGATGAGATTAGGAGGTGGGGCGGACCTTTCGGTCGTCAGCCAGTACATCTGGCGAGGGTACATATACAACGACGACTTTGCTCTGCAGCCCGACGCTTATCTGACGTATGGCAACTTCCTTGCCTCGGTTTGGGGTTCTCTGGACATGACCGACCGAAAAGAAATCGGCATAGATTCCCAGGGAGACTTCAGCGAGATAGACTACGTTATCCAATACGCAATCCCCACCCGCCTTGTGAATGTTACCCTCGGTTATTCGTTCTACAGCTATCCGAACACGCTGGACGAGCTTCGCGAAGACACACAGGAGGTCTATGCCAAAGGGAAGTTCAAGCTGTTTCACGACCCGAGCAAGGCTTCGGTCGAGCCTGGCCTGGAGATGTTCTTAGACGTTGACGAAGCGGAAGGGTGGTACGGGCGCGCCTCCGCCACTTACTCGCAGCCGCAGAGCAGCATGGTGTGGAAACTGCGAGGTTCCGTTGGCTTCTGCTCGGAGGATTTTGCCAACTACTACTTCGGTGGGCGACAACCTCTTTTCGACAGCACCTCCTTCTGCGACCTGGAGGTGCGGTTGTTCACCACGTTCGACTTAGGAATGAATTTCGCAGTGACGCCATTTATCGCGGTCAACTATCTCCTCGATAGCGAGATTCGGGACGCCTACAACGAGGACGGCGAGTTCTTCGGCGGGCTGACGGTTTCCTGGGCGTTCTGACTGTAAGAATGGGAGAAGTCATCTCCAGCAGCGGGTGAGGACCGGCCTTCCAGGCAGGTCTTTCGCGCCGGGTTGTCATCCTACCTCGGATTCCGTCTCTTGCTCACTTCGTGGAAGCGAGAAGGGCGACGGTCTTCAGAATACCGGAAGGCCGCCAAGGTATCTTAACAGAAGCAGACCGGCGCCGAAGACGATGTGGAGCACGCCACTGTACAGCAGCACCAGAAGAATGATCCATCCGTATGGGGTAATATACCGATCGTAGGCTTGCGTCGCCTCCCTGGACAGGAAATTCTTCAGGATATGAGAGCCGTCGAGAGGATAAATGGGGATCAGATTGAACACGAACAGTGCGGTGTTCAGGAGAACCGCCGTCGCCAGAAAACCGATCGGGACATCCCAGGCCGGTGCGAACCGAAGCAGGACTCTCAGCAATAGGACGCACCCTATCGCCAAGATCAGATTGGAGAGCGGACCCGCGAGGGAGGTTTCTATTTCGCCGCGGCGCTGGTTTCTGAAGCGCAGGGGATTCACGGGTACGGGCCTTGCCCAGCCAATGAGCCTGAGGGAGCTGAAGAGCATGAGCAGTGGGAGCAGCACTGTGCCAATGGGATCAAGGTGAGGAATCGGGTTGAGGGTCATTCGCCCCATGAGGCGAGCCGTATCATCTCCGTTGCGGTACGCGGCCCACGCGTGAGCGCACTCGTGGAAGGAGATCGAGAAATAGAATACGATGAAGAACTGAACGATGCGGATCCATTCGCCGGCCGTCTGGGGCATTTGGATGAACGATAAAGGCAACCACTGGGTCATATTTTAGTCAATTTCCTCCGCATTCTTGGCCTCGCGAGACGCCGTTTCGGCAGTAGCGCAGGCGTCCCCGCCTGCATCTTCAGCAATGTCGCCTCCTGGCGACTGCACCACCCTGAAACGAAACCTCAAGATGAGTATAGCGCCCACAATGAGTACGGCTGCTGAGGCGACGAGGACTGGCCAGGGGACGTGCGCCTCCTGTTCGAGCCACAGGGCGACATCTTCGCCGAACCCCACTCTGCCGAACAATTCCTTGAAGAACTCCGTGGTTTCCCGGCTGTACCGACCGATGGCGAGGATCAAAAAGTTGTTGATGAAGTGGAATAGCATTCCCGGGAAAATGGAGCCGGAATAAACCACGAGAAACGAGATGACAATTCCCAGAAAAGCAGTCGAAAGCATTTTGAACAGAAACACGTGGTAGGCGCCGAAGAGGACACCGTTCATGAGGATTCTCGCGGCGGGTGAGAATCGGTTCATCCCCGACAGGATGAATCCGCGGAAGAACAACTCTTCGCAGATTGCCGGGGTGAGAGCCAGAGCCAGTACCACCGGCAGAAACCCGCCCGCCCCAACGCCGCTCGAGAACTCTTTCCCAAGTTGCTCCGGTAGGGGAAACAGGTCCTTCTGGAGAAAGGCGATCTCCACAAGGATAAAGAATCCCCCAAGAAACAGCAGCAGCGTCCCCAGAATATGCAAGGGACGGAATCCCTGCAAGCGGAAGGTCTGGCGCGCATTGAGCTTGAGATACCGGGCAAAGAGAATCACCGGAAGAGCCATGGCAAACCACTGCGAGAGCATCGTGCCCCAGAAGAACCAGGCCGGATCGCCCGAAGAATCAACGAAAAGGGACGAGACAAAGTAATAAAGCACAAAGATGACCGCCGCGGCAAAAAGCGCCTCGCCGAGCGAGGGGAACGACTTCGCTTTCAGGAAACGCCGGCGGACGAAAAGGGCGAAGGGCTTCTCGAGAGAAAAGAGGGCATTCTCGTCGTGGAAAAGCTTGATGGCCGCACGAAGCGCCACGGCCGCATAAACACTCGTTGAAACAAAGACCAGCAGAATGTGCCGGAGGTTATAAACCCCCTCCATAACCTCCCGGAAAAACAAGGACATGTTAATGACGGGGACAAGACAAAGGAAATCGTTCAACTCGAATCCACGCTGCACGGAGACCATCGCCGGGATGAGACACAGCAGATAGACCGGTGTGACGTAGTTCTGCGCCTCGCGGAACGTTCGGGCGTAAGTCGAAACCGCCATCATCAACGCGCTGAACAGAACCGCCAGCGGAAGCAGCGAGACCAGCACCAGAAGAATGCTCGTCGCCGGAAGAATGGGCTCGGAAAACGCGCGGAGAACATGAATGAACGTCAGGCTCATGGCCGCCAAGTTCAGAAGGCCCGTCGCCACGCAAATCACAAAAACCGACAGAAACTTTCCATAGACAATCTCGTTCCTGCCGGCGGGCGAGGCAAGGATCGTCTCAATCGTGCCGCGTTCTTTCTCTCCGGCGGTGGTGTCAATGGCCGGATACATGGCTCCAGCAATCGTCATCAGGACCAGAATCATCGGGAGACTCATTGCGAGAATGGTGCGCACCTGCTCGGAGCGAGACGAGAGGTTATCCTCCTCGAGGATGAGAGGGTAGAGGTACCGTTCGTCCTTCGTGAGGTCAACGGTCCTGCTGGTGACCGTTCTGGCGTATCGCTCGAGTGCCGCGACGACCCGTTCCTTTCCTCTCTCGGAATGAACGTTCGTCTGGCGGTAAGCTACGGTGATTTTGGGGAACTCGCGTTCCCCCTCTTTCGGGGTTCGGCTGTCGAACTGCACAACGACATCTTCGTCTCGCGTGGGACGTGGCTGCTCCGTCTTGACAAGTTCCAGGTCTGGGTCGTTGGCCAGAGCCTGGCGAATCTCGGGCCATTCCTTTTTCTCGTAAACATACACCGTGGTCTTATGCCTGCGAAGGCGGGCTTCTTGCATAGTGGCCATCTGCGAGAACGCAAGGATCAGAATCGGGTAAATCAGCACGGGTCCGAGGACCATGACCATAAGCGTCCGTTTGTCCCTCAGCGTCTCGAGCATTTCCTTTAAGAAGATGATTCGTACGTTGCGGATACTCACGGTCCATCCCCACCGACATAGTGAAAGAAAGCGTCCGTCAGCGACGCCGCTCCGGAGGCCGATAGAAGCTCCTGCGTCGTGCCTTCGGCGACGATCCTGCCGCCGCTGATCAAGCCGATCCTGTTGCACATCTCCTCGGCTTCGGTCATGTAATGCGTGGAAAGAAGAATCGTCTTTCCCTCGGAGCGAGCGTTACGGATGAAATCCACAATCGCCCGGCTGGAGACCACGTCCAATCCCGCGGTTGGCTCGTCGAGTATGAGGACGGATGGGTCGTGAATCAGCGTGCGCGCGATGGAGACTTTCTGCTTCTCGCCGGTGGAGAGTTTCCCCCATTGCCTGTCCCGGAAGCTCTCCATGCGAAGCACCTGAAAGATTTGCCGGGAGCGCTCCTCGATGAGCGACCTCCTCATGCCGTAAAGCCGTCCGAAGTAGCGAACCGTCTCGGCCGGCGTGAGCCGGGAGTAGAGTTGCGTGCTCCCCGAGAGAAAGCCGATGCGCTTCTTCACCTCGTCCGGCTGAGAGAGCACATCATATCCGCCCACGAAAGCGCTGCCGCTCGTGGGAGAAAGGATCGTGGCAATCATCCGCAGCAGCGTGGTCTTGCCGGCTCCGTTCGGGCCGAGGATGCCGAAGATTTCCCCCTCGCAACACCGGAAGCTGACGTCGTCCACCGCCCGAATCTCCTGCTGTCTCGGGTCGGTGAAAACCTTGCAGAGGGCGCGAACTTCGACGGCAACGCCGATGTCTGGATTTCCTAACGGATCGTGATTCATCTGTTTCGGATATGAGCTCTCCCGATGCTCGGAAATGGGCGCGCTTTTGAAAAGTAACAATCTCACACCGCCGCCGCAAAAGTCAAGGCAACACGGAGAAGCGCAGGGATGGCGAGTGGGACGGGTGTGGAGGGACAGGAGGGGCAGGCAGAGCGGAAGGTGGCGTTGCGAGGTGTCCGGAGAAGAGTGCTGTGCGCCCCTCCGCCGCGGCGGTTATCAATGCGGAGAACGGGGGCCTTGGTTTTTCGGCTTTCATGGCAATCGTCCTCTGATTGCCTGCGCAGTGAGGACATAGCATCACTTTGCTACGACATCACGAAAACATCCCGCTGCTCTGAGCGAGGGAATGCTCGCCGTCGAGTCGCGTTTCGCGGCACTGGAAGGCCGACAGGGTCAGGAGCGGTTCAGTCGGAGACGCCGCCAGTTGCGGCCCATTCGGCCCCTCTCGCGAGAAGCCTCGCGACAGGTGCGTGCTCGACGGCTTTCGCGTCGTGCCCAAAACAGTGGTGATAGACACGGCCCTTCCCGTAGGAAAGGGTGAACGCCAACGGCTCGACTTTCTTGCTCCAGTCGGAATATGCGGAAACGAGCACGTGGATCGGCCCCTCGCCGAGGAGCTTGGCGTACAGCTCATCATCCGCCTCGAAATCGCTCATTCCTTTTGAAATCGCGTCCTCTTTGTCCACGATATTGACAGTGAATTTGCCTCGGGGGCCGTGTCCGGAAGTTCCCATGACCCACCACCTGCCAACCATCTTGTGAAACTCGTCCCACTCGCTGAACGAGGCGCTGGACAGATGGAACGAGACGAATCCTTTCCCTCCTTTGACGAAGTTGAGAAGGTTCTCTTTTGCTTCATCGCTGATCGTGGGAGCCCGGAAGTTGAAATAATTCAGGACAATTAGAGCGTATTTGTCCAGAGCCTCCTTCGACTCCAGAATCGCGGGGTCTTCGCAGACATAGACCTCGAACTTCTTGGTATCCTCGAGGACCTTGCGAATCGCGGGAGTGGTTTCCCGCCAGGGGTGCGAGGCAACGTCACAGCCGGTTACGATGAGCGTCCGGATTTGCTTTGCACCCTCCTCTGATAAGCACGCCAGGAGAGGCAGCATCACCAGGATTGCCACGACGACGGTTAGAAGTGCTCGCCTCATTTTCTTTCTCCTTCTGTCGGTTTGTTGGGAATGCATTGTTGTAGTCGGCTGACTATACGTTTCTTCGACAGGGGATGCAAGGGGGAAGTTGGGCTGGGTGCGGCTGTGTTTGAGGGGTGAAGCTCGTACAGGTAACGCCGCCCCGCAAGGCGGGGCAGTCCCGAGGGCGTCTCGCCCTCGGATTCGGGGGCAGGCCTGCCCGTGTCCGCGCGCCTGGCTCGTGCACGTCTGTTGAGAGATGTTCGCAAACAATGCCTCGACACAGGGCACGGCCAGGGATGCCCCCGAGAGAGCCGGCAAGATGCAGGCGAGACGCCTGCGCTACAGCGGGGCAAGATGGCGGCGGTACACGCGGGTCCAGGCAGGGGGCCCTGCCAGGTCCGGTTCGACCGCGCGGTGCACGCCCACTCAAGCACAGCCACACCCGAGCGCCGGTGTATCCCCGTAAAAGGGAGACCAAGGAGGCGGCTTTGTATAAAAATACGGCACGGCGAAAAAGTGGGCCTTTTCGGGCCTTTTTGGGGTGAGGATTCGCGATATAATCTGCTTACGGAGAACGAGATAGGCTCTGGTTCAGGAAGATGAGAAAAGGCCCAGGTGGCAGCGAGAACTCGCGCTTTCTCGCCATTCCCGGTTGCGAAAAGAGCAGGTTTTGGCCGCAAGTGGGCGCAGACTGCGAGCGAAATGTGCGCTGGGAGCATGTTGCGTTCCTGGCATTGGGCGTGAGTAGGAATGCTTCTTTTTGGTAGGATTATACAGGATTCTTGCTGTTTTGTCAATGAATCCCGCGGCGGTGCAGGGGTGGGTGTGGCCGTATCTGAGTAGTCCGTTTCATAGATACGGTGACGTATTTTCGGATGAATCCATTGGTCGAGAAGCCCGGCTAAAGTCCCGCCGATGGCGGGATGGCTAAAGGACAATGCCGGCTGAAGCCCGGCAGGAGGCGACAGTATTCAGAGTCGATCATCGCGGTCTGTGCCCTCGTGCACCGCTCGTAACCGTATTTACGAAAGCATGTGCTAAGGGGCAAAGCTGCCGCCCCGCCCAGGCGGGGATCCCCTGTGCGCCCTCCGCGTTCTCCGCGGAGAGTCCTTCCCCAAACAACCGTTTTGGCCAAACTATGTGCTTGCCGCGAGCTTCCCCGCATGGTATGTTTCTCATCGAGGTCAATTATCCCAGTGTGGGGAGGATTTGCCAAATGATGAGAATGCTTGGTCTTCTGCTATTGCTCGTCTTCTTCTCGCCCCTGCCTGCTTCCGCGGCAACCTGGTACGTTGACGCATCCGTCGCATCGTCCGGCGACGGAACGACTTGGGCAACAGCTTTCAAAATCATCCAGGAGGGTATTGATGCCGCACCGCATGGCGACAAAGTCCTCGTCGCTCAAGGCACTTACGTCGAAAACATCAAGTTCAACGGCAACAACATCACGCTGACCAGCACCGACCCCCTCAATCCCTCCATCGTCGCAAATACCATCATTGACGGCAGCCAATCCGGCTCCGTCGTCACCTTCTCAGGCACGGAAGACGAAACGTGCGTGCTCTCTGGCTTCACCATCCGAAATGGGCACGGTGTGTATGGCGGGGGGATATGCGGCGGCACATGGGAAAAGACGGCGCGAGCTGCCATCGAGAATAGCCTGGTGACGGGCAATTGGGCCAGATATGGTGGTGGTGGAATGGCGCACTGCGGAGGCACAATCAGGGCAAACGTCGTCTCCCAGAACTCCACGGATCAATCCAGTGGGGCCGTGGTTAACTGCCACGGAACCATCGTGAAGAACGCGATTGTCGAAAATAAGGGGGAGGGACTTTACGCGTGCAACGGGTTGATAGAGGAAAACAGGATTTCAGAGAATGGGAGTAACGGATTGAGCTCGTGCGATGGGATCATTCAAAACAACCTGATTTCCCGAAATGGAGGCAACGGTCTACATTACTGTCATGCGACGATTGAGAATAACGTCATTTCCAAAAATTTATCCGCGGGGGTCTACCAATGCAGTGGTTTGATCCTCAACAATACGATATTCGGGAATAGCTTGGGGCTTTACAACTGCGCTGGCCCAATTCGGAACTGTATCATCTGGGGGAATCGCGTATACCGCCAACTGGATGGTTCCAGCTCGCCGATGTACTCGTGTATCGAGAATTGGAACAGAGGAGGCGAAGGGAACATCCCTTCTAACCCCTATTTCATCAGTGCCGAAACGGATGACTTTCGTCTTGAGTCCTGGTCCTCTTGCATAGACGCAGGTGATCCCGCATCCCCCTTTTCGAACGAGCCGGAGCCAAACGGAAGCCGG
>JAUYEE010000237.1 GCA_030691545.1 bacterium | reverse complement strand
TGCCAGTCCGGCTTGTGATGCCAGAAGGAAAGTTGCGGGTTCATGGCATCGCTGAAGTCTATCGTTCCCCTGAGAGCAAGCTCCGTGGACATGTCTGCGCGGCCCATGGACGGTCTGAACCAGCAACGGGGGCTGTTGTGACCATCGGTGGCAATCCTCTCCCAGGAGGAGACTATCCACTTGTCGTCGCTCGCGGAGGTCTCGGCGTTATCCGAGAATGGGAATGGGGTAGAGGCGAGGTTATCGGACACCTCGACATCATCTATGTACCAACCGTCGAATCTCCCCGAGGCATCCGTAACTATCCGAAACCGCACCTGAATCTGCCTGTAGGCGTAAGGACCGAGGTCTATCTCCTCCTTGAACCATCTTCCGATGGAGTTGCCGGTAATGAAAAACAGGCACTGCCAACTCCCACCGTCATCTTTGGATACCTCGACATACCCGTAATCCTTCCCATCTTCCAGGTTGTACCGATGCCAGAAGGACAACAGAGGACGGTTGCAAGCGCCAAGATCAACGCTCGTGGTCAGGGAGCGGTCCATGTTGTTCTCGTAGGATGTCCCGGGGCTGTCCGTCCATGAGTGACTGCCGCTGTGGCTGGCGGTATCGGTCAGACCCCATGGCGTGTCGTTGCCCCATGTGTCTCCGGACTCCATGTCATCCGTGAAGGGGCAAGAATGGACAACGGCGCCAAGCAAGGTTTTAGCTCCCTGAATGTTGCTCCCCTTTAGATTCCAGAGCCCTTCCGTGTCCACGACGTAAATCCGATAGTAGTACCACCTCGCGGCATAGATCAGGTTGCCGTCCGTGTAGGTCGTCGTCGCCTGGTCGGTGATTGACGTAATCTCGCTGGCCTCCCTCATGTCAGAATAGTTGCTGCGATATATCCTGTAACTGGCAAAATCGGAATCGGCGTTTTGACTCCAGGTGAGAGTCATGCTGTGCTCGCCGATGTCTGAAAGAGGCTCGAGATAGACGTTCTCCGGTGCGTCGCCTATAACGACATCGTCAATGTACCACCCATTCGAATTCGGCATGGCAAATTTAATGACAACACTGGCCTCACCCGTGTAGGGAAATAGGTTCAACTGCGTCCTGCGCCAATCTGCCCAGGGCTCTTGGTTTCGGTAAATCTCCGTCCAGTTCTGCCCCCCATCAATGGAAATATATATGAACCCCCACTGCCAGTCCGGCCTGTGATGCCAGAAGGAAAGTTGCGGGTTGGTAGCCGCCCCGAAGTCCATCGTTCCCTTCAACACAAGCTCCGTGGACATGTCTGAGCGACCCATGGAGGGTCTGAACCAGCAATGGAGGCTATTGTGACCATCGGTGGCTATCCTCTGCCACGAGGAAGCTATCCATTTGTCGTCACTGGTGGGAGTCTCAGCGTCGTCCGAGAATGGCAAGGCCGTTATCGCCTGGTTCTCTGACACCTCAACGTCATCAATATACCAGCCGTCGAACACTCCGGAACCATCGGTGACTATCCGGAACCGGAGGCGAATCTCCTTGTTGGCATACGGGCTGAGGTCTATCACCGCCTTAAGCCACTTTGCGGCGGAGTTGCCGGTAACGAAGAACAGACACTGCCAACTTGCTCCGCCATCTTTCGATACCTCGACATACCCATAATCCTTCCCCTCTTCCAGATTGTACCTGTGCCAGAAGGACAACAACGGACGGTTGCCGCCGAGAAGGTTGATCGAGACCGTCGCCTTTTTGTCAACGGTGTTTTCGTACGCGCCCCCGGGGCTGTCCGCGAGAGAGTTTGCGCCGCCGTGGACCTCGTTGGTTGTCAAGGCCCACGGTGAGTCCAGCGTCCAGTCCGGAGCACCGCTCTCGAAATCCTCACTGAAGAACGTGGTGCCGAAGACGTGTCCCCCGCAGCACAAAATGGTAACAGCAGACAACAAATTACGTAGCACACGCATACGCCTTCTCATGTTTTTTCTCCTTCCTGATTTCCGCAAGCAACGCAGTGAATTATAGCGGATAAGTGCAAGAGGCGGAACAAAGAAAAGCCCTTTGCCGTTCCGCCTTCGATAGGCTGGTGGTTTCCTTACGTCTTAAGGTGAACGTCAGAGGGCGTTTCTCCGTGGCCTCGTCCTCATCCATTTCCTCAAAATCGCCAGGTTGGGGCTGATTTTCTCTCCGCAAACAAGGCCGGTCCGGTAGATGTCGCCGCCGGAGTAGTTCCACCAATTCCAGGCGATGCCGAATCTGTCGAACAGCGCGAGATAATCATTCAGCCACATCGCGTAATCCTCGTCCGGCGAAATCTGCGACACCCCAAACTCTCCGCAATGGATGGGGACCCGATGACGGATGCCAAAAAGAATCGCCTGAAGCCACGGGTCAACCTGGCTCGCCTCATACGTTCTACGGTAGCTCGGATAATACTCGTCGTACCCGTAACCCCAGTGTTTCCCGTAGTGGTGGAAGCTGTAAATTGTGTTCGGGTCGCCCGTCGGCTCCATCCACCAACACCAGAACGGCTGCGCCCAGCCGTCTCCTCCCTCAATCACAATCATGTGCTTCTTATCTACCGACCTGACAATCTCCGTCAGCTCCTTGATGATTCTGTTCCAGTCGTCCGGTTCCATATAGGCTGGTTCATTGAAGAAATCGTACGAGATGGCCTCCGCGGGGAGGTCTTTGTATCGTTCGGCGATGCGTCGCCACAGCTCGTAGGCGTTCTCCCGCGTCTCCGGTCGCTTTCGCCAGTAAGCGGAGCTGTTGCGAACGCGATTGTCTGTATCTCGTTGCGGGGAGTCCTCGTTGAAGAACCACGTGAGCATCATCATCATGCCGCTGTCGTTGCACTTTTTGACGAGTTCGTCGAGCCGCTGCCACGCCTTTTCGTTCTCGAGGATTGGCCCGCCCATCCATCTGCACAGCGGGATGTCCCAGTCTGCGTGAAACGCGAACGCGTACCGGCAGTGGTCGAACCCCCATTCGCCCATGTCCCGGAACATCCGGTCCTCCGTGATGCCGCAGCGGGTGTTCGAGGAGGAGCTCATCTTCCCGAAAAGCTCGCCGATTCCTTTGAGCATCTTTGACCGGTCAACCAGCGGTGCCCGAAAGTGAAGAATGGGTTGTTCTGCGACAAAGTACGCGGCGGATTCGGAAAGGTAATTTGTCTGCCGGATGTCCTCCGCCACAAGTCCTGGATAGTTGTGCTTCATCCCATAGGAAAACAGCATCGGAAGAGGCGAGACGTATAGCGGCTCCGTCCCGCAGAAATCCCGCGTCACAAGGTAATCGTACTTCAGCCGGAAGTCCCCGACGAGCTGTTCTCGATTCGGTTTGCACAGTTCCGAAACGGAGATGGGGTAGGCGAGGAGAGCCCGCGACCAGAAGCGGCAGTCCTCCTCGCTGAGCTTTTGACCACCGGGAAAACACACGATGATCGCACGTCCAACAGAATCCGCGAAATCCAGCCGTATCCCCCATTGTCCAAGCGCATTCTTCTCCCAGGCGAAACGAACGGGTCGTTTCTCAAGCACAACAAAAACCGATCTTGTGTTCTCGTTCCCACTTTCCAGCAGAAGCCAATTCTCCGTCAGTTCCTCGCCCTCAAAGGCGACTGGATGCCCCTCCTCCGTCTGGAACAATCGCTGTTTCCCTTTCGCCATGACGCAGAGACCCGCAGGGTTCGAGTACCCTTTCATCTTCCATCCCCACAGCCATAGCGTCGGCTCATTCGTCGAGAGAACGACGCCGGGGGATAGCGCGCTCGCCAGTAATATGCAGCGACCGTCCTTGTCCGCATTTGGCCACCGGGTTTCATCCACGTATCGAAGCGGCCCCGGCGTTTCCACGTTTTCGGGCACCTGCCCTTCCAGAGCCAGACACAACGGCCCGGACGTGATTCCTCCGAGATTGTCGTGATTGTAAACTTGAATCGCGATGAGGTTCTCCTCGCCGAACCGCAGCAACGCTTCGGGAATCGGATATTCGCTTCCGCCAGCGCGATTCGCAGTTCCTTCGTCCGACGCCTTCTCGCCGTTCACGAAAATCCGCAGCCAGTTGTTCACTTCCCCAATCTTCAAAATAACCGGCTGCCCCGACCAGTCCGGGGGAACAAAGACTCGCTTCCTATACCAAGCGAATCCGTTGTATGGCTTATCTCCCGTCCGGCGATCACCAAGCCGATACGGGCAATCTGCGGGGCTGTTCTCATTGAACTCCTGAACGCCCTGCCATTCCCAGGCTCGCGGGCCGTAGATCCTTCGCCACTGACCTTTCTCTATCTCTTCTCCGCTGTGCCAGCCGTTCTTCTCGCCCTCGTTGTTTGGGTCTGTGCGGAACTGCCAGAGTCCGGATAGATTCAAACAGGCAACGCGGTCAGGGCTGGTATTGAACTCCCACCAAGCCGGGTCGTGGCCCATAAGTTCCCGCGCGTTCAGCCAGCCGAATCGGTCTTCGGGGAATTCGTCGAGGTTTCCAATGGGGAAGCCCCAGATACTTGATAGCTCCTCCTTGACCCGCGCGATGTCGTCTTCGACCCTGCTCGTCGCCTTGAACACGTTGGCCCAGTCTTGAAGTTCGTGATTTCTTCGGGCGCCGGATAGCGTGCGCTTCAGTTCAAGGATCACATTCGAATAATCGAGCAGAGAGACCTTTTCGCTTAACATAATCTCCAGGCAATTTTCGACGTGAAGAACATCTCGCTCCGTTTTGTATATTTGAACCGCGGTCTCCAGCATTGCTTCGGCGGACGCAAGCGCATGCCCTGCTTTCTCCGCCGCCGCGACGGCGTCCTGAAACCCGCCTGCCTTCTGGGCCGGGACGGCTTGCCCCTCGAGAATCTTTCTGGCGTCCGCTATCAGCGGTTGGATGGCTCGCTCCGTCCGGAGCCGAAGAGTATCATCAGAGAGGTCCAGAATCTCATTGGAAGGACAAAAGCGGCGGAGGAGAAAAAGCCCCTGCTCGTTCATCTTTTGGATTCGCGCAAAGCCCTTCGCAATGAGCGTCTTCCCCGTTTCCTCGTCGTTGTGCGTCATGAGGAGACCGTTGTGCGAGCGGTTGAAGGCGCCGGTGCTTGGTTCAGCAACCATCTGTTTTGTCGCGGGCTTCCTCGCTGACCCCGGAATCTCCCAATCGTCCCCCGTCGAAAAAGGGAATCTCCGGCCGTCTTCGCCAACAACCTCGCCTTCCGCCACGACCCTCCCGCCTGCCTCAATCAGAATCTCCACCTTCTCCGCGCCGCGAATGAAGCGGGTGAGGTCGTGATCCTCGATAATTCCGGAGGTGTGGTCCTCTTCGACAAGTGTCCCGTTCACCGTTAGCCGATAGAAGCGGTCTCCCCAGATGGCAATCCAACTGGAGGCGGCTTTTCCCGGGACATCAAGCACTTTTCTGTAACTCCGCCCTCCCGTGAGAGCCATCCCCTTCCAGTCGTCCTTGTAGTACCACTTATCCGCCCCCCTCTCCCACCACAGCTTTTCTGCTTGCACTGTCCAACCGCGCTGCGTTCCGGCGAACACAAGGACAATCAACACAAAGCACAACACGAGAATCCGGTTCATTGCATCCTCCAGATGGATTTGTTGCGTGTCGCCCTCGACCGATGTACCGCCGTCTTCCTCATGGATGACGGCCGCCGCGACACTGAAAAATCCCATATTCGCCTTAGCGAAATCAATCCGCAAATTTCTTGAAAAAAATGCTTGACATGGGCTTGAGTCGCCATTATAAATATAATGTTAACTGTGTAATTGAACTAAGGAGGAAATATGGCTGGAAAATCGAGAAACGTGCTCAGCAACCTCGAATTGAAGCTGATGAAAATCGTCTGGAGCCTGGGCAGCACCACCGTCAGAGACGTCAAGAATGCCCTGCCGCGCCGCAAGCCGCTTGCCTATTCCACCGTGCTGACCGTGATGCGAATCCTCGAAAGGAAAGGATTCCTCAGGCACGAGAGCATGGACAGGACGTACGTTTACTACCCCATCGTCACGCGAGAACAGGCCGTCAAGGCGATGGTCCGCAACCTCACAACCAGGCTCTTTGATGGCTCGGCTGAACTCCTCATGGTAAACATCCTCCAGAAGGAGAAGTTGACGCCCGAAGAACTCAGGAGGCTGAAAAAACTGATCGAGGAAAAAGAAAAGGAGACGGGAAAATGAACGCGTTGCTACGTCTCGGGGAAACGGTTTTTCCGCATCTGCTGGACGCGGCGTGGAAAGCCACGGCGCTGATACCCATTGTCCTCGTGCTCACGAGGATTTTGGGCAAGAAACGTCCTGTCGCCCGCTATTGGCTATGGGTTTATTGCCTCGTCGGGCTACTAGTTTTGCCGGTTGCGTCGTTCTTCGTCGGAGAACACGGGATGCTTCTGCTTCCGGCGTCCGTGTCGCAGGCAGTTTCGGAGCATCCTGCGACTTCCTCGGAGAAGATTGTTCTGACCGCCGACACTCCCGCGAAAAAGGACGAGGAGTCCGAGGGCAAGATGCTACCTGTGGACTTCGAGGAAGAAACCGGCCGCGCTTCGCCGGGCACCCCTGCTTCGCCGCCAAATGTCCGTGTGGCCATTGAGAATCCACCGGATAACATCCCTCCGCCGGAACCATCGAATTTGGAAGGCGCACAATCCACGACTCCGGAAGATGTTACAACCGAAGCATCGAGCATTACCTCAAGTCCGCATGAGCCTGAGAGGGAAACGCCGTCAGCGGGCACGCCTCCCGCCGCACAGCTCCTTGCAGCGCGAAGCCATGCGCCGCGTCCTTCCTCGTTCCCATGGCGCGGCGCCATCGGACTCGCCTGGATGACCGGATGCGCGGCGATGTTCGTGAGACTCTTGTTCGCGTCGGTGGCACTCGCGCGCCTCCGAAGGTCGTCGCGACCCGTCAGCGACACTGCTCTTCTGCGGCTGTTCGATGAAGTGAAGCAAACCGCCGGCTTCAGAACCTCGGTGCAACTGCGCGCCGCGAGGCGGGTCACCTCCCCCGTATCCGTAGGAATCGTCCATCCGATGATCCTTCTGCCCGAATCGCTTCCCGATGAGATGCCCCCGGACCAACTCCGTCCCATCCTCCTTCACGAACTCGGGCACGTCCGCTGGAGAGACCACGCGATCAACGTCGTGCAACGCCTTCTCGAAGCACTATTCTTCTTCCATCCATTCGTCCATCTCCTGAACCGACACCTCCGATCTCTCCGCGAGGAGATATGCGATGCCTGGGTCATGAGTCACTGCCGCAGCGCGACGCTCTACGCGAGGGCGCTGACTGCTCTCGCCGAAAGGTGGCTGGCGAGGGGAGGAAACCCCATCGGAGTTGGACTCTTCAACCATCGCGTGCACCTGCCGGAGCGAATCAAGCGAATTCTGAGCCTGGGGAGAACGCTTCCCGCGACATTGCGTTTTCGCACCGCGCTTCTCCTCCTTGCTGTATCGGTTCTCGCCGTTGCTGGCTTATCGCTCGTCAGTCTGTCCAGCAGGGCAATGAACGCTCAGAGCGAGAAAGTCGCTGGACAGGAAAAGACGACAACCTCGGCGCAGCCAGCTTCCGAAGAAAGCGCTATCACGTGGAAAGACGACGCGGTCTATCGCGACGGCAAGCCTTACGCGAAGATCGTGCAGTGGGAGCCGGAAGCTGACCTGCCCATGGTCGCGTTTGGCGATCAGAATAATAATGGCAGGACCGACATCTGGATTCGCTTCCTCAACGGCAAGCCCCTTCGCATCGAAATTGACAGCAACGAGGACGGGAGAATTGACAAATGGGAGCATTACTTCGATGGCGTCATTGACCTCGTCGAAGTGGACGGCGATTTCAATCGAAAGGTTGACCTCTGGCAGGTCTATGACAACGGCAAACTCTTCCGCGAAGAAATTGACCTCAACGCCGACGGCAGCGTTGACAAGTGGCTCGAAGTGGACGACAAAGGCAACCTCGTCGAGAAGGAAATCTTCTCGTGGGTCGCAGGCCCCGAAGCGCAGAGGCTCCTCGGCGGGCGCAGCTTGGGTACCGCTCTTGCCCGATTCCACAATGCACGCGACAGGGCTGAGAGGGTCGAGGGAGAATTGCGTGCCATCCCTGGGTCAACGTCGCCGGCGGTGCCTGGTCCGACAGAGACTAAGCCCGCGGCGCCCGGCAAGCCGCCTGAACGGCGTTCCGCTTACGTTGCATCTACCGGCTCGCGAATTGAGCAGAGGGAGAAAGCTGAAGACAGGGAGCTCGTCTGTCAGTGGTATCACATCGCAGTGTCTGATAAGGCACTGGCCGAGGAACTCAGAATGTGGCTTTCCGGCAAGCTTCGCTACTACGACGTTCACTTACCTGTGCGCCATGCCGCAATGGACCGCGGGTTGGACGGCGGTGTGGACACGTGGGAGCAGATCGGCCCGCCAATTGGTACGGCGACGCACACATATGAGGCAAGCGACCATCCGCCTCTTTTCCAGGTTACCTGCGATGACTTGAACCGGGACGGGAGAGCAGACCGATACCGGGCCACATTCGAACGGGACGTTGCCTCACGGCAAGTCGCTCGCGTGATAGACCAAACGGACTCCGACGGCGACGGGCTGGTGGACAGGCACGACTCCGAATGGAAGGGCCCGCCTGAGGAAACGGCGGCCCGGACGACTCCCGTGCCAGGCCGCGTTCCCGAAGGAGACTCAAGCAGGCGGGTGTTCAAAACCAGCTATTCGCAGCGGAACGGCGCCTTCGAGCTGACCCAACGGGATCACTCCCTCGTCCGTACGTGGCCCGCCGGAACGTCAACGTTGAGGTTAAACTTACGGCTCGTGGCTGGGGAGGAGCCGCCTCCTCTTCTGTGCACGCTATCACTGAGGGCCGGGGGGCCGGGACCAGCGTACGGCAGGGTCTTCTGGCTTGGGCCCGGCGAGACGGTCAACATCCCCAAGCTGATGGGTGGGGCTTACGACCTCGACGTTTCGCTCTTCAAAACCGTGGTGAGCGCGTCCGGTGAGACAGGACAGGGCACCCCGAAGGAGAAACCAGGCGAGCAGGAGGTTGTTCGGTTCACCCACGGCAGTTTTGTCGTGCTTCCTGGCGGCGAGACCGTCTCGAAAACACTTGTCTGGGACGCACACCTTGTCTTCCGGGCGAGGGTTATCTCGAATAGCGCGGAGCCGCTGGCAGGCTTCCCTCTCAGTGTCTCACCCCTGACGGGTGGCACTGCAACCGTCCGCGTTCTGACTGATGCTGCCGGAGACTTTGACCTCTTCAACATATCCCCTGGCTTATACCTTCTTTCTGGGTCTGACGCGTCATCGCCACCCCGGCCCGAAGGGCCGGCCCCGCTCGAGGCGACGATTCAAATCCAGGCGCCGACCGACGAGCCTCCGGAACGCCAGTTGATCTTCAGTCCCTTTGGACGGCCCCAGAACGCACCAAGAATACCGCCTGACTGGAAGGCGCCCGTGGGCATCTTCGGCAAAGTTCTTTCGCATGAGGGTGAGCCACTATCCAACATCCGCATCGAGCTTCGAAAGCAAGGGAGGGATGAAAGA
>JAUYEE010000172.1 GCA_030691545.1 bacterium | reverse complement strand
GGCCAGAGTAACAGAGCAATCAGGCAACTCAACCCCCGCACTTCCCCCTCACACTACGCCCTTTCCAGTCCGCCCACTTTCCCCTCCCCCAACGCGACAAATTCTCCATTCCGCAGCCCTGCGAACAAGAACAGGAGGATCTCTCGCAAAGCCGCCAAGTCCGCAAAGCAGGACACTCCGTGCCTCTTGGCGTCTTAGCGACTTGGCGAGAGAACACCCAATGCGACTTCCCCTTGGACAGCAGCCACGGGCAAGCATCGTTTTCACGGTGTGCGGATGGACGGAGTTCGTGAGACGCTTCGCTGAGTCCCTTCGGAAGGTGGGACATTACCTTGGCGGGGCAAAAGGGCTTGACACCTCGTGCCGTGTATGGGATGATTGCCTGAAATCCACATCCCCGTTGGGGACAGAAGAATACAGGCAACTGGCCAAGTGCGGATTTGCGATGGCTGAGCGCCTGCCTCGGAGCCATGGCGGGGGCGATCCCCGACGGTGGGTGACCGCGGCGGCAATCTGAAATCCGGAACTGTAAATCGAACATTGCACAGAAAGGAGACAGGCGTTATGGCAATAAAGGTCGGAATCAACGGATTCGGTCGAATCGGTCGCATGGTTTTCAAGGAGATGCAGCTTCGGGGCGGTTTTGATGCGATTGCGGTGAATGACCTGACGGACCCGGCGACGCTGGCTCACCTGCTGAAATACGATTCCTCCTATGGGAAGTACCCGTTCCCGATCAGGGTGGAAGAGGATAATATCATCGCCGGGGAGGACACTCTCAAGGTCCTGAGTACAAAGGACCCCGCGCAGCTCCCCTGGAAAAGCCTCGGCGTCGAGTACGTGGTGGAGTCAACGGGCAAGTTCCGCAAACGAGACGAAGTCGCAAGGCACCTGGATGCCGGAGCAAAGAAGGTTCTGCTGACGGTCCCGGCGAAGGACAAGGTGGATGCGACAATCGTCATGGGAGTCAATGACAAGACGTATAAACCCGAGCACAAGATTATCTCGAACGCCTCCTGCACGACGAACTGCCTTGCGCCCATGGCAAAGGTCCTCAACGACAACTTTGGAATTGTGAAAGGACTGATGACGACGGTCCACTCGTACACGAACGACCAGGTTCTGCTGGATTTTCCGCATAAAGACCTGCGGCGGGCTCGAGCCGCTGCCCTCAGCATCATTCCAACCACCACCGGAGCTGCAAAAGCCATCGGGGAGGTAATTCCCGAGTTAGCCGGCAAGATGAACGGCGTCGCGCTGCGGGTTCCGACGCCGGTCGGCTCCCTGACCGACCTGGTCGTCATCACCGAGAAAGACGCGGCGGTGGATGCAATCAACGCCGCTTTCAAGGAGGCTGCCGAGGGCGACATGAAAGGGATTCTCGAGTACTGCGAGGACGAGATAGTCCTGCGAGATGTCGTCGGTAATCCGCACTCGTGCATCTTCGACGCCCCGTCCACGATGGTCATCGCCAAGAACATGGTCAAAGTCTTCGGCTGGTACGACAATGAGTGGGCATACTCGGTGCGCTGCGTGGACCTGATTGAGATGATGGCTGGACGCCGTTAAGGTGGCTCAAGCTATTCGCAGGATTACGGCTATCAGGCCACGGCTGGGGGGTATATGGCCGATGTACTGGAACTGATTGGCAGGCCTGAGTTCGATTGCAGGGCTGATCGTTAGCGTGTGGGTCTTGCTAAGGGTCGGACGCATTAGCAGAAACTACCTGCTGCAAGCGAGACTTCCGGACCTAAGGAAGAAGCTTCGAGCGCATCGTTCGAAGCTCTCAACGCTGCTGGGCGACTACCCCGACTCGTGGGGCGAGATGCAAGTCGAGTTGCAGATGTGCGACGCGACTTTGAGGAGCCTGGCACCAAAGGTCGACCGCGCCGGAAGAGTTCGTGTCCGCACTGTTGAGGCTGAGATGGCGCGGGTCTGTGGAACAGCCGTGGCCCCGCCAAGAGAACGGCTGCGCGAGATATACAGCTCGCTTGCCGGGCTCGAGCAGGAAATGGATAACCTGATCAAAGACATTCGATGGAGGCCGGGAGCATGAAGGCCAAGAGCCGGTTCACAGAAGCAGTCGCGACCCTAATCCAGGAGACTCAGGACGGGATCCTGAAGTGGGAACCGCGCCTGTCCAGCGATGAGCTTCGGCCAAAACTCGAGGGACGCATCGAGACCCTCTTCGTTGCGAGAAAGGATCCATGGTTAATCCGCCTTTACTCGTACAAGACAGAGGACTTTACCGGTTCGCAGCATGAGGTTGCCCTCGAGGTGTCTGAGCAAGGAAAGGCATCCTGGTGGAGATTCCCGGACGAAGTAGCGATCTGGGACTTACTGGATGCGGTGAGATTCAAGGAAGCGCGAGTCGACGAGTTCATAGACAAGTTGGTGCCGAAGTGATCCGTCGTTGGTCGAAGACCAACCCGCCTGCTCGGGCGCCAGGATGCGAGATGAAAGGACAGGGTGGGCTATGGCGAAGCTGTTCATTGAAGACCTGGATGTGAAGGGAAAGAGGGTTCTGACACGGGTGGATTTCAATGTCCCGTTAGATGAGAACCTGAAAGTGACGGACAATACGCGGATCGTCGCGGCGTTGCCGACGATCGAGTACATCATCGAGCATGGCGGGAAAGCGGTCCTGATGTCGCACCTCGGGCGACCGAAGAAGGTTGATGAGAAGCTTCGGCTCAAGCCCGCCGCGGAAGAACTCAGTCGCCTTCTCAGCAAGAGGGTGGTCATGGCGCCGGACTGCATCGGTCCGGAGGTCGAGCGAATCGTCAACGCGATGGGGGAAGGAGAGGTCGTGGTTCTTGAGAACCTCCGTTTCCACAAGGAAGAGGAGGCGAACGACCCGGCATTCTGCGAGGCTCTCGCGAAGTTGGGCGACGTTTACGTCAACGACGCCTTCGGAACCGCTCATCGCGCCCATGCGTCAACAGTGGGTGTAACGGAACATTTCGCCGAGTGCGCCATGGGCTACCTCATGGAAAAGGAGGTCAAGTTCCTCGGTGGAGCTTTGGCGGACCCGAAGCGACCCTTCTTAGCGATTCTCGGCGGGGCGAAAGTCTCGACGAAGATCGGGGTGATGGAGAGTCTCATGGCGAAGGCTGACAATCTGCTGATCGGCGGGGCGATGACGTACACGTTCCTCCGCGCCATGGGCAAGTCCACGGGGACCTCACTTGTCGAGGAAGACAAGATAGACCTCGCAAGGGAGATTCTACAGAAGGCGAAAGCGAAGGGGATCGAGTTGGTCTTCCCCGTGGACCTGGTTGTAGCGAATGCGTTCGAGGACGACGCGCAACGCAAGGTTGTCGGCGTTGACGGAATCCCCGACGGCTGGATGGGGATGGACATCGGTCCGAAGAGCATTGAGCAGTTCGTGGGATACATCAAGAAAGCCGCGACAATTCTCTGGAACGGACCGGTCGGCGTCTTCGAGAAGCCGAACTTCGCCAAAGGAACATTTGCCATCGCGGAGATGATTGCCAAGTCCAATGCCATCTCCATCGTCGGAGGAGGCGATTCGGTCAGCGCGATTAACCAGAGCGGCGTAGCGGACAAAATCAGCCATATCTCGACGGGCGGCGGCGCGTCGCTGGAGTACATCGAGTTCGGCAGCCTGCCCGGCATTGACGCCCTGACCAATAAATAGGAATCAAACCGCGGAGGAGCGCTCATCGGACGGGGAGAAATGGAGGCAGGCGAGACGCCTGCGGTACACGCGGAGGAGAGCCGTGAGAAGACCGTTGTTAGCTGGCAACTGGAAGATGTATAAGACGCTCGCGGAGGCGGAGGCAACGGCTTCCGCGCTGAAAGTGCGGTTGAAGGACGTCGCCGGACGCGACGTGGTGCTGTGCGTGCCGTTCCTCTACGTGGAGGCAGTGGGGGGGCTACTCCTCGACAGCGAGATCGCGGTGGGCGCCCAGAACCTTTTCTATGAAGAGAAAGGTGCCTTCACGGGCGAGATTTCGGGCCCGATGCTCAAGAGCGTCGGGTGCGACTATGCGATTGTCGGTCATTCGGAAAGGCGACAGTATTTCCGCGAGACAAATCAGGACGTCAACAAGAAAGCGAAAGCGGCCCTGAAAGCGGGACTGACCCCGATCGTGTGCGTCGGTGAGACTCTCCAGCAGAGAGAAGACGGTGTGACCGAATCTATCGTGACCACGCAGATAAACGAGAGTCTGGAAGGTCTTAACAAAGGTGATATGTTGGGCACGGTGATTGCCTACGAGCCGGTCTGGGCAATCGGAACCGGCCGGACGGCTACTCCTGAGCAGGCCGAGGAGGTTCAGGCGCTCATCCGCAACCTTCTCGCTCATGCCTTCGGGAAAGACGTTGCCGAGCAGGTCAGGATTCTTTACGGCGGCAGCATCAAGCCGGAGAACATTTATGAACTGATGCGGCAACCGGATATTGACGGCGGATTAGTGGGCGGAGCCAGCCTCGATGCCGATTCCTTCGAGAAGATCGTCCGCTTCGAGGACCAGCGCCCGTGAAGCAACTGCCGACTTCCGATGTGTGTAGCGCAGGCGTCTCGCCTGCTTCCAAATCCGAAATCCGAAGTCC
>JAUYEE010000144.1 GCA_030691545.1 bacterium | reverse complement strand
GCCCGCTGATCGCGTCCACCACGATCACCGCGGGAGTCTTAGACACGATGCTCGCGATGGTTTTTATATCGTTGTGGGCGCCCGTGGAGGTCTCGCACAGCGTCACGTAAACCGCCTTCACATCATCGGTCAGGCGCCTTTCGATCTCAGCGGGGTCCACCGCCTCTCCCCACTCGACCATGATCTCGTCCACCTGCGCTCCGTACGCTCGTCCGATCTCGCCGAAGCGCTCGCCGAATTTTCCTCCGTTGACGGTGATAATCCTGTCTCCGGGCGACAGGAGGTTGGAGACAGAACCTTCCATGGCGCCGGTGCCCGAGGAAGCGAAGACCAGCACGTCGTTCTGGGTGGCGAGGACATACTTCAGTCCTTCGAGAATCTCACGGAACATCTCCTGGTTGCGTTTGGTTCGATGGTGGAAGATGGGCTTCCCCATCACCGACAATGCCTCCGGAGGCACTGTCGTCGGTCCGGGCGAATACAGGTACTCTTTTCTCATACAAGCCCCCCGCGATTGTTGATTGGGTGTTTGCTCTATATACAGGTTATTTTACCGCTAAGGCCGCGTCAATCACTTCTTTAATGTTCTTGGTTATAATGAACTCGCAGTCGGCGAGAACCACCTCGGGCAGTTCCTTGAGGTCGTTTCGGTTTTCCCAGGGAAGAATGATTTTGGCGATACCGGAGCGGTGCGCTGCGAGAACCTTCTCCTTGATCCCACCGACGGGAAGGACGTCGCCGCGGAGGGTGATTTCGCCGGTCATGGCGAGATCGCCCCGAACGGTTCGTCCGGTGAGGGCGGACAGCACCGATACCGCGATGGCAATTCCGGCGGAGGGACCGTCTTTTGGCACCTGCCCTTCGGGCACGTGAACGTGGATGTCATTCTTGCTGTGAAAACCGTTCGCTAAGCCGAATTCGCTTCGATGGGCGCGAATGTAACTTATCGCCGCGCGGGCCGATTCCTTCATCACCTCGCCGAGTTGCCCGGTCAAGGTGACTTCGCCCTTGCCCTCCATGATGAGGGTTTCGACCTTGAGGATTTCTCCGCCGACCTCGGTCCATGCCAGGCCCGTGGCCACCCCGACTCCCGGTCGCCGCTCGGATTTCTGGTAGCGAAACTTGGCGTTGCCGAGGTAGGCTCGCAGGTTTCTCGGGGTGATGATGACGCGCACGTTGTTGTGGGAGGCGAGTTTTCTGGCGATCTTGCGGCAAATCTTGGAGATTTCGCGCTCCAGGTTGCGAACGCCGGCTTCCCGGGTGTACTCGCGGATGATTCTGAGGAGCGCCTCGTCATCAATGCGGACCCTTCTGCGGCTTAGTCCGTTCGCCCGCAACTGCTTCGGCACGAGAAAGCCCCTGGCGATCTCGAGCTTTTCCCATTCCGTGTAACCGGGAATACGGATGACTTCCATGCGATCGAGAAGCGTGGGATGAATGGCATCCTCGAGGTTGGCGGTGGCGATGAACAGAACGTCCGAAAGGTCGAAATCCACCTCGATGTAATGGTCGTCGAAGGCGTGATTCTGCTCGGGGTCCAAGACCTCTAACAGAGCCGAAGACGGGTCACCCCGAAAATCCGCTGAGATCTTGTCCACTTCGTCCAGGAGGAACACGGGATTGCGTGTGTGCACCTTCTTCATCGACTGAATGATTCGTCCAGGCAGGGCGCCGATGTAAGTTCTTCGGTGGCCGCGAATCTCCGCTTCGTCCCGAACGCCGCCGAGAGAGACCCTGACAAACTTTCTGCCGAGGGCACGAGCAACGGACCGGGCTAAGGACGTTTTGCCGACCCCCGGCGGACCCACGAGGCACAGGACCGGCCCCCTCATTTTCCGGCTGAGCTTTCGGACCGCCAGATACTCTAAGATTCGCTCCTTGGGCTCCTCGAGGCCGTAGTGGTCCTCCTTGAGGACTCTCTCCGCATTTCTAATGTCGAGGTTGTCCTTGGTTGTCTTTGACCACGGAAGGGAAATCAGCCAGTCCACATAGTTTCGTGAGACTGTCGCCTCCGGCGAAATCGAGGGCATCTTCGCCATCCGCTCCAGCTCCGAGAGAGCTTTCTCCTGGGCTTCGCCGGTCATCCGCACCGCCACAACTTTCTTCTTCAACTGCTCAATCTCATCGTCCGACAGACCCTCGCTGCCCAGTTCCGCTTCGATGGCCTTCTTCTGCTCCGTCAGGTAGAACGCCTTCTGCCCCTTCTCGATCTGCTTGCGGACTTTGCTGTTGATGTCTCGCTCGATCTCCAGAATCTCAATCTCCGAGTGCAGGAGGGCGATCAGGCGGGTCATGCGCATTTCAATATCCTCGGCGGAGAGAAGCTCCTGCTTCTCCGACAAGCGAAGCATCACGTGTGCACAGACCGTATCCGTGAGCTGTTCGGGGTCATCCATCTCCCGCACGGAGGGGGCCATATCCGGGGGAATGCGCGGGTTCCCCTCCAGATAGGATTCGAACAAATGCGCGAGGCTGCGCATCAGCGCCTTCCTGTGCACCGTCAATTCCCCCTTCCTCCCCTTCGTCCCCTTCGTGCTCTTCGTGTCCTTCGTGGTTTTTCCTCGTTCCCCGGCGCAAAGGGGCGCAACCTCCACCGTGAAGAAGCTCTCCTGTTCGGCGTAGGAAACAATCTTGCCGCGCGCGAGCCCCTCGACGAGGATCTTGGCGGACCCGTCAGGCATTTTGAGCATCTGGATGATCTTGCAGACGGTCCCTACGGGGTGGATATCGGCGGGGGAGGGGACTTCGTCCTGAGCGGATTTCTGGGCGGCCACAAAAAGGGAGCCTCCGGCGCCCGCCAGCGCCGCTTCCACGGCCTTGACGGATTTCTCTCTCCCCACTAAAAGAGGGACCACCATGTGAGGAAAGACGACGATGTCCCGGAGAGGAAGGAGAGGGAGGACCCGGACCTGCGGCTCTTTTGTCCGAAGTGGTCCCGCCGAGGCGGGATGGTCTGCCCCTACTTTTTTCCGCAACGGGGAGGCATAGGGTCCAGCCCCTACGTTTTTGGCGTGTGTGCGCATGGAATTGTCGTCCCCCGCCTCGCGGGGCTGTCTGGGGGGCATCTTGCCCCCATGCCAGTAGCGCAGGCGTCTCGCCTGCATCCTTATTTAGGGATCCGCCCGACAGGGGCAGCAATGGGCGATCCCCCGCGAAACGCGGGGCGGGATTGCCGCGATGGGCAAGCACGGGGGCCAGCCCCTACGTCAGGCGATCTGTTTCTCCTTTTGATACTTGATCTTCGGCTTGGCTTTTCCGAGGACAATGTCCCGAGTGATGATGCACTCCTCCACGCCCGAGCGGGAGGGCACCTCGAACATGATTTCCTTCATCAACTGTTCGAGGATCATCCTCAATCCACGAGCTCCAGTGCCTTTCTGAAGGGCCTTGCTGGCGATCTCCGTCAGAGCCGTTTTCGAGAACGTCAGCTTGACGCCTTCCATCTTGAAAAGTTTCTGATATTGCTTGAGCAACGCGTTCTTCGGCTCCGTCAAAATCCGAACGAGGTTCCTTTCCGTCAACTCATAGACCGGTTCGATGACCGCCATCCGCCCGACAAACTCCGGGATCATCCCGTACTCGATCAGGTCTTCCGGCTCCACACACGACAGAACCTTCCCAACACTCTGCGGCACATTTGCACTATCTTTGCCCCCAAACCCGATCGTGCCTTTCCCGAGCCGGCGCCGCGTAATGCGCTCCAGGCCGTTAAAGGCCCCGCCGCAGATGAACAGGATGTTCTCCGTGTTCACCTGGATGTACTCCTGTTGGGGATGCTTTCTTCCGCCCTTCGGGGGTACGTTCGCGACGGTTCCCTCGACGATTTTCAGCAAAGCCTGCTGCACCCCTTCTCCGGACACGTCCCGCGTAATGGACACATTGTTGGTGGTTCTGCGGATCTTGTCAATCTCGTCAATATAGACGATGCCAACCTCGGTCTGCTCCATGTCATAGTTGGCAGCCTGAAGGAGTTTCAGGATGATGTTCTCCACATCCTCGCCGACGTACCCGGCTTCCGTCAGAGTGGTGGCATCGGCAATGCAGAACGGGACGTCGAGGGCCTTGGCGAGGCTGCTGGCGAGAAGGGTCTTGCCGCAGCCGGTCGGGCCAATGAGGAGCACGTTGCTCTTCTGAATCTCCGTGTCATCGTCTATGTCCGCGGACAAAATCCTTTTGTAATGGTTGAAGACCGCCACCGCCAGCGACTTTTTCGCAGACTCTTGTCCGATGACATATTCGTCTAACTTCTGCTTGATCTCTCGGGGCTTGAGGACCTTGATCTTCCTGCGGGGCGGGCGGCTGGAGAGCAGCCGTTTGCAGAGGTCCACGCACTTGTCGCAGATATAGACGTCCGGCCCGGAGATCAGTTTGTTCACCTGGTCTTCGGTTCGATTGCAGAACGAACACCGGGGAAGCGGTGACGAATTGTGCTCACTCATGTTCAACACCCTTTCGGGGTCTATGCGTCTCGCCCCGGGCGGAAGGCAGGGGCGGACCGCTACGTGAATTCAAACGAGAGACTCGCGTTCCGGTCGGCTACTTGACGTTCGCAGTCTCCCGTTTGCTCGTGATGACTTCATCCACGATGCCGTACTGTTTTGCTTCTTCGGCGGAGAGGAATTTTTCGCGGTCGGTGTCCTTCTCGATTTCCTCAAGGCTGTGGCCGGTGTGCTCCGCCAGAATCGCGTTCAGCTCCTTGCGGAGACGAAGGATTTCTTCCGCCTGGATGCCGACATCCGTCGCCTGCCCGTGCACCGCCCCGAGGGGCTGGTGAATCAGGACGCGCGAATGCGGAAGCGCAAAGCGCTTGCCCTTGGTGCCTGCGGCGAGAAGAACCGCGCTCATGCTTGCCGCTTGCCCGATACAGTACGTGGCAACATCACATTTCACGAACCCCATCGTGTCATAAATCGCCAACCCGGCCGTGACATAGCCTCCCGGCGAGTTGATGTAGATGTTGATGTCCTTTCCCGGATCGTCCATTTGCAGGAAAAGAAGCTGGGCAATCACGAGGTTGGAGACGAACTCGTCCAGCCCCGTATAGATGAAGATAATTCTGTCCTGGAGGAGGCGGGAGTAGGGGTCCCACCTCTTCTCGAAAACGCCGTCCTTTTCGATGATGGTCGGAACGATCACGTCGGGCATTCGCTGTTCCTCTCGAGATGCATTCTCAAAGTCATTCCATCGTGCGTGTCGAAGCGGCTCGCCTATTCCTTGATCGCGCTGTTCAATAAGAAATTGGTGACTTTCTGTTCGAGGATATCGTCCCGCAGGGATTCGAGAGTGCCCTCTTCGGCGAACACTTTTTTCACCTCATCCTTACTGAGGTTTCTCGCCGCGGCGAGGCGCTCGATCCGAGCCTCGACCTCCTCATCGGAGACCGTGATTCCCTCTGCCTCGGCGATCTGCGGAAGGATGATCTGGAGCTTCAGGTTGGCGAATGTCTCAGTCGCCGCACCCTTGATGATTTCCTCTCGCTTTTCCTCGAGGTACTCCCGGGAGACTCCCGCCTGGAGACCCGCGCGGATTCTTCGTCCGGCTCGGCTTCTCGTCCCGTGCGCCAGAGCCGATTTGGGCACCTCGAAGTCGGTGTTCTTGAGAAGATGCATCATAACTTGCCGGACTTCCTCTTCCTCGGCCTGCTTTTCTTTGGATGCCGTCAGCGCCTCGCTGATGCGTTTTCTCAATTGTTCCATGGACTCCGCACGGACCTTCTTCGCCAGGTCGTCGTTCGCTTCGGGAAGCTCTTCGACCCGAATTTCGTTCAGTTCGAGGCGATAGCGGATGGTCTTGCCCGCGACATCCTTATCGGAGTAATCCTCGGGAACCTGTATCTGGAACTCCCTTTTCTCCCCTGGCCTCATCCCGCGAAGGTTATCGGCAAAGCCGGGCAGAATAGCATCCGGGGCGAGATGAACGACACGGCGATCGAATTTCTCCGTTTTGCCGTCCGCCTCTTCCTCATACGTGATGACGGCGTAATCTTCGTCTCGCAGGGGCCGGTCCTCCACCAGGACGAACTGTGCGAACTCTCTTCGAACTCGGTCAATCTCCTTGGCGACTTCTTCGTCCGTCGTGGCTTCGGGTTCCTTTCGCTGAATCCGAATCGCCTTGTATTCGGGGAGAGTAATGTCCGGTATCACCTCAACCGTCGCTTCAAAGGTGAAGGGCTGGTCCCTCTCGAAGGAGAGGTCCTTGAACGCGGGCAGGCGTATTGCCCGGACTTTGTGCTCGCGGATGGCCTGGCCGTAGGCCCGCTGGCGGATTCGGTCGAGGGCTCTCTCCCGGAACGCCCGGCCGAGGCGGGTCTCCACGATCTGTCGCGGCGCCTTGCCCCGCCGGAAACCGGGAACTTCCGCGGTTTTCTTCAGCTCCTCGTAAACGGCATCCAGTTCCTTGCGGACCTCGGCGAAGGGGACCGCGAAGGTGATTCGCCGTTCGCATTGGCTCGTCGTGGCAATGTCCACGTCAGCCGTCAGTGAATCTTGCTTCAGTTCATCCGCCATAGTAACTACATCCACATCGGGTTCCGCCCGAGCATACCTGTCTTTGATCGCTGATCGCTTCCGGGAACGCAATTCTCCCTGGAGTAGGCCATGGCTTCTCCGGCGAACAGACTCGACGACTGCCAGGGGATACGAGGTCAGAAGCAGGTCGGCGGCAAGGGACTTCATCCAGAGTGGCTCCCCTGCGCTCGTCCCCGGCAAAGCGGGCCCCGCCAGAGAAGGGCTTGCAACAAAAAGATGGAGCGAGCGATGGGACTTGAACCCACGACCATCACGTTGGCAACGTGATGCTCTACCACTGAGCTACGCTCGCCCCTTCGGCCTGCCCCTGGGGCAGGAACAATGCCTCACAAAAACCCTGACCCAATTATGCACAAAGGACCGACAAATGCAACCCTAATTTTCGCTTCTTGTGGGGGCTGAGCCCGGGCGAATCTCGGCGGCTTTTGCCGGAGCGAAATCGCCCTGCTCTTCGGGCTTCATGCGCGCCTGCGCCCGAACGCGAGTCCTTCCGTCTGTGCTTTTGCCGGTTCGCTCAACCTGCGAAAGGGGGGAGTCGAACCCCCAACCCGTTTCCCGGGACTAGATCCTAAATCTAGCGCGTATGCCAATTCCGCCACTTTCGCGAGCGGTCGCAGGCGACGCTGTTTGGCCTCCTGGAACCGATATTCAATGCGCCAAGCAGGAATCGAACCTGCAACCTACGGATTAAGAGTCCGCCGCTCTACCTAGTTGAGCTATTGGCGCATCCTAATCTAACCTAATGTATAACAGGTAGTTTCGCCGACAGCGGTATCCGAACCGCATCCGTGGTTCACCGTTTCCTGACGTGCACTGACAAAAAAGCTTGACGCCGCGTCGTCCGAAGCCGACACAATCTCTGAAGTATGAACGGGATAGTCACCGGTAAACACTTGTCGCGTCTCGGCATGCTGATGGAGAATAGCAGAAAAGAGGAGGTTGGAGCAAGAGCTTTCTCATGAATTCCATTCGCAAACGAGGGAGTGTGTATTGGACCGACTTCACCATCCGAGGGCGTCACACATGCGTACGCATCAGGAGGCTCACCACGATCAACCGCGTTTCCGGGTTTTCCGGGGAAGTCCGCACGCACTCAGGCGGAAATTCCGAATGGTACAGCGTCCGGAGCTTTGGGGAACATGAGTACCCGGGTCGCGCGCCTTCCCACGCGCACAGAATGTTTTGTGTCTTGGTGTCTTGCTGGTTACAATCCCCTCGGCTACTACGTCTCAACCACCAAGACGCCAAAACACGAAAAGGCACAGCCTCCTTCACCCGAGACTGAGGCCATACCCGGAAGTCATCCTTCTGCAGACCTTGATGCGTGAAAGGTAGGGCGCGATGTGTAATGCACGGAAACACGAAGCACGGGGCGCGAGAAGCCTGTGCTTCTCGCTGTTCCTCTTGACTGCCGTGTTCAGCTTCACCCATGCGGCGGAAATGGAAGTGCGCGAAGGTCCTCTGGTCAACCCCGGCTTCGAGTCAAACGTCCTTCACGAGGGCTGGTCGCTGCATGTTTATGGGGCACCGCCAACGCTGGCGCAGGATACCGCCGTTTGCCATGAGGGACGACAGTCGCTGCGGGTGTCGGCGGCGGAACCATCGGATACCGCCTTCGGCCAGGAAATGGACCTCCAGGCTGGGCGGCTCTATCGTTTGACAGGGTGGATCAAAACGCAGAATCTGCATCCCAAAGGGTCGCCGGTCTTCGGAACGTTTCAGATTCAAAACCCCGGCGGCCAGACGACCCTCATGTCCGGCCGGAACCATGGAGGCGATACCGACTGGACACAGGAGTCCATCCTCTTCCGCGCTCCGCCCGGCGGACGGACACGAATTGCCCTGTTCTTCGTCGGCTTCGGCAAGGGGACGGGGACGGTCTGGTTCGACGATATTCGTCTGGAGGAGACTCGCTTCACGCACACTCACCTTCGCGTCCGGCGGGATTTCATCGGCGACGCCGAGATCAGCCGGTTCCAGTACGGGCAGTTCATCGAATACCTCTGCGACCTCGTGCCTGGTATGTGGGCCGAGAGAATTTGCAACGCGAGTTTCGAGGGCGTCGTACCCTATGACGTTGCCTTCCGCAAGGAAACGGACTTCCGCGAGAAGCCCTGGTATCCCGTCGGCGCCGTGAACCGCGGCGATTATGCCCTGGACGAGGAGAATCCGTTCAACGGGAAGGTCTCGCAGCGCATCGGCGTCGAGGGGGAGCCTTGCACTCTGGGGATCGCGCAGGACGGCCTGTTTGTGGAGAGTAGGAAAGGCTACCGCCTCTCGGTCTATCTGCGGCAGAAGGGGCTCCGGGGGCCGGTCTCGGCCCGGCTGAGAGCCGGAGGTGAAGCGCTCGCGGAGGCGAAATTTCGCCCCACGGGGGAGTGGCAGAAATACACTGCCCGTCTTGTGTCCCCACTGACGACGACGAACGTCACACTGGCTCTGGAGTTCAGCGGGCCGGGCACGGTCTGGATTGACCAGGTTTCACTTATGCCGGAGGAGACCGTGGGCGGCTGGCGGACGGACGTGGTGGAGGCGCTCCGCGACCTCCGGCCAGGGATCATCCGCTTCGGCGGCAGCACTACCGAGACGTTTGATTGGCGCAACACCATCGGCGACCCTGACCGGCGCGTGCCCTGGCCCAACGCCCCCTGGGGCGGGATGCATCCGACCGGCGCCGGGCTGGAGGAGTTCGTCCAGCTCTGCCGGGCGGTAGACGCCGAACCCCTGGTCTGCGTTCGGGTCAGCGGGAAGGATCCGGCGGAGGGGGCCGCGCAGGTCGAATATTTCAACGGCGGGCCGGACACGCCGATGGGCCGCCTCCGGGCACAGAACGGCCACCCCGAGCCTTACGCCGTGAAATACTGGCAGGTGGGCAATGAACTCGGCGGCGACGAATACGCCCGCGAACTCGCCGCCTTCTGCGCGGCGATGAAGGCGGCCGATCCGACCATCAAACTCCTGTCGGCCTTTCCCAGCCTGGCCGTCCTTCGCGAGGCGGGCGAGTATCTCGATTACCTCTGCCCGCACCACTACGGCTGCGCGGACCTTGCCGGGAAAGAGGCAGACCTGCAAGACCTGCGCCGGCTTGCGGCAGAGTATGCGCCGGGGCGGAACCTCAAAATCGCTGTGACGGAGTGGAACACGACGGCGGGCGATTGGGGGCTGGGACGCGCAATGCTCTGGACGCTGGACAACGCCCTGGCATGCTCCCGCTACCACAATCTGCTCCATCGCTATGCCGACCTGGTGGAGATTGCCAACCGCTCCAACCTGACGAATAGTTTTTGCTCCGGGATTATCCAGACCGACAATTTCCGGCTTTACAAAACCCCCACCTACTATGCACAACAGCTCTACGCCTGCCATGCCGGGAGCCGTCCGCTCCAGGTTGAGATCGAGGGCGACCTGGAGGGCAACGACGTGAGCGCGACGCTGTCGCGCGATGGCCGGACCGTGGTGCTTTTCGTCGTCAACAACACGCGGGACGACCGGCAAGTCACCCTTGACCTCTCCGCCTTTGGACCACTGGAAAAGACCGCGCAAATCTGGACCCTTATGGACACGCAGCGGGCTGGCGAGCGCGACGTGACCAACAGTTTCGACGACCCGGACCGGGTGCGGTCGGTCGCATCCTCCCTGTCCGTCCTGTCCGTGCAATTTGACTACATCTTTCCGGCGCTGTCGCTGACCGTGCTGAAGCTCCTGACCGAGGTTTAGCCCACGGAATCACACGGAAGAATTCCATAGGGAGCCGAGGTGTGCTGGATGATCTGGGAGCGGTCGGCCCGCTGGTAGGCCACCGGGGGGCAAGTCCAGCCGAAATCATCGCAACTGGGAATCGCCAGGCTCGCTTTGGCATAAACGCTTCCACGGGGCAAGCGCTGAAAGGGTGGCTCGAATCGCCGAAAAGGGGTATAGTGTATTCACAAGTCGGTTCTTATAACCCTCTCGGGACGTAACCAAGCAGGGGAAAAATAACGTAGCCTCACTAAGTAGAGGCTCTCCGGGTGTGGTCGCCACGGTTGGCGTCGCGTCCATCTTGCCCCTGGCCATGGTGGAACTTGGGAAGGCGGGGGTGCCTCTCCCTCGTGGGGAAGACAAGGAGTTGGCCCATGCAAAAGTTCACCGCTCAAATCCTCCGAAAAAGAATAGCGCAGCGGGTAACCGTCTTTTCTGCATTCCTCTTCATCGGATTCGCCAGTCTTATCCGACTGGCACAAGCAGGTGAGGTATTGGTTCGGGCGGGGCTTTCGGTCTCGCCAGAACAGGCCCGCCTGACCATAAACGATTTCTCGCAATGGGATGCGGGTCTGGTCTGGGCATCTGTCTCGGTGAGGGACTCGAGCGGAGGTTGGGTGACTGGTCTAACTCTCGATGATTTCCAGCTCACCGAGGCTCTCCTCTCTCCGTCCGGAGACGTGATTGAAGAACGGACAATCACGTTTGATGAGCCGGACTATCAGTTCCACGGACCCGGCTTCTGGGAAAGGTCGGTAACGGCGGAGAAGCTTGACATTGTTTTCGTGGTAGATAGCGTCGGGTCTCTGGCAGACGAGATGCCCGGAATTCGTTCGGAACTTCACGAATTTGTGAATCGGCTTCAGTCGAGCCACGTGGATTTCCGTTTCGGAGCGATTAGCTACGCTGTCGATACCGGATTTTGGGAAGGGCTTTACCTTTTACCCTTTCACGGAAACATGGAGGCCGAGGAAATTGGCCCGTGGATTGACGACGGTATCGAAGGGTGGAGGGAAGCCTGGATGCCGAGCGTGACATACGATGCCCTGATGTTTGCCACCGACGCCACCGAATTTGACTTCCGGCAAGACGCTCGAAAGGTAATCGTGGTCATCACCGACGGGATCCCTCAAACCATCTACGGAAGTTGGTGGCATCCCCAGCATTGGACGGCCGCCGCGCTTTCGGCTGTCGAGGTGCTCTTCAAGGAATCGTACCCGGACATTGAGATTTTCTACTGCCAGCCGCCAGACCTCAGAGAGCTGCAAGACTATGCCGAAGAGGACAAGAACCCTCGGGCCCTGCGCAGCGGATTCGACAAGTTGAAGGAGCTTGGGGTGGCAAAGGACATCCCCTGGCCATTTCAGCAGGAAAACATCTCAATAGCCGGCGGGGATATAGCTGACTCTCAGTATTACTTTGCCTGGATGAGCAGGCTCGATTTACCCGACTACCCTGAGACTTATAACGTCAGGGTCACGGTCAAGGTCGCTGACGCGGAGCGCCCCGGCGAATTTCTGGAGGGGGTTTTCTACTACACTCCGGTGGACTACATGGAGGACGCCCAGGTGGTCATATCAGTTACGGATGAGCTGGGCAATCCCGCGGACGATGTCTGGGTCTATCTCTATGCGGAGATGGGCGACCGAAAGGAGACGCGCTACTGGCAGATGTCGCCGACGGGGGGACAGATTGTTCAGGACATTGATGTGGGGAAGTACTACCTGGTTGCCTGGGGCGGCGGGGGCTGGTATGACTACGAGAAGTTACGGTATATAAAGAGGGAGCGCATCGAAGTCAAAAGCGGAGGGACTTCGTTCTCGTTGCAACTACAAACACCCGATAAAGAAATTGAGTTCGCGAAGGCGAGGGGCCTCCTTAATGACCTGAGGAAGTGGGGATATACGGAGAAGCCTTTCGTCCGCTTTGCCGATGAAGCCTTGGCGTGGCTCGCTCAGGTCGAAGAAGGAGGCGTGGACTGGAGGGAGCTGGAGGCGGTCAAGCGCTTCTATGTCGCGCTTTCGGGTTACGTCAACAGCACAGGTTATGCCGAGGTAGAGGTTGAGCGCGCCGTTGAGGATTTCATCGAGGGCGCGAAAGAACTTCGGGAGCTGCTCGAAAGGCTGACCAACACGGGCGATGACCTCCACTCCTGGTATAAGGTTGCCGCCAATATAGCGCTACTTCTCGCCTATTCCGTGCCGCCACTCGGCCCAAACCCGGAAGCGATAGGCGCCTATGGCGCGGTAGAGACGCTCGCGGACGCACTCCTTGATTACGTAAAGGGGCCATTTGTCAGGGAGGTCCTCCCCAAGCTTATCGAGCAACTTCCGGTGCGGTCGGATTTGATAGGCCTCCTCAAGACTCTCGTCAACACCATAATCCTCGGAAAATGGGACGATATGCAGGGAGTGCTGAAATCCGTGATAGACCTCGCGCTCGATGTCGCCATGGATGAGGTCAAGGACGAAATCGTAGACGTAGTCAAACAGAAGCTCCTCGATGCCCTGGCTTCCTATATTGACATCCCCGAGCAGGCCAGGGAAATCTTTCGGAAAGCAATGATGGCCTTCTTCGACCTCGGCTTTGGCGGCTGGGACAGTGAAGATTTCCAGGACGACATCAAAGCCCTGGTCAACGACGCCATAGCGCAGCTCGGTGGAAAGGAGAAACTCCTCGAAGAACTCGACAAAGTTTTCTTGAGATTACAGGCGGATGAATCGGTCGGCCCGGGTCCCTTGCGGGACTTCATCCTCCCTCTGACTCACCTGGTTATCAAGGTGTGCGTCGAGAATTACGAGGGGGGGAAGATCAATGACGACTTCGCCATCGAGATCCTGGCCCGGATGTTCTGCAATCGGGTCATGCTCAGGCCGCTCTACAGCGAACCGCTGCTGCACCAGATGGAGGACGCGCTCGACAGGGCGCGGAACTTCTACGGGGCCGGCGACCGCGGTACGCGCGAGAACAGCATGGGATACGACTTCTGGCATTTCTCCCTCGATGTCATGATGCCGCTCAATGAGGAAGCCTGGGACGCCCTGGAGCTCCAGGATTCAATTGACGACTGGGAGTCTCTGCTGAGCACTATCACGTCCGCAGTCCGCGCCTTGCAGGCAGTGACCGCCATCGCTTGTGTCTGGTATCCCACATTCTGCGACATGATTGATGATATTGATGACTTGATCGCGTTCCTCGATGCGCTCCAGGTCATGACTAATGTGTTTGAGTTCGGCTTGAAGTTAGAAAATATGGCCAGCCTCAGAGAGACGACTCAGGACATTAACCCTCTGGTGCTCCCGAAGTATCTGCAGGTTACGACCCTATTCCCGTCGGGTGGCGCCGGTCTGGATATTGCCTGGAGGGCGCAGGATGGCATGAGGTATCGCGTCCAATGGAAGGGCGACATTGGTGATCCGGAGTGGAACGACCTGAGCGAAGAAATCGTCGCCGCCGGCGCGACAGCCTCATGGACGGATAGTGGGGCCCTTGGGGTGAGGCGCAGGTTCTATCGGGTCATCCAGGTCGAATAAGTCAGTTGGGAGTTGACGACGGCACGATGCTGCGGTGAGCACTTCCGCGGGTGCGGCCGGTCGCATTCTCCCTGTCCGTCCAGTCCGCTCAATTTGACTACACTTTCCCCGCGCTGTCGCTGACGGTGCTGAAGTTTCAGGCCGAGCTTTAAGCCATGGAATCGCACAGGGAAATTCCTTGCCGAAGCAGGCAAAACTCTCGGAGCGACAAGAGAAGTCACGAAAATCTGCCTCCAAATTCATGCGCCAAGGAGGGACATGATGAAAGGGACAGCAGGCTCACAATGCGGCAGCTTCATCTTTGTCGCCGTTCTACTCGTTATTCTCCTTTGTACGGCGTGTGCTGAGGCCCTTGGCGTCGTGGGCAGCGATGAGACAGCCTGTGGCAATGAGATAGGGCTGGACAGGATACGACCGAATGCGATTCCTTTCAGCTTCAAATACGGTGGGGCCCTATCCGGAGGCTTACTGCCACAGTGGAAATGCGCGCGCACGAAGGCCGCCGTTGGCGGCAACCGCACGCTCCTCACAACAGAATGGACCGACGCCGAGTCCGGCCTCAGTGTCACATACGACTTGACGCTGTTCGAGGATTTCCCGGCTGCCGAATGGGTGTTGTTCTTCAAGAATACGGGCGCCGTTGCGACGCCCATTATTGAAGACGTCCAGGCGATGGACATGTTCATGGGAGGGCCGAAGGGAGAAAGGGTGCCCTTCGTGCTTCACAAGACCAATGGCGCCCCATCGAATCCGACTGACTTCGAAGTCAGTGAGGTGGCGCTGGAACCGGGTAGGGTCGAGATAATGGGCGGCGGCGGGGGACGGTCGAGCAACGAGGATTTCCCATTTCTCCGAGTGGATTGCGGCGGGCGGGCGGTCATCATCGCCGTCGGTTGGTCTGGCCAATGGAAGGCGGCGCTAAGCCGTGAAGAGGGGCCCGCCGGCCCGAGGCTCCATATCAAAGCCGGGCTGGAACAAACGCATTTCCGATTGCTGCCAGACGAGAGAGTCCGCACGCCGAGGATGTTAGTGCTGTTTCACGAGGGGGATCCCTCGTCGAGCAATTCGCAGTTCCGGCGGCTCCTCTACCGTCATTACGCGGCGACGTACCGGGGAAGAAAGCCGGACCCAATCCTGTTCTGCAACACCTGTTTTACCCGCGGCGGTGGCTGGCTCAACGAGTGCAACGAGCAAAATCAGATTTCTCTGATGAAGGCATTGCAGCCCCTGGGCGTGGAAGCGGTCATCACGGACGCTGGATGGTTTCGAGGGGGATGGCCCTCCGGCGCGGGCAACTGGGACGTGGACAAGACGAAGTACCCTCGCGGAATGGCCCCGGTGGCGAAGGCTGCCAAAGACCTCGGAATGGTCTATGGTCTCTGGTTTGAACCCGAGCGTGTTGTCGAGGGCACCGACATCGCTCGCAACCGCGGCGACTGGGTACTGCGCAGAAAGTCCGGCGACGGGGGCGGTCTCCTGAACTTCGGTCTGCCGGAAGTCCAGAAGCACTTCTTTGGCATCGTCGAGGAATATCTGAAACTCCCCGGCTTCGAGGTGTACAGGCAGGACTGCAATATTGATCCCCTCTCTTTCTGGCGCGAGAATGACGCGCCCGACCGCCAGGGCATTGCCGAGATGCATTACATCGCTGGCCTGTATGCCTATTGGGACATGATCAAGGCGAGCTACCCCAACACGCTGATGGAGGAGTGTGCCAGCGGTGGCCGTCGAATTGACCTTGAGACAATCATGCGGTTCCACATCCATCAAAAGAGCGACTACTGGTTCGATAATGTCGTTGATCAGGCGTCAATCTACGGCATGAGCCAATATCTGCCCAACGGATTGGTGTCAGTTCCTCTGAATCGGCTGGACGATTATTCTTTCCACTCCACCCTTGCCTCGTCGCTAATCCTGGGCTGGATCGCCGACGGCGAGGGCTTCGACATGTCCAGGGCCAAGACGATCACCGACACATACAAGCAGGTTCGCCATCTGCTCAATGGCGACTGGTATGGCCTCACTGGCTATAGTCGGGACGAGAGCAAATGGCTCGCTTCACAATATCACAGGGCTGACCTTGATGAAGGGATGGTTTTGGCCTTCCGGCGCAAGGAATGCCAAGAGGACACGCTCCGCGTGCAACCAAAGGGGCTGAACCCCGCGACGACCTACGAAGTCCACTTCACCACTACAGGCCGGCGCGAGTCGTTCACCGGAGAACAACTGGCCAAAGCACTCGACTTGACCATTTCCCAAGCTCCCGGGTCCGATCTGATTCTCTATCGGAAAAAGTGACACTCAGGAGGGAGCGGGGGCATCGAACAGTTGCCTTGCCTGAAGCGGCAAAAGAGGCTCGACGCAGTCTCGAGCAAGAAAGAGGCCTTTCGGGTTTTTCTCGTCGGTTCGCAACCTCAAGCACCGGACAGCGCTGATGACGCTGCACGCGACGGGGATGTGGGTGTCGCCCGGCGCCGCCCCATGGCCCTTCTGCCTGGCTCGAGCGGGCAAGTCTCTTCCTGCACTCACCGGCTCGGGCTGATGATTACAGCGACAGCGCGCTCCAGAAGAATCCAGGTCCAGCCCGCTAAAATGGCGGCGGCCGCGTAAACAATCACGAGAGCACCTTTTGGCGGGATACCGCCGTATGCAAACACCAGGAGGAATGGCAGGAACTCCAGGAGAATGCCGGATGCTCTTCGCCCTGTCGCTTTCGCGCGGCGCCACCGGTTTCTTCTCTTCCGAGCGGCTCCTGCGAAGAAACCGGCCGCCGCGAACACCAGACACATCGTTCCCAGGTCAACCACCTCGTCCCACGGCCCCGCGAAGTCCACGATGGTCAGGTCAAAGAAGCGTGAGAGATTATCCGCCACATCGGACAAGTCCATAGTGTCCGTCAGGTCTCGCCAGCCGGCCGGGTGGGCGCCCACGGGGTATCCCTCGAAGTTCTCCTCAAAGAGAGGGATTCCGTTCCATGGGGCCCTGTCGGTTTTCAATAAGAGTCTCTGCGCGTTTCCGGGTTCCTTTTCCCCACCTCTCATCTCAATCTCCGCCCACGCTTTGCCTTGTTCCCCTAAACCAATCGGCCTGACAAGCAGATCGTCGAAGAACTTCTCCCCTCTTCCGGTCGCCTCGAGACCAATGGACCCGCGGGCGTTTCTGCCGGGGCTTTTGTCGAGAAACTCAACCTTCCATTTCTCGGGCTCGGGGGTGTATTCCTCCCAGATTTTTCCACGGATTCTGGTGTGACCCTCTTCCTCCTCGACGCGTATCCTGAACCGATACCAATTCCACGGTTTTGGGCGAAGCCTCGTGTCCACGTTTTCGTCGTACTCCACTACAAGGCCATGGCCGCGCAGCGTGAACTCAGACGTTTCCCCGACTCGACTCACCCTATAAAAGATTTCCTTCCCCTTGTTGTCCTGAACAAGGAAGTCCACCCCGATCCCGCCTCGAGCGTCCGTGATCATCATCCGGCCGCTGTACTCGTAGTTCGCCCACTCGGAACTCCCCTCGCCCCGGTAAAGCGAAAACATGTCCAGCCTCGTCTCAGTTGTCCCGCACACGCGCTCGCTTCGGACAAGAAACACTTGAAAAAGATGTTCCCGCCGGGGTTTCGCCAGCGCCAGTTCAATACGGAGAAACACGAGATACCCCATCACGATGGAAAGGAAAAGTAGCCCGCCCGCGAGGAAACCCGAAAGACGAGGGTCGCAAGAAGGAGACCCTTTCCGGCGATCGTTATCTTCCGATTGTCCTTTCATGTCCATCTGCGCGGCTTTCCGGCTGGCGTGTCTTGTGCCCGATGACCTTCTCATCGGGGTTTCGTCGCGATTCTCCGCAACAGCATAGCACACCCTCCCACGTCCAAAAAGCGCATCTCGTCAGCGAGCGAGGAGCGGCCGGAGAAAAAGCCTGGGCTGCAACGCTGCTCCGTGTTATTCTAAGGACAGCGAGGTTAGACCGCTTCTTCGGACCTATCGCATCGAGCGAGCGGTTGCTCGAATGACAACGCGAGCATGGAAGGAAGTAGAAGTGATGCTTCATCGAGTCCCGAACGGCCCAGCGTCGTGTGCGTTGGCAGTGCTCTTTTGCCTATCCTTTGCCTTACCCTCCGGGGCAGCCACACCGGAGTCAGAGGGAATTGCTGCCCCCTCTCGGGCGGAACTCGCGGGACTCCTCCAGGGGCAAGACGCGCATCTCCGGGCCTACGCCGTTTATACCATCGCATACCGCTTCTCCGAGGATGCGGCAGAGCTTGCTCGATTCTGTTCTGACCTTGATCCCCTTGTGAGACGCGCTGCGATATTCTGCCTCGGTCTGCTTCGCCACGAGACGGCGAAAGAGGCGTTCGTCCAGGCCCTCAAGGACCCCCACTACGGCGTGAGACGCGCCGCGGTGTTTGCCCTCGGAAACCTCGCCACAGCGGATGCGCTCGACAAAGTGTCTCAGTCCCTCGATGACGCAGACCCCCTCGTTCGGCAACTCGCCGCTCTTGCCATTCTTAGGAGCGGCGACAAAAGCTATGTGCCCAAGCTCATTCCCCTTCTTCAAGATGAAAGCCCGCGAGTGCGCCGCGCCGCGGCATTCGCTCTCGGCACGCTCGGCGACCCGAGCGCGCTGGCGTCGCTCCGGCAGCTCTACCGTGACCGCAAGTCCTCGGAGCCCGCCGAACGCCCCGCCGCCGCCAACCGCGAAGTTGAAAAAGCAATGAAAAAGAACGTGAACCTCGACTGCAAGTTCGTTCACTTCGCCCAGATTCTCGACAAGCTTTCCGAGGTTTCCGGAATCGAAATCCGCGTGGACGACGAGGTTCTCTTCAAGTTAAACACCTCCGCCGCCGACCCGACGAACCTTAGCACGTTCCGACTCTCGATGTGGGACGTGCCCTTCGAGACTGCCCTGCAAAAAGTTGTGCAGACGGTTGGCGGTTACTATTTCGTCGAGTCCGGAATGGTTAACATCTCCAGCAGCACTTACGCGACTTACGATACACCGCTTCGCCTGGAAGTGGCGGCGGCAATGGCGCTTCTCGGCGACAGGTCTGCGCTCGGCGAGGTCCGAAATTACGTCAATGACCGCCGCTTTGGCAAGAGGGCAAAGGACCTCCTCGGCGCCATCGGCGCCCGGTAAGTGTTTGTCCCATCGCGTTCCGTTGCATGATCAATAAACCCCCGGCATAAGGCGGGTCGCGGTCGCGCCTTTCTGAACCAGCATACCCCGAGCCGACCCCACAACATGAAACATGGTGTTTTTTGTCCCGTCTTTGTATCATTGGAGACGCGCAATTCCACGACCGGAAAGAGGACTGCACAGAAGAAAGACATCCATCACAGGAGACGAAAGCATGAAGTCCTGCGAACATGCTCTCAGCCGAAGAGATTTTCTCAAAACGACCGCTTGCGGAGTTGTTGGAGGATTGGTCGCGCTGAACTTTCCGAAAGCCGCGAGACCCGCCCCGTCCTCCGCGGAGCCGACACGTGCTGCTCTCGTCAAGGGCGACTCGCGAGCTGACAATATATTCAAAGCCCTCAAGCTCATTGAAAGCGACATCAAGAAAGGACTCGCCCGCAAGAAGATGGTCGTCATCAAGCCGAATTTCGTCGGTGTTGACAGGCACCTCTGCGCGACGCACGCCGATACTGTTGAAGCCATTCTCGAGTTCCTGAGGCCCTACGTTAAGGACGAGATTCTCATCGCGGAGTCCCCCGGTGGCGCCCCCGCGATGGAGGGTTTCGACAATTACGGCTACTTACGCCTGCCGAAGAAGTACAACGTCAAGCTCGTTGACCTCGACGACGAACCGTTCACGATTCTCCACGCCGTTGACGACAAGTTTTATCCTGAATCGATCCGGTGCGCGAGTCTCCTCCTCGACCGCGATGTGTACGTCATCTCCCCCGCCGTGATGAAAACGCACGACCGGGCCGTGGTGACCCTCTCCCTGAAAAACATCGTCGTCGGAGCCGCCCTCAAGGATAAGGGATTCCGCTGGGGCGGACGCGGCAAGAACGACAAACCTATCGTTCACGGCGGACGCGGCGACGCGGGCATTCACTTCAACCTTTTCACCCTTTCCCAAAAGCTCCGTCCCGACCTCGCCATTGTTGACGGGTTCGAGGGGATGGAGGGCAATGGCCCCATGGGCGGGACGCCCGTGGACCACAAGGTCGCCGTCGCCAGCGCCGACTGGGTCGCGGCTGACCGCATCGCCGCCGAGTTGATGGGCTTTGACTTCACCAAGATCGGGTACATCTGGTTCGCGGCTCAAGCGGGATTCGGCGAGGGCGACCTGAGCAAGATCGAAATCCTCGGCGAAAAAGTCCAGGACAACATTCGGAAGTATCGCCCCCATGACCGCGTCCAGTTCCAGTACAAGTGGAAAGAGGGTCCGCAGCTCACCTGGCCCTCGACCTCCGGATAGCCAAGACAAACTTCTGTTACGGTCCGTTCCTCGACAAACACCGCCCACAGGCCCGCCCCAGCGGGCGGTTCTTCCTCCCGCAGCAAGCCCGCTGCTGTTACGATCTTATTCATGTTCAACCTCCCGCCGCGGGCTGGCCGTCACCCTCATCGCGTTTTGAAGCAGGCGACCAACGCGATGTACACAGGCCTCGCCTTTGCGGGATCTTCATTGGCCTTGACCTCCGCGCCTATGTCCCACGGCAGCAGGACAGGGCGATGGTCGCCTCAGTCGCGCACCTCGAAGTGTCGGAACGCTGCAAGAGCCGTCGTCCATTCGTGGGTTTTTGTGTCGTTCCTGGTGAGGTGCTCGCCTATGCGCAAACCCATCTGAATGGCGTGGTCCATGTTGTCGTGGAGGAAGAGGCTACCCCGCCCGATGGCGTACAGGTTCTTCACGCTGTCTAAGAATCGCTGGATTGTCCGGAAGTTATCGGGCCAGGGGATGTCATAGACGGGGTACACCGCGGGCAGCCTTTTGGAAAAAACCCGATAGACCTCTTTCTCGGACCGGAGCAGGCCCAATTCTATGAGGTCATCCTGGACATGGCGGAGCAGTCCACCATCGTCCATCCGCCAGAACATGTCCCCCACCCCGCAGAGCACCTCGACGCAGATGACAGTCTTCCCTTCGACGCGGACCATGTACGGGCTGAACCGCTTCGGCTCGCTGATTCGTCCGAAAAGGAACTGCCTCTCGGGGTAGTAGTACGTCTCCGACTCGCAGCAGAACTCTCGATTGACGCACAGGTAGAGAAATCGGATTGCCCGCCACCTGAGCGCGCGGGCACTCTCCGTAACGGCGGGTGACGGGCCGGGGTCCATGAGACGGATGGTCTCCCTGAGCGGGATCGAGGAGACCAGCGTCTCCACACGGACCGACCGCAAGCGCCCGTCGTGTTTCACGATGACTTCCTGTACGCGCTCCGAGCCGACGCGTATGGCTTCCGGCGACGCGTCTAACAGCAGTTCTCCGCCGAGGTCGCGGAAACGCTTCTCCATCTCCTCAGCGAGTGTGCCAATGCCCCGGGACGGGTAATAGAAATACTTCTTATCCGGCCTTTTGGGCATGACGAGGTCCCGGGCGATGGCGAGGGGCTTTTTCAACGAGACTCTTGTTTTGGCGGCGTGCGACGAGAGTGTCTTCGGGTTGATGCCATAGACCTTCCATGCGTAAGGGGCATAGAAAAGGTCATAGATTCTCTTCCCCGCTCGGCGAATCATGCAGTCCTCGTAGGAAACCGCTCGCCCGTCCTCAAGGGGAGGGCGCAGCTTCGCCGCCAGAAAGTCCGCGCCACCGCGAATGGTGTTGATAAGCCCCAGGCCCTTCAGAAAGCTCGCCAGGTCGGGCGGGTAGTGCATGTATTTTCCGTTCAGGCGCAGCCGCCCGTGCCGCTCCCGGAGCACCAGCTCTTCTCCAAGAAGCTCCCGGATGACGCTCATCGCCTCGGGGGCCGAAGAAGGGTGGATGCGGTGCGATCCGAAATCGTACGAGATTTCTCCGTCTGTGAACGTGTGGGCCATGCCGCCGGTGAACGCTTCCCGTTCGACGAGGAGCACACGACTGGAGAACCGCTCCGCCAGCTTCCAGGCGGCGGTCAGGCCGGCAAGCCCTGCTCCAAGCACCACGATTTTCGGTTCACTGTCTGTTCGGCTCATTTGCCTCCTGTGCGAAGTCAGCGATTCCACCGCGGACGATCCTGCGCGAGGGTCTCTTCGTGCCCTTCGTGTTCTTCGTGGTGCGCACTAATGCCAACGAACGCACAGGAAAAAACCGCGAAGAACACGAAGACCGCGGGATTGAAGGGGTTCTCACGATAATCCTGACGATCCTTCTGCGCTCCCTTTCCGGTCTGCGCAATGGAGAAGGGATCGTGGGATCGAAGAATCATTCGAACCCTCCCCCGAAGAAACGCGGTTTATTTACCAGAAACCGCCGCCGCCGTCAACATCCGTTCAGCGTCAGGCGCGGATGCGATTCGGGAGAAGTTGTCTGGAAGCTTGGGGAAGACGCAGCAAGACGGAAGCGAAGCCGGTGAGGAAGGTTATTTCCTTTTCCGAAGGAAGATGTTTGTTTCCATGCGGACGGAAAGGAGGCGCTCGGTGATGCGCGGGGCCGGCGCCGTCAGCGATAACCGAGCGGTCAACACATGCCCTGATAAGGAAAAGTCGAGACTCCCTACATCCCCAAAACGATTGAGGGCGATCTCGTCTCCTGCAACGGAAGCGTTCGGGTCGTACCAAACCTTGGTTCCGAGCTGATAAAAGCGTGAGGTGGTATCGTCGCTGTTCCAGGCGGTCGGCGGATCGTTCTTGTCCGCCAGGAACGTGACGGAGTGACCGTCCGCCGAGACCGTAATCAGACCGATGTCCGCTTCTCTCAGGCCGAAGCGGCCGTTGACGCCCCGGACGATCTTGTCCATGAGGACGCCAGCAGTTCGCTCGAGAGCCACGTTAGAGGAGCCTTCAGCCCAGGAGCGCAGCGCCATCAGGTAAACGAGATACACCCCGCCAATCAGCATGATTGCTGTTACCAGTGCGACCATCATCTCGACAAGAGTGAAGCCGCCCTGTCGGCAGGTTTTGCTTGCTGTTGTCGTACGGGTCACTGTGTTCATGGTCCTGCAGGTCTCCCCGGATAGGCAACCCATGTCTTCAAATCATAGGTCCAGGGGGCGGAACCGGACCCCGCTGTCTTCTCGTTCCAGGAGATCGTCACGGCGATGGTCATTCCATTATCCTCCTGCGTTAGCCCGGTCGTACGGGTGCACTGAACGCCTGTGCCTCCCCCTCGGTCATCGAGAACCAAACCGGTTTCGGTCGCTGTCCCAGGCAGGGCGGCGAGGTCGCTGTAATCGAGAGACCTGAGTTGCTCGATCCGTGCCTGGGCGAGGTTTCGTGCCTGAGTCCAGTGTTTGGCGCCGGTGCTTCCGAGTCGGCCGCTCAGAAAGGAGCTGAGGACGGCCCCGATCGCGACAAGCGAAATGAAGCATGCCACGAGAATCTCTGGCAGACACAGACCCTTCTCAGCTCTTCGTTTTGACTGTGACAGTTGCACCATATCGAATTGCCTTCTCCTGCGCACGATTCCCCAACCGTGGGCAAATCTCGCTGAACTTTGGCGCCGGCCCCCTCTTCGCGCCTTACCTCCAGGCGAAAACGTCCTACAAACCGGGACTCGCAGGACACAGCGGAGCAATCCCCGTGCCACATCTCCCGTCGCTGACCAGAAAGGGAAAACCCCTGGAAAATCGCTGCGCTTTCTGGTCCGCCGTGCCAAAACCGAACCGGAGAACGGTTTGGCAGGGAAAGTGCTTTAACGCCCCGCGAGCATCGGTTCGGCGACACATTTCGCCACGAGCGAGACAAAATGACGCCAACCGACCCTTGAGACGAAGGCTGCGGTTGTTAACTTACTATACTCGTTTTCTCAAAAAAGAGAAAATCTCGAGCATCTAACGCGGAGTGCCTGTGCCACTCAAAGAAAGGAAATACGGATGAGTCGGGCGGCAACCAAACGAAAAACTCGCCGGTCCGGGGCGGTTCTGGTCATCACCTTGATGTTTACGCTGATTGCAGCCATCGGCACGGCGGCGTTTCTCCATTTGACAAAAACGGAAATTGCTCATGCCCGATTGGAATCCCATTCCACCAAAGCCTTCTACGCGGCGGAGGTTGGTCTGGAGAAGGCCGTGAAATTCCTGAAAAACGACTTTTACTATGCGCCCGTGGGAATGCAGCCTTCGTGGGCGGACGACAAAATGTACTCCGCCACGGGATATGTAGATATGACACGCGGCGGCACGGTTTTGATGCCGAAGTACCTCAGCACCTACCACCCGGACTATGTCAACGACTTCTATGCTTTTCTCGATGAAACGCCCTATGCGTTCGAAGGGAATGCCAATTACAAATCCACGTACGAGGTGCAACTGTCCAACCTGCTCGGCTGGACGGACAGAATCTGGGTCAAGACCATTGGCCGCTACTACCGAAAGAGCCGGGATGGGTACAGCTATGTGCTTGAGACAGAGCGAACAGCCCTTGCACTGGTTCGCGCCCTTGAGATTTCCCCCTGGAACAATGCTATCTTTGCCGGGGAGGGGCAAGCAGGAAGGGTCATCAACGGCAACGTGGACATCCGAGGGTCCGTGCATCTCCTCGGAACGTCGCTCGGAAGCAACGATCCGGCAGCGGAGTTCAGCGGCAGCGGAAATGTGGGAAACAACTACGCCGGCATTCCGCCCGACCTCGGATTGCGGATTCCCCCCATTCAGAGAGCATACGGACAGGAGATCCTCGACTCTCTCGAGGCGGAAGTCCGCGTCCAGCACGGCAAAGTGGCTCTGAGCGGGAGTTCCTGTCTGGGGGCCCCGGATGTCCCCGGTAATCCAATCAAAGAGACCCTCGAGGGCGTCTTCATCAGCGACGGCTATGGCGGAAACGCCGGCGAGGGGAACGTCTATTCCGACAACGGGACAAGAAACCCGTATGACCTGAGCGACTTCGACATCACATTCCCCCGGTTGACCGATCCCTATGGCGGCTATCCGAGCTACATGGATTACCTCCGGGCGGACGCACTGGTGATTTCGAGCGGCGCCCAGTTGACCCAGTTGCGAAACATTGACCCTACGTCCTCGTTCAGCTTCTCGAACGAGAAAGGGATGATTGCCATGGACGGGAGCGGCCACCTGACTATCCGCGGGGTTGTGGTTGTTGAAGGAGATGTGAATTTCAATAAGAGGGGAAGCAAAAAATTAATTACTTACCAGGGCAAAGGCTCCCTTGCTTCGGTGGGAACCGTCGGCATCAACTGTGACCTCCTGACCTTCTCCTTCAGCACCTTTCCCAGGGTTGACATTCTCGGCGTAATGGCGGTGAACGCAATCAACTTCAACTCCGCCCAGATCAACGTCATGGGCGTTTTCTACGCGCAGAATCAGATTGTTTCTCAGAAACAGACCAGCGTCGCGGGGACGTTCTTCTCCAACTATTTTGACATGGGGCAGAACGTTCCGTCCATTTACCAGGTGCCGGAAGTCGTGGGGCACCTCCCTCCGGGGATGATTGGCGACATGCGCATCTGGGTGGTCAAGAAAGTCACCTGGGGCGAGATTCCGAACGCGGGCAGCCTCCTCCAGGCTCTCGAAGAACTCTGATTTCCCTGGCTGTTCTGGCGGACGCAAGAGAGAAGCGCGCACGGTCCGCCGAACCCATTCTGACGCTTGTGCCTGGGTGGCGTACCGCAGGCGTCTCGCCTGCCTCCTGTGTCCTGTCTGCTGTTGAAGGTATGCAGGCGGGGACGCCTGCGCTACATTTCTACTGCCCGGCCCCTCTTGATGACCAGATGCCATAGGCGGGGATGGTCGGTCTCATGTACTTCTCATTGAACTCAAATCCCCACGTGACATCGTTCGGGCTCTCGTTGTAAATGAGGATTTCGCCGTCTTCAAAGAGGGTGAAGAAGAGGTTCGGCGTCTTGGAATCCTCGGTGATAATCTCCCGGACGTCGCGAGAGAGAACAGGCAGCTTCGCCAGCGTCTCCGCGACGAACCGGAAATAGCCTTCCCTCGGACCCTGATCCACGATGGCGCCGTCCGTCTCCAGAATGCGTTCGTAGAGGAGTTCATCCCCCTCGACTGTTCTCAGGGGAGGACTGTGCTTGGAAAAGATGACGATGCCTCTTTCCCACAGGCACCAATCTCGGATGCGCCTCAGCGTGGCGACGTCAACCGTGTAGCTCTCCGCGAAGAGGAGCACCTTGTGCCGTTTCAAGCCGCCGTCTCGAATCATTCCCTCGCTCAGATAATCGAAATCGAAGAAATCTCTGAGCTCCCGGGGGTAGTGGAGAAACTTTTGCCCGTTTAGCTCGATATCGGTCGAGGGATAGAAAACGGCGACCTCCACTTTGGGCCTTCGCTTCTGGAACAGCGTCGCCGCTTTCAGCCAGTTCTGCTCGGCCTGCGCCGAGCCGAAGACGTTCGGGAAGTAGTAATGAACCTGTTTGGCGCCGGAAGCGGTCGCATTGTAGCAGCGGCCCGCGACGGCCTCAGGAGTCACTCCGCCCGCTGGCTCAAATCCGTAGTAGGCGCCGTACAGCTTCCCCGCGGAAGCCACCCACCGGGTGAGGGAGAAGTTCAACGGATACGAACTCGCCTCGTTGGTGATTCGGACGCCGCCATTGACCGAAGCGGCGATCTTGCACTGCTCGCCGAAATCGGACCCGTGCCTCGGGTCGGCATCCCCGCCGGTGCAAAGATAAATGTCCTCGTCAGGGAAGTAGCGGCGAGTCGTCTTCATCCAGAACGAGGCCCACTCGTTCATGCTATCCTTGTACCAGTGGAGCATGTCGAGCCACGCGGCCGTGGACGGAGCCTTATCCTGCGCGAAGGTCTTCACCGTCGCATAGTCGCGGTGGTTGGTTCGCCACTCGCCATTGAGGTTCGCGATGTCGTCGTATTTCCGTTTGAGCCAGCTCTGGAAATCCCGGATGGCGTACTCGTCCCCTGCCCAGTAGCCGGGGTGGGAATGGTACTTGCCGTGAGTCCCAGAGGTCCAATCCCCTCCGGACGTCGCGGGATAGATTGCCTCGCCGTAATTGCCGGTGATGCCCAAAAGAACCGACTCGATGAGCCGCATCGGCCGATAGTGTTCCGCGAATTCGTTCATGAACCGTGTGATATGCCCCCGAAGGTGGGGATTCCACAGCGACTCGACGGAGCTTTGTTCCCCATGCTCCAGGCAGACGTACTTGACGGAATCCTTGCTGCTGTGAAACCACTCCGGCGTCGCATACCCCGGACCGATGATGAGGAACGGAACCCATTGGATTCCGTGCGACTGGGCCAGTTGGGCAATCTGGTCGTACAGCGTGAAATCAAACTCCCCGGGCGATTTCTCAACCAGATTCCAGCGAACGTACGTCTCGAGGCTGGTGACCCCCGCCGCTTTCATGCGCGGGAGTTGTTCCTTCAGTTTTGCGAGAACTCCCGGTAGCTCCTCTGCGCTGCCGATGTCAAAGCCGCCAATCGTAAACTGTGTTCGAGGGCCGACCCGGACGGAAGTGGCCGCCTTCGGAGCCGGCGTTTCCGCTGCCTCCTCTGCTGCTGCAATTCCCGGGTTCTGCGCGAACGACACAACCAAAAAGGCTGCTGCCAGCCATCCGCATATTTTGCTCTTTGTCATTTTCCCTTCTCCCGACGGCGATTTGCTCTCTCGTTTTCTTTTTAACTTACCAGATAGCGGCTTCCCGGTCAATCGCCATGCCACACCCGGAGCGATTGCGCTCTTGACGAAGGCGGTGTCTTCGCTATAGCTTCTTGGCGGGATTGGTTTGGACACGGGCGCAATTGCACGCGTTGAGATAGGAGCATTGTATGTCGCGCCATAACCGACTTGATTTCTTTGTGTTTGCGGTTGGTCTTGTGGGCCCGTTGTGCCTCGGGACGATAGCCCCCGCCCAGGATGCCGCCGAGGCCAAACCATCCGGCTTCGTCTTGGAGAACAAGCATCTTTCCTATGCGGTCACGTTGCGGGAACGAGACGACGCGGAGGTCACGATCGTCAACAAGGCGCTCGGCGAGAAGCACGTGTTTCCATCATCGCTGTTCATGGTGACGACGGAAGACAGGCTCGCGACGATCTTGCGCAGTCAGGTTCACAAGGTGGCCACGTCCGGAGAAGCGGGAGAGGTTCAGACGGCAGTTCTCTCCACGACCTGCCCCAGGGCGGGGTTTTCCATCTCGGTGCTCTACGAGCTCGGTCCCGATGACTTCTTCGTCAAGAAGAGCATCGGCGTGTCAAGGCTGGAACCGGGGGACGAGGTGGTGAATCGAATAGACGTGGACGTGTTTCACCTCCCGGAAAGCAAGGATGTGGTGGAGTTTCGCGGTCTCGGCCAGCCGGTGTACTACCGGGACCTGTTCTTTGGCGTGGAATATCCGGCGTGCACAATCCTTCACGACGGGCGCGGGCGAGTCCGCCTCGGGTACGAGTACGGCCTGTCCGTGGGGATGACGGCGGTCGGCAGCCATACGGCGGTCATCGGCGTCGCTCCGGATGGAAACGTCAGCCGGTCGTTTCTGAAGTACGTGGACAGCATCCGGTCCCGCGCGCCGCGTCCGTTCGTGCTGTGGAATAGTTGGTACGACCTGCGGGATTTCAACGAGGCGGCGGTCTTGGAATCCCTCCGGCTTCTGAGAGAAAAGTTCTGCCAGCCTTACGGTATCCGGCTCGACTCGGTTGTCCTCGACGACGGCTGGGACAACCATCGCAGCCTGTGGAATGTTGCAGAGGACCGCTTTCCGAACGGGTTTGAGACAATCGAGAAAGAAGCCTTGAAGACCTCCAGCGGGCTTGGCTTCTGGCTTTCCCCGTGGGGAGGATACGGGGAGGCGCAAAAGGAGAGGATGGCCTACGGAAGGGTGGAAGGGTTTGAGCTTCTTCAGACGCCGGGATTTCGCCAGGAAGGATTTTGCCTCGCCGCGTTGCGGTATAAGAAACGGTTTCAGGAATGCGCGATGGACTTTGTCCGTCAATACCAGACGACGTATTTGAAGTTCGATGGGTTTCCGAGTTTTTGCCAGGACCGCCTGCACGGTCACCGGATCGGCTTGTATTCGCAGGTGGCTATGACGGACGCGTTCCTCGAGATCTTAGATTCGCTCAAGAAGCAGAAGCGAAGTCTGTTTATCAACATCACGACAGGGACCTGGCACAGCCCCTGGTGGTTGCAGCACGCCGACTCCGTCTGGATGCAGGGAAATGATTACGGGCACGACGGCTGGGGGAGCGTCCGGCAGAAGTCCATCACGTACAAGGACTGGCGGATGTACATCGCCTTCCGGGAGAACGGGGCACAGTACCCGTTCAATGCATTGATGACCGTGGGAATCCTTAAGGGCAGGCACGATACCGGCGCCTACCGGACGCCCGACGCGGACGAATCCGAGAAAGACTGGCGGGACCACGTGATGATGAACCTCGGCATGGGAACGCTCCACCTGGAGCTTTACATCAGCCCTTCCATCATGTCAGAGAAGGAGCTCGCATTCCTCGGCGAGAAAATCAGGTGGTGGCTGGACAACGCCGCGGTTCTATCCCACACGCGGATGATCTTGGGGAACCCCCACGAGGGGGAGGTTTACGGATACGCTCACTTCCCCCAGGATGGTCGCACTGGCCGAGCAGGCCCGCCTCGAAAAGGATTCGTTTTCCTCCGCAATCCATCGTTGCAGGAGAAAAAAGCGGAGGTTACGCTCGACGATTCGATAGACCTGCCCCGGCGGGCGACAGGGCAGCCAGTAGCGCAGGCGTCTCGCCTGCCGTTCACGGTGAGGACGATTTATCCGATTGTCGAGGAATCCGCTCGGCAGGCAGCGCGGGGGGACAAGCTGTCTTTCCAGCTCGCCCCGCTGGAGACCCGCGTCATCGAAGTCCAGTGGCAGGGCAACTGACGGTAACCCTCGCGTGCTTCGTGCCCTTCGTGGTGAACAGCATGGTTTTCTCAACACGAAGGACACGAAGACCACGAAGGAACCCATGCAACCGCAAGTCCGCAACTGGCATCGTAAGTCGCTGTACAGGGAGATGTGGAGTGCGGGAGCAACAGCTCCCGCCTTGCGACCGTGAAGCGAAGCTTCGGGAGCGTCCGTGTGCCCAGGCTGGGAACCGCTGCCCCATCAGATGAAGGCAGGGGGGCGCTGTCCGGGCTGACAATCCGCAATTGGCAATCGCAAATCGCGAACCGCTGCACAGGGAGGTGAAATTGAAACGGCATTACGCAGAAACCGTCTTCACGCTGACGGTCCTCGCGTTGTTCATCGCGGCAATGACGAGCGCATTCTGTCAGCCGGTCCAGGCGGTGTGGATGGAGGCGGAGGTCCTCTGCGACGCCGTCGAGGAATTCGGCAAAGCGGAGGTCTCCGAGGGCGCAAGGGCGTCTCTCGGACAACTCCGGGAAGACCGGCAGATGAATTGCCCCCTCCTGGGGCGCTATCTCTTTCTCCATCCGCCATCCGGGGAAAGCGCGACGGCGACCGCTTCCTATTCGATTGCCCTGCCAGCGGTGCGAGTTGGTGAGCGAATCCTACTTCTGTTCGCAGTGGGGCTGAGACCCGGCTGGCGAGACGCAGGCAAAGGACAGGAGGATGGGGTCATCTTCCGCGTGTTGGTCAACGGACAGAGCGTCTATGAACAACTGTGGGACAGGGACGGCTGGTGTTACGCGGCCGTCAACCTCAATCAGTACGCAGGCAAAAACGTGCGGCTCGCGCTGGTCAGCGACCGCAACAAGAACAGTTCGGCGGATTGGGCGCTATGGGGCGATCCGAGGGTTGTGTTGCTTCGCCCAGCGCAGCGAGCGTACGGCGTCGCCCAGCCGAGCTTCTTCGTCCTTCGGGCGCCGCCGGAGAAGGAAGTGACAGCGGACTGGCCGTCGCTGGGTGAAAATGCAAAAGGCGTTATAATTGGCGCCAACCGCGCCTTCACGAACGTGCTCGGTTGGTTTCCTTCGCCCCTCTCCATCGAAAAGGCGCCCCGTTTGCCCCGGATGAGACTTGCGGATGGCTCCGAGCCGACGTTGCAGGACGTCGCCGCAGTATTGTACGGCCCAAAAATCGAAGTGACCTCCGTCGGCCCCTCTGTGGGGGTGGTCACACCGTACGACCGTTTCCAGATTGTCGCCGTGCTGAAAAACACGGGAGAGGGCGTCTTGACGGCGGAAGCCGGTTACCGGGTGCGGCTCGCGGCGCCTCTGGGATTCGCTCTATCAGAGAATGAGTCGCCGGAGAAAGTCCTGCCGGCGGTCAAGCCATCTGAAGACGTGACCCTCGCGTGGCGCGTGATCGCTCCCGCCGAAAGAGGGCTCTATCGGTTCGGACTGGGCATGGGGCTTCAGGTGCAGTCGTTCGAGGTAACGGTCCTCGGGCCAGCCAGAGGGATCGAGTACGGTTTCCTGACTCCGGACACGAGCGGCTTTCACGAGAAGCCCGAATTTGTTGTGCTGGAAAAGGGCTCAACTCGCCTCGCCTTGATCCGCGACGCAGGGCGATTCGTGTACGGAACGCTCCTTGTCAAAACGGAAAGCCCGCCTGGAGGGCGCTGGAAGCCAATCGGGCGACTGGCGCCGTTTGCAGAGCTCTCGCTTCGGCTGCGGGACGGCAAAACACACAAGGTCGAGCTGCGCCCCTCCGGATATTCTCGCCTGCGCAGCTTCGCTGGCAGAAGCCTCACAGACGAAGAGGTCGGCGTCGCTCTCCAGGACACATTTTCGGACGCCGATTCAGTGCGCTGGCGGTTCGAGCAGTCGTTCCTTCTTCGGAAAGATTCCCCGTGGGTGGAGACGGAGTCTTCTCTAACCGCCGAGTCAGCGAGAGAGGTTGTGCTCTTCGTCTCGCCGAGGCTCCTCGCGGGAGATGGCGTCGAGGATTTCGGCGGCTCCAAAGACCAGGCTATCTTCCCCGGCCTGGAGTATCTCGGCGAGAACGAGCCGTCCTCCGGCACGCGGGATATCGCAGCCCCACAAAATCGCCGCGCGACGCCTCACCCGCTTCGCGTGACCATCCCGATGATGGCGGTGCGAAAGGAGAACGTTGTCGTCGGGTTGTCCTGGGACCCCCATCAGAACTGGCACGAGGCGAAAGAGCTGCCAACGCCGCTCTTTTCCTCGCCGAACTGCTTCCCGGCTCAGAACAATCACGCCTTCGGCGTGATCGTGCCGACGGTCCCGGAGTTCCTCGAGGAGGGCACGCTGAATAGCCAGCGGGTCTTGACCCTTGCGGAGGGAAGCGCGCTGCGTTTGAACTCCTCTATCCTCATCCTGCCCCAGGCGACCGACATAACCGATGCCGTCGTTGCCTGGGTAAAACGGCACGGCTTTCCGGAGGTCCGATACCCGCGGAACCTCGATGAGGAGTTGTCGCTCTGTCGGCACGGTTACCTGGAGAGCGTATGGGATGCGTCCGCGGAGGGGTGGAGCCATTGCGTCGGCTGGCAGCCGGGCCCTTTCCCGGGTCATTGCACGCCTCTTTCTATAGACCTCTTGCTCACTCGGGAGGATGGGGTTCGCCAGTCGCTGCGGCAACGGATAGACCTGGTCGTGGGCAAATGCCTCGAGCGCTTCGGTCCGGGAAGCCTCTGGCGACCGGATGCCTGCCACATCATGACGGGTGAGTTGCCTTTCCTCGAAGGGCGAGTGGCGGAATCGGTGGAGAACTGGCAACGTGCAATGGAAGGAGTCCTCGGGCGACAATCGCCGGACGGTTCCTTCCGCTGGCAACCATCGGACGCGAGGCAAGAAGTCCTCGGCAAGCCGGGCGATACGACAAGCGGGATGTGTGCGCGGGGAGCCTGCCAGACTCTCAGGGAAGCCATCGTGACCGGCGACCGCAGGCATATCGAGGCAGGTCTCAAGGCACTCGCCTTTCTCGACCGTTACACGATTCCCACCGGCGCCCAGGAATGGGAGTGCCCCCTCTACGCGCCCGACGTCCTCGCCGCGGCGTACGCTGTGCGCGCCTTTGTTGACGCCTATGAAATCACCGGCGAGGAGCGATACCTCGAGAAGGCAAAGTTCTGGGCGAAAACCGGCATTCCATTTCACTATGTGTGGGAACGTGACGAGCAGATGCCGCAGATGCGATACGCGGGCATCCCGATCTTCGGAGCGACGTTCTACACGCACTCGTGGCTTGGGAGACCGGTGCAGTGGTGCTCTCTGGTTTACGCCTACAGCATCCAGCGGCTCGCGCGGCACGACGACTCGCTGGACTGGCGGCGTCTCGCGGAGGGCATTACGGTCAGTGCTATGTGGCAGCAGTACGCCGACGGCAAGAGCAAGGGGTGCTACCCGGATTCCTGGGACCTCCTCGAAAACCATCCCAACCCCGCGGACCTGAATCCCGAGAACATCGCCGTCAATCTCCTCGCGCTGAATGGATATGACCCGGGACTCAAACACAAGGTCTTGAGCCGCGAGAAGAACCCCATCTTCGTGACCTCCATCGCCGAAATACTCTCCGCCGAGATGGAGACCGTAGCGCAGGCGTCTCGCCTGCAAACCGACGACCGCACGGTCCGCGTGCGCGTCAAATTCTTCCCCGGCGCCAAAACCTACGTTTTTCTCGCAGGGCTTTCTTCTCCCTCTGAGCCGAAGGTTTTCATCGAGGACAAACCACTCCCCTCGACCAAAGATTTGGACCGCGCACCAGAAGGTTGGCAGTACGATCCCCGAAAAGGTTGGTTGGTCATCGGTCTGACCCACACGGAAAAGGGAGAGACCCTCAGAATCCGTCTGCCGTGAAAGTGTCTGTCTTTTCCCACCAACGCGTCAGCGCACGGTCCGGGAAAGGAACCGCAGATGCACGTGTATGAACGCCGATAAATCAAAAGCGATTTGCGATTGCCAATTGGGGACTGCCCGCTGGAGTCCAATCCAAATTCGGAAATCGGAAATCCAAAATCAACCTCTCTCCCGACCAACTGCGCAACCTCAACAGCCCGGAAAAACTTCTCCGGCTCCGAGCGAACGCACGCGGAGCGTTTGTGCAGCCCGGTCGCCGAAAAGGTCGTTCATCCTGTCCGTGTAGGAAGCGGTGAGCTCGTGCGGGACGAACACCAGAATTGTCCCCGCGAAACCGCCCCCATGGACGCGGCAGGCGCCTTTGCCTTTCAGCATCTGGTCGGTTACCGCGAGAGCCAGCGCCAGCCCCTGCTCCGCGGGTCGTTCCGGCGCATAAAGATTCTGGAGGAGCATCCATGAACTTTGCCCCGATTCATTCACGAGGCGAAGAAACGTTTCAACATCTCTCGCGGCGAGCGCGTTAACCTGTTGCGCCACCCGTTCGTTGTCCGCAAAGAAATGGAGTGCGCGAAGGACAGCACGGTCGCCGACTTCTCTTCGGACCTTCTTGATGGAATCCGTCAACTCTTTGAAGGAGACCTCTCGCAGGACGTTCTTTCCGAGGGCGGTGGCGACAGCCTTCATTTCCGTGGCGACGGCAGAGTAATGCGGGGTCAGGTCCGCGTGGCTTCCGCCGGTGTTGACCACGACGAGGTCGTATCCGCAGGAGGCGAAATCGAAGTCGAGCTTGCGGACAAGGGGATTGGTCGGGTCCTGGAAATCAATCGTCACCAACCCGCCGACTGCGCCGGTCATCTGATCCATCAAGCCGCTTGGTTTGCCGAAGTAGTAGTTCTCGGCGTACTGCCCCATCAGGGCGATGTCCTTCGCCGGAATGTCGCCGCCGTTGAACAGGTGATTCAGGGTTGTGGCGATGAGAACCTCGAAGGCCGCCGAGGAGCTAAGCCCCGACCCGACCGCCACATCGCTGGTTACGCAAGCGTTGAATCCCCCTATTTTGTATCCCCGGTCGCGGAACGCCCGGCAGATGCCGCGAATCAATGCCGAGGAAGTCTCCTTCTCATCTTCCTTTGCATCCAGGTCTGACAAATCAATCCGGAACGGGTCGCCGTAGCCTTCGGAGTGAACAGTAATTACGTAATCGGTCGCCGGGGTCACTGCGGCAATCACGTCGAGGTTCACGGCCGCCGCGAGGACCCTTCCGTGGTTGTGGTCCGTGTGATTCCCCCCGACTTCCACTCGCCCCGGAGCGCTGAAAAGCCGGACCTTGTCCTTCCCTTCGCCGAACTGCTTTCTGTGCCCGGCGACCAGCGTGCCGTATCGCGCCGCCTGTCTGCCGGGCGTCTGACGCTCATTGCCATACCAGCGCGTTAGCTGTTGTGCGGCAGCCGCCCTCTTCAAATAGTCAAGAAGCTGCTCGTGAGATGACATTTGTGTCGGCTCCACCTCGATATCCGTTTTTTAAGCTCTGACGAATTCTACCAGAGCCTGACAGGACAGCCAACTTTGAATGATGGCTCTGAACG